>MUIB01000001.1 GCA_002084135.1 Spirochaeta sp. LUC14_002_19_P3 | reverse complement strand
ATCAATATTCGTCGATTTCTTCTGACTCATGGACATGCCGTACTGGTTGTTCTCGCATATATAAATAACCGGCAGTTTCCAGATGGAAGCCATATTAAGCGATTCATGGAAAACACCCTGATTGCTTGCCCCGTCCCCAAAAAAGCAAATAACAACCTTCGATTCTTTCCTCAGCTTAACCGTTAGGCCCGCGCCCGTGGCTATCGGCAGTCCGCCGCCGACAATACCGTTGGCCCCCAGATGCCCCATGCTAATATCGGAAATATGCATGGAACCGCCCTTGCCCTTGCAGTACCCGGTTTTCCGTCCCAGCAGCTCCGCCATAATCAGATTGACATCCAGTCCCTTAGCAATAGTATGCCCATGACCGCGGTGAGTGCTGGTAATCCAGTCGTCCGTATTCAAATTGGCAATAGCGCCAACTGCAACAGCTTCTTCTCCTATATAAAGATGAGTTGTGCCATGAATCATACCGCGGGTAAAAAAGTAAGCCACCTTCTCCTCCAGATAGCGGATTAGCAGCATCTTTGTGTACATGTCTTCCAGCTTATCACGGTTTAATTCGGATGGTATGTTTTCAGTTTTCATCGTTATCCACCTTGAAACAATCCCTCTACAAAATTTTCAAATAGCAATATATCAGATTGCGGATTTTTTGATCCTTACCCCGTCTTTAGATGCAGTCCCCAAGCATAACACTATTTCCCATTCCCTGCAAAAACTGCCCCCCATGTCAGCCATACAGTCGACACAGAGAGGAGTTTTACCGTATGAAGAAAACCTATCCCTTAAACTCCGCCACAAGTCCTTGAAGCGAGGCTTTGGCATCCCCAAAAAGCATACGGGTATTGTCGCCGAAGAAGAGAGGATTATCCACACCGGCGAAACCGGGGTTCAGGGAACGCTTGAAAACGATAACCGTGCGGGCCTTATCCACGTTAATAACTGGCATACCGTAAAGGGGAGAGCCCTCCTCCGTGCGGGCAGCGGGGTTTACCACATCATTGGCACCGATTACCAGAGCCACATCCACTGTTTCTATCAGCGGATTCACATCGTCCATTTCCTTGAGCTGATCGTAAGGCACGCTTGCCTCTGCCAGAAGTACGTTCATATGACCCGGCATACGGCCCGCCACCGGATGAATGCCGAAGTTCACCTCCGCACCGTTTTCCTGCATCAGCATCGCCAGTTCCTGAACGGCATGCTGGGCCTGAGCCACCGCCATACCGTAACCAGGCACGATGAGCACATTCTGAGCCGCTTCCAGGATGGGATAGGCATCTCCCACCGAAATGGGCTTCGCCTCGCCCGTGAATCCGGCCGCTTTCTTCGTACCCGCACCGGAACCAAATCCGCTGAAGAGAACATTGGACAGCGAACGGTTCATGGCCTTGCACATAATATTCGTAAGGATTATACCGCTCGAACCCACCAGAGCACCCGAAACAATAAGCACATTATTTTCTATCACGAAACCTGCCGCACAGGCCGCCATACCGCTGTAGGAGTTCAGCAAAG
>MUIB01000015.1 GCA_002084135.1 Spirochaeta sp. LUC14_002_19_P3 | reverse complement strand
CAGATCCAGAAGATCGTATACGGTCATGTTGGCCTTAATGGCCGTGGCTATAATATCCGCCCGCTTGTCCGATTGGCCTTTGGAGCAGAATTGAGCACCCAGAACACGCCCGGAACCCTGTTCAAATATTAGCTTGGAGAACAGCAGGCAAGCTCCGGGCATAAGCCCGACAATGCCGGGAGGGGCGGCGTAAACCACGCCATATTTTTTGCCCAGCCGCTTTACTTCCTCTTCCCTCAGGCCGGTATGAGCCATGTTGAGCTTAAAGAGTTTCACCACTCCGCTGCCGATATATCCCTTATTGACAACCTTCTTGCCGGAAATATGATCGGCGGCAAAACGCCCCTGCTTGTTGGCCGGGCCAGCCATGGCCAATGGCAGCTTCTCACCGGATATCTGGTGGGAAACCTGAATGGCATCTCCTATCGCATACACATTCTTTGCATTGGTTTGAAAATTCTCATTAACCTCAATATAGCCCTTCGCGTCCAGCTTTATGCCGCTGTCCTTAAGAAACCCGGTACATGGAACGGCACCCACCGACATAACCACTCCGTCAGTTTTAATGGTTCTGCCCGATTTCAGCTTAACCAGATTCGTATCAAAGGACTCGACAAGATCGTCAACGATCACTTCCACCCCGTTATCCATTAACTCCTTCTGGGCAAAAAATGACATTTCCCTGTCCACAAAAGGAATAATATGCTTTGCGCCCTCAACAACAGTCACATTCAAGCCCCGAAGCCTCATGTTTTCAGCCGATTCCAGGCCAATCAGCCCGCCGCCAACCACCGTAAAGTGCTGAGGCTTTTTCGATTCGATAAACTGCATCAGTTTCTTCAAATCGGGCACAGTTTTCAGGGTAAAGATGTTAATCTTGTCCTTTCCCGCAAAGGGGGGCATGGCCGCGAGAGTTCCCGGCGAAAGCACCAGCTTGTCATAGCTTTCGGTGTAGGTGGAACCATCGGCATGATTCTTTACCTTTAATTCCTGTTTGGCCGTATCCACCCCGATAACTTCATTCTGAACACGGGCTTCAATGTTATAATGACTCTTGAAATACTCCGGGCTTACCAGAAGAAGATCGTCGGCTGCGGCTATCTGACCAGATATATGGTAAGGCAGCCCGCAGTTGGAATAGGACACATAGGGCCCTTTTTCCAGAATGATAATTTCCGCATTCTCGTTTAACCGGCGTGATCGGGCAGCCGCACTGGCTCCGCCTGCCACTCCGCCTACTGATATAATTTTCATAGCAACCTCCGCCGCTTAGTATAAATTACTAATTTTTTAATGTTAAGGGGGATCCGCTGATAATTTAATATTCTTTTTAGAGGTACCCTTCACCGAAGTGAAGAAAGCCGTCTTCATTACAGTCCCAAGGCGGGGTTGGTGTTCGGAATAAGGTCAATCTCTTCACGGCGCACCTTCAGTGCCTGCTTACGGGTGCTTTCCTCGTTGTTGGCCGTCTGGGCAGCGGCGGCAAGGAGGTGTTCCTGAATGCGGAAGGGCTTGTCTTTTTTCTTTGGGCGGTTTTGTTTCCAGGTACCGTTACTGCGCAGCTCCCATGAATGGGTGTTGTCTTTGAAGCAGCTTTCGAGAATGGTTTTAACACGTTTTTTATGGGTGCTGTCGGCAATGGGAAAAAGAAGCTCTACGCGCAGGTCGAGGTTACGGGTCATCCAGTCGGCGGAGGAGAGAAATACTTTCTGGTTTCCGCCGCCGTGGAAGCAGTATATGCGGCTGTGTTCAAGGAAATTGTCGATAATGCTGATAACCCGAATATTTTCACTGAACCCTTTTACACCGGGCAAAAGGCAGCAAATTCCTCTAACACAAAGGTTTATTTTTACTCCGGCAGTGGAGGCAGCATAGAGAGTGTCAATAATTTGCGGGTCTGTTAGTGCGTTCATTTTGGCCATTATCCAGGCCTCTTCACCGGACTTGGCGCGTCTGATTTCATGCTGTATGAGCCGGTTTATTTCCTGCCGGAGGGTGAAGGGAGCTATAAACAGTGTGTGAAGCTGAGGCTGGGCGGAGTAGCCGGTTATGGCATTGAACATGAGGGCGGTGTCGCGGGTGTAGTTTTCCTTTGCGGTTATGAGCCCCATATCGGTGTAGAGGGCGGCAGTGGTATCATTGTAGTTGCCAGTGCCCAGATGGACGCAGCGGTGGATGCCTGTTTCTTCACGGCGAACTATCATAAGGGCCTTAACATGAACCTTGAGCATAACGAGGCCGTATATAACAATGGCACCGGCTTTGCGGAGCCTGAGAGCCCAGTTTATGTTGGCGTTTTCATCGAATCGGGCTTTGAGTTCAACGAGTACGGTTACCTGTTTGCCGTTTTCGGCGGCTTTGATAAGGGCTTCCACAATGGGAGAGTCGCCGCTGGTGCGGTAGAGTGTCATTTTTATTGCCAGCACGTTTGGGTCCTCGGCGGCGGTTTCTACCATGCGGATTACGGGGGCAAATGATTCATAAGGATGATGGAGGAGTATGTCCCGGGTTTTGAGAATTTCCCAGATGTCTTCGCCGCCGCCGATGTCCTGAGGCATGGACGGCACGGGGCGGGGGCAGCGAAGGTGATCGAACCCAACAAGACTGGCTATGGTATGAAAGGCTTTAAGACCGGGGGGGGCGGCTGAGTGAAAATGGTTTGCCTTACAGAGGCTTATCATTTGCCGCAGCGTATTGGCTAATTCTTCATCGCCGCAGGTTTCAAGCCGCACGGGAAAGCTGGACTTGCGGTGTTCCAGAACTTCTTCCATCGCAGTGATAAAATCTTCATCCTTTTGTTCGTTGACATTCATGTCGGCATCGCGGGTAATTCGGAACAGGCAGCGGGTTTGGATGCTGCTTCCGGGAAAAAAATCATCGGCTTTGCTTAGAAGAATATCTTCCAAAAGTATGAATTTTCGTGTGTTTGGCGCAGCAGGTACTTCCCGGAACCGCTCCAAATTTTCAGGAATTGAAACGAAGGCGAGCTTGCCGTTGTTAAGGCGAAACAGGCCATGAATTCCTTCCCGTATAACATGTTCACTGATGGAATCGGCATCTGCCACGGCTATTGGTGCGGCGGTACAGATGAGTTCATCGTGAAAGATTCTATTTGCTCTGGCCGTTTCTTCTTCCTGCCAGCGATGGGGAGGGAGTATGGCTATTCCGGCGGTTTCCAGACGGGGAAGAATTTCCTCCGTGAAGGCCATGGTCATCGTATTAACCGTTTCATGTATGGAAAAGAGAAGCTCTGAGAGTATTTCAGATGGCCGTTCATTATCCGGCGGCTTGGGATGATCCCCCTCCAGAATTTCGCGCATGAGCCGGGCAACACGAACCTTGAAAAATTCGTCGTAGTTTGAGCTGCTTATGGCGATGAATTTCAGCTTGTCGAGAAGCGGGGTATCGTTTCTGAGTCCTTCCTGAAGCACTCTAACGTTGAACTGGTTCCAGGACAGTTCCCGCTGAATGAAGGGCACCTCTAAAAACCCCATTTAGTTCTTGACTCGAACTTTTCCGCCGCTACTGCGTTGTCAAAATGCTCACGTAGCCCAGCTACGCTCCGCTTTTGCCGCCTTGTA
>MUIB01000041.1 GCA_002084135.1 Spirochaeta sp. LUC14_002_19_P3 | reverse complement strand
TCGTTGCTGCCTTTCATAAACAGGCTTGGAAATACAGCTTAAAATGCCCTTGATGTCCCAAAGTGTTTTTTCAGGACAGCCCAAAAATAAACTGCAAAGAGGAGCAGTCTATGATCAATAAGAAACAGCAGGTTGATCCAGCCATAATTATACTGGGGTTGATGCTTCTCCTGCTGATGCGCCGGGTCTTTACCGGTTTTGACGATGTTGACGAAGCTGATAATGTATTTGATATTTATCAGTTTTTGCAGAACCTGGCGCTTACCCGAAATTTCCCTGAACTGATATGGATCGACAGCGGGATGAACGGCCCTATGCACAACTATATGTATAGCATCTTCACCCTGCCGCTGTCCTACCTTATAGGCATGCCCATGGATATGGCCATGCGTCTTGTAGCGATAATAACCATTCCCTTTTCAGGATATTTTTTGTACCGCTCTGCCTACAGCCTTTTCGGTAAACGAGCAGCGTTGGTTTTTATTATAATAATCTTTACAACCCCGCTCTTTTACTATCGCAATTCCACTGCTGTTGGCGACAGCTGGTGCACCCTGTTTTACGCCCTCTCACTTTTCTTTTTAACCAGGAACTACAGCCGTAAGAATGTCTATCTTTCCCTGCTGTTCTATGCCCTGAACCTCACCTGTAAATACACTTTTGCCCCTCTCTTTGTTCTCCACCTGGCAATTATCCTGCGGCACTGGAAAACAATACAGCCCCGTGTGAAAGACATCGTCTTTGGAGGACTACTCATCCTCTGCGGTTTCTTGCCTCTGGGACTATCCCTGCTCATTCAGGGCCCGGAATTTCTCGACCGGTTTTTTCAGGTAAAAATAGAAGGTATCCTGTGGTGGGAAAAAATACCACGGGTGGTAATAATGCTTTTCCATGCCTTGGGTACAGCCGCCGCTTTATTGTTTGCTGCCGGACTGCTGCATTATATTGTCAAAATTTTCCGTGCTAAAAAATCTTTTCTGAAAACAGCCCTTGATAACTTCTTTCTTCTGGGATTTCTTGCCGGCACAGTAGCCTATATGATAATCGGTACTCGCAGCGCAATCTATGTCTATCCCTTGGTTATACCGGCACTTATGCTAACTTCCAACGCACTTGTAGATTTGGAAAACCGATTTTTTTCAAAACATTCGAAGCTAAGCACCCTGCTCTTCACCGCTGTTATGATATCAGCCTTATTTTTTAACGCCTTCTACACACAGCCTCCATCCCATCGTGAAGCTGCCCGCTATGTTATTGAACACACCCAGGAACAGGACATCGTCCTGGGCATAAACTCGTCCAGTTTTTACCTCTTCAGCCTCAACCCTTTGGTACTGAATCCGCTTATCAATACCATGGAACGGAGAGATAATGACATTACCATTGATTACAAAATGGATGGAATGCGCCGCTTAAGCATCAATGAAAATGTTTCCTACTGGATTATGAATCAGGGCAATGCCCAAAAAGCCATGAAACTGCCGCTTTTCAATGAAATATTTATCTTTGAAACTAACATCAACGGTTTTATGATTTTCAAAAACCTGGCCTGGAAACCTTCGGGGGGCAAGGTAAGAAAATTTAACTATTCGGATTATTCTCTCAAATCAATTGTGGATAGAATACTTCGCGAAGGCATCAGAATGCCGGGAGAATATTTATCAGAAATACAGTACGGGTATCTTTAAAGAATCCAGCAAGGATTGTTGGGTGCCGCAAACAAAGAGGTAATACATGATTTTAGCACTGGCCAGCGATCATGCTGGATTCCCATTGAAAAAAGCCGTTATGGAGTATCTGCAAAACTTTCCCTATGAATTAATTGATACAGGCACCCATAATGCAGAACGCTGCGATTATCCCGTTTACGCCTTCAAAGCCTGCGATCTGCTTATCAGCGGCAAGGCAAATCTGGGGCTTTTATTCTGCGGCAGCGGCGTAGGCATTTCTATAGCCGCTAACAAGGTAAAGGGCATCAGAGCCGTTGTCTGTAGCGATTGCTATACAGCAAAGCTGTCGCGCGAGCATAACAACGCCAATGTTCTCGCTCTCGGAGCAAGAGTTGTCGGCGAAGATTTAGCCAAAATGATCGTTTCCGTATGGCTGGATGCAAAGTTTGAAGGCGGACGGCATCAGACACGCCTGGATTTGATAACAGACATGGAAAGCCGGAGCAAGCCAATGCCGTCCCCAGCCTTTCATAAAGGATAAAGCTCCCCATGGCAGCACTCTACATCGCCGCAACCCCGATAGGCAACCTGGAAGACATTACCTACAGGGCTGTGCGCATACTCCGTGAGGCAGCAATTATAGCCGCCGAAGATACCCGACAAACCCGCAAGCTCCTCAACCACTACAACATCAGCCCCTCCCGGCTTCTAAGCTGCCGGGCGCACAATGAAGCAGAAAGCGCCAAAGGCATCATAAAACTGCTAGACGAGGGTAAGGATACCGTCTATGTATCAGAAGCCGGCACACCCTGTATAAGCGACCCCGGTGCCCGACTGGTACAGGCCGTCCGTGAAGCCGGGCACAGCATCGTGCCCATACCGGGCGTATCCGCCGTAACCGCCCTGATAAGCACTGCCGGCACCATCGGCAAAGGATTCCGGTTTGAAGGCTTCCTCTCTCCCAAATCCGGACAACGCCGTAAGTGCCTCACGGAACTGCTTAACGAATCAAGCGCATTCATACTCTATGAATCCCCCTATCGCATTATTAAACTCCTTGAAGAACTCAACACCCTTGCGCCGAAACGCAATATCTTTATGGGAAGGGAAATAACAAAAAAATTTGAAGAATTTCTATCCGGAAGCCCCCAAGAGCTCTTGACTCTTTTTCAAAAGCGTGATAAAATAAAAGGAGAGATAGCTCTTTTAGTGGAGAAGGAATAAAGAGCTCTTTCGTATAAAGACAAAGTTTTTTCCGTTTCGTGCTGTTATGATTATAGGAGCATTGCCGATACTGTAAATATCGGAATTAGGAGCTAACATGACCATTGAGAGGCTTGGACCGGTTGAACCGGCTACCAAAATAAACAAAACCAAAACATCCGCAGAAGCCGTTCAGTCGGCGAAAGCGGATAGTGTTACCGTATCCGAAGAAGCCAGGCGTACCGCCGCCCTGCAGCAAACCGCAGACATCGTCCATGCGGCTCCAGACATCCGGATGGATCGTGTAGAAGAAGTAAAAGCCAAACTGCAAGATCCCAACTACATCAACGATAAAGTTGTAGCATCCGTAGCGGATAGCATTTTGGATGCATTTGGAATAAAATAGCCCGCCAGCCCCACTGGATATTTTGCCTCACCACTGGCGCCGTTCCTGCTATTCCTTTCGCTGTAGGTGCCCTGTATAAACAGGCTTTACCCACCTCCCTCTACACCCAAAGTGCTAAATTGTGCCCTTACACCTCCACCCCGGCGGCCAATGCCAATGCGCGCAGTTTTTCATTGGTTTCCTCAAGCTCCCGCTCAGGATTGGAGTCATAAACAGTACCGCCCCCTGCCTGAAGGAACAGGCGGTTCTCCTTCTTAAGAGCACTTCGGATAGTAATACAGGTATCCAGAACCCCGCCTGGTTCCAGATAGCCTACCAAACCGGCGTAGAAGGAGCGGGGCATTTTTTCGATAGCGGCCACAGTATTCACCGCCTGAATCTTCGGTGCCCCGGACACCGTACCGGCGGGGAAGGTAGCGCGGATTACATCGCCCGCGGTTTTGCCTGCGGCCAGCTCACCCTCCACCTGGCTCACAATGTGCATAACCCGCGAATATTTTTCAATCGTCATCATTTCCGTTACTTCCACCGATCCCACCTTGCAGATGCGCCCCAAATCGTTTCGGCCCAAATCCACCAGCATTAAATGTTCCGCCCGCTCCTTTTCATCCGCCAGCAGTTCGGCCGCCAGGGCGCGGTCTTCGGCCTCATTTTTACCCCGCCGCCGCGTTCCCGCGATAGGGCGAAGAATAACCCGGCCCTCCTTCACCTTTACATGCACCTCCGGCGAAGCCCCGAAAAGCTGATACGGGCCGAAATCCAGAAAGAACTGATAGGGCGAAGGATTCGAGCTGCGCAGGGCCCGGTAAGCTTCCAGGCCCGGCATCCCGGTGGCAATTTCCAGCCGTCGGGAAGGCACAGCCTGTAAGAGATTGCCTTTGATTATCTCCTGTCGGACGGCTCTAACCGCTTCCTTGTATGCTTCGCTCTCCTCGCGGCTGGACGCGATAATGGCCGGATAGGAAGAAGGCTGCTCCATCATGTAGTTGAAATTCATGTCCCGTATCTTCGCCTCGGTGCGGTTCAGTGCTTCATTCAGATCGGTATCATCTTCACCATAATTAATAGCAATGAGATGCAGCTGATCGGTGTAATGATCGAAAATAACGTATATATGGCCGAATATGAAGGCCGCAAGGGGTAGGCCAAGCGGATCCTCCCGCCGGGGGAAGATCATCTTATCGCAAAAAGCGGCAAACTCGAAAGAAAGAAAGCCAATACCGCCCGCAGGAAAAGGAAACTCATACACGCCTTCCCCCTGACGCTCCGCAATTTCCTGGATTACATCCAGAATGTCCTCTTCCGGTTCCCCCATGGAGCGGCGTTCTTTTCCCTGAATCAAAAAAACCTCATTCTTTTCCTGACGCACCTGAAAGGCTTCCTCCACGAGAAGCACGGAGTAGCGCTCCCGTCCCCGCGACAGAGATGACGACTCCAGTATAACTCTGGCACTGAGCTTGCAGGCCAGTCCGAAAGGGGTATGCTTTTCGCCGGGCAGGGTACGGGTACGCACCTCTCCGGTGGGCTTGGACTTCATATCTTCCTCCTTAACTCTCCGTATCGTCGGTGCGCAGCACGGCAAGGAAGGCACTCTGGGGCAGTTCTACATTGCCTACCATCTTCATGCGCTTCTTGCCCTCCTTCTGTTTTTCCAGCAACTTGCGCTTGCGGCTAATATCACCGCCGTAGCACTTGGCCGTTACATCCTTGCGCAGGGCATTTACGGTTTCCCGGGCGATAATGCCGCCGCCAATAGCAGCCTGAATGGGTATCTTAAACTGCTGGCGGGGTATTTCCTCTTGAAGCTTTTTGCATACCTGCCGCCCTCGGCGCTGGGCATGGTCCCGGAACACGAGCTGACTCAGGGCATCTACCGGCTCGGAGTTTACCAGTATGTCCATCTTTACCAAATCCGTTATCTGATATCCCGTTACTTCGTAGTCGAAGGAGGCATAGCCCCGGCTCACGGATTTCAGTTTATCGTAGAAGTCGAACAGCACTTCGCTTAAGGGCATGTCGTAAACGAGTTCCACACGGGTTTTATCAAGGTAGGTAAGAGCCTTCTGTACCCCCCGCTTGCTTACGCACAGAGACATCAAAGATCCTAAAAATTCCGCCGGAGTAATTATGGATGCTTTTATATAGGGTTCTTCGGAGCTTTCAATCGTTGCAATGTCGGGGAAATTCGCCGGGTTATCGAGGAAATAGGTTTCGCCGCGCTTGGGGGTAATGCGGTAGCGCACCGATGGGCTGGTGAGCACAATGTTCAGGCCGAATTCCCGCTCCAGGCGCTCCTGCACCACTTCCAGATGCAGCAGTCCAAGAAAGCCGCAGCGGAATCCGAAGCCCAGTGCCATGGATGAATCCTTTTCCCAGATAAGAGCGGCATCGTTAAGTTTCAGCTTCTCCAAAGCGGATAAGAGCTCCTCGTACTGGTTTGTATCCACGGGATAGATGGACGAAAACACCACGGGCTTCACTTCCCGAAAACCAGCCAGGGGCTTGTCCGCCATTCGGGCCGCATCGGTTACAGTGTCGCCTACACGTATGTCGGAAATGTTTTTAATCCCGGCGATGAACCAGCCTACCTCTCCCGCGCTGATGGAATCGGTTTTCAGCAGTGCAAGACGGAATTCCCCTACTTCCTCCACTTTGTAGCGGGCACCACCAGCCATGAAGAGTATAGTCTGACCCCCTCTCAGCGTGCCCTCGAATATCCGAACGTGAATAATTACACCGCGATAGGCATCGTAGTGCGAATCGAATATCAGCGCTTTAAGGGGGGCATCGCGGTTACCCTTCGGTGCCGGAATGTATTCCACCAGTTTTTCAAGCAAATCCGGTACGCCCATGCCAGTCTTCGCCGAAACCGGCACCGCCATATCCCCGATAAGCCCCAAATCATGGTCTATCTGATGCCGTACCAGCTCAACATCCGCGCTGGGAAGATCGATTTTGTTAATAACCGGCACAATTTCCAGATCGTGTTCCAGAGCCAGGTACATGTTGGCCAGGGTTTGCGCCTCAACACCCTGAGCGGCATCAACAAGCAGCAGTGCCCCTTCACAGGATGCGATAGCCCTGCTCACTTCGTAGGAAAAATCCACATGACCAGGCGTATCCACGAGGTTCAGCCGGTAGGTTTTGCCATCGGTAGCCTCATAGTTCAGGGTTACCGCCTGGCTCTTAATGGTAATGCCGCGTTCCTGCTCAATATCCATGGAATCGAGCATCTGATTATGGAACTCGCGGTCGCTCACCAGCTTGGTATTCTGAAGAAAGCGATCCGCCAGAGTGGACTTCCCATGATCGATATGGGCAATAATGCAAAAATTGCGAATAAGAGACTGATCCAAAGCCATGAGGGGGAGTATACCCGCTGAGGGGGGAAGGAAGCAAGCGGGTTAGTGCCAGAACCTTCCTTTCCCTGCATGCAGAGAGCCTTAGCTGAGATACTTGTCGGGGAATACGATAAAAGTTCCCTCTTCCTCGCCCTCGCGGAGTTTCGTTAGAAACAAGTTTACCATTGTTTCCGCATCTTTTTTCAGCACGGCCCCCAGAAGTTCATATTCATCCTCCACCAGCGTCCGTCGGCGATCACTTAAAGAACCAAGCAGTTTATTCTTCACCGTATCGGGCTGCCCCTTAAGGAGTATGGCAATGTCCCTGTCGGCGAAATTGTGGAGCAGGGTCTGCAAATCCCTGTCCCGCATTTCAATCACAAGCTCCATAGTGTAGAGCTGCATTTTAATCTGCTCTGCAAGGCTTGAATCGGCTTTTTCCAGTTCGCTCAGCAGATGCTGCTCCTCGTCCGGATCCATGCAGCGGAGAATATCAGCCAGAACCGCTTTACCGTCGATGGCTTCGCTGTCATCCACACCGGTAATCCGCAGCTTGTTTTTCAGGCTGTCTTCAGTGCTTATAACGTCTTCGCGGAGAATCTTGCCGGTATGGCCCATACGGAGAATCACCTTTGTTCTCTCCCGGGGAGGCAGGGATTTTAGCAGGCGGGAGGACAGAAAGGGGGTAACATAAGCCATAACCAGAGCGATTGTGTCGGGGGGCTCATCCCGCATAAGGCTGATAAGCTGGTGGCTGGTAAGATCGTTAAGGAATGCAAACGGTTGCGGGCGGGTTTCCGGCACGGCTTTATTTAGAATCTGTTCCGCTTTTTCCTCGCTGAAGGCACGGGAAAGAATGTCCCGGGCGGCCTCAACGCCGCCATTAACCCGCCGTGCTTTTATTTCGCCAATGTACTCACTAAACTCATCGAGCAGCACCCTGGCATCAACGGCCTCCACCCGGCGGATATTCGCAATCTGGCGGGTAAGTTCCTCGGCTTCCTCCGGCTTGAGCTGCTCCAGCACCCCCGCAGCCTGATCCGGTTCCAGCAGTAGCATCAGTCGGGCGGCTTTACCGGGATTTGTCTTGTCCGAAGGCATAATCGGCCCTTCTTTTTTTTCCGCAGAGACCGCTTTGTACAGTTCAATTGCACGTTTTGTATTATTCATGCGGGTCTATTATAGCATAAGGCCGTGGGGAATGGGTAGTCTCAGTACCCGCTAGCCCGTGAAAATCCCTCCATGAATCTTTTCCAGCTACTCTGATATAGAAGGGCACCTCTAAAAACTCCCATTTAGTTCTTGACTCGAACTTTTCCGCCGCTCTTAAGTTGTCAAAATGCTCACGTAGCTTAAGCTAGCTCCGCTTTTGCCGCCCGACAAAAAATTTCTTCGTCAATTTCCTAAAGCTGG
>MUIB01000103.1 GCA_002084135.1 Spirochaeta sp. LUC14_002_19_P3 | reverse complement strand
ACCGAATACGTGCTTCACACGGACGCGAACCTTCGATTTTTCTTTGTTGGAGGCATTCTCTTCATCGCTTAACGGTTTGTTTCTGTAGGCTCTGTGGTGAACCTTGCTCTTCATTTTCTTGTCCTTTATCATTTTCTTCCATCTCCTCTGACCGGTATGCTGAATCTGTATATATTTGTTGTCCTTCGTCTGATTCATCAAGCAACTCCTTTGTCTGCAAAATAAACAAAGTTAATCATTCTCCATACTCACGGAACTCCAGAGACGCTATATGAAACTTTCCATCCCTACAGCCTAAAGCCTCCAGCCTCCAGCCTCCCTCCCCCAGCCTCCCTCCCCCATCCCCCCCTCATCCTTCACCCTTCACCCTTCATCCTTCATCCCCTTGCCACCCTTCCCCTTCTCATTGTAAATTAAAACCTGTAAAAACAAAAATGGAGATTCCCGTGTACAGCAGTGTAGACCCAAAAATCAATTTCCCCGAGATGGAAGAGCGTGTACTGGCCTGGTGGCAGGAAAACCGTATCTTTGAGAAGTCCATCGCCAACCGGCCCGCCGACGATGAATTTGTGTTTTACGATGGGCCGCCCTTTGCCACCGGACTACCGCACTTCGGGCATTTTGTGCCCGGAGCCATTAAAGACATTATTCCCCGATACGCGGCAATGAAGGGAAAGAGGGTAGAACGCCGCTTCGGGTGGGACTGCCACGGGCTGCCGGTGGAATACGAAATGGAGCGGGAGCTGGGCATTTCAGGCAAAACCGAAATTGAAAAGTACGGTGTTCACCGCTTCAACGAAGCATGCCGCTCCATTGTGCTGCGCTACACCTCCGAGTGGCGGAGAATAATGACCCGCTGCGGGCGCTGGGTGGATTTTGATAATGACTACAAAACCATGGACTCCGATTACATGGAATCAATATGGTGGGTGGTGAAAACCCTCTGGGACAAGCATCTCATCTACAAGGGGCATTACATTCTGCCCACCTGTCCGCGCTGCTCCACACCGCTGTCCAACCATGAACTCACACTGGGCGGCTACAAGGATGTTCACGATCCGGCCATTACCGTGCGCTTCCGTGCCGACGGCGAAGAGAATACCTGGTACCTGGCCTGGACCACCACCCCCTGGACCCTCGTAAGCAACCTCGGCCTCTCCCTTGGCCCGGAGATTAGCTATATAAAAATTGAAGACAAGGCCGACGGAGCCTCTTACATTCTTGCCGAGGCGCGGGCGGGGCATTATTACAAGAGCGAAAACGAGTACCGGATTATCTGGCGCAAAAAGGGTGCCGAGCTGGCCAACATGGGCTATGAGCCGCTTTTTCCTTATTTTGCTGACCTCAAACAGCAGGGGGCATTTCGAATCTTTACAGGGGAGCATGTATCCACCGAGGATGGAACCGGCATCGTGCACACCGCGCCCGGCTTCGGCGAAGACGACTATCAGGTTATGAAAGACGCTGGGCTGCCCATGGTATGCCCGGTAGACGAAGAAGGCCGCTACACCGCCGAAGTAAGCGATTATGGCGGACGCTTCGTAAAGGACTGCGACAAGGACATCATCAATCGGCTGAAGGAAACTGGCGCGCTGGTACGGCGGGAACAGATTCTCCATGCCTACCCCCACTGCTGGCGCTGCGAAAGCCCGCTCATTTACCGGGCCGTATCCTCCTGGTTCGTGGACATTGCAGAAATTAAAGAGGCCATGCTTCGCGCCAACAAGCAAGTGGCATGGGTGCCCGAACACCTGCGCGGCGGACGCTTCGGCAAATGGCTGGAAAACGCCCGCGACTGGGCCATTAGCCGCAACCGCTACTGGGGCAATCCCATCCCGATATGGGAATGCCCCCACTGCGGTGCCCAGGAATGCATCGGCAGCCGGGAGGAATTGTATGCCAAAATTGGCACCGAAGCGGCCAAAAAGCATCAGGCACTTGGCCGCGATCTTCACAAGCACCATGTTGATGAATTGAACTGGCCCTGCGCCTGCGGCAGCATTATGCGCCGGGTTCCCGAAGTGCTGGACTGCTGGTTTGAATCGGGTGCCATGCCCTACGCCCAGGTGCATTATCCCTTTGAAAACAAGCAGTGGTTCGAGGAACATTTCCCCGCCGACTTTATCAGCGAAGGGCTGGATCAAACGCGGGGATGGTTTTACACCCTTACCGTACTTGCCGCCGCTTTATTCGATTCCCCCGCCTTCCGCCATGTTATCGTGAACGGCCTGGTGCTGGCCGAAGACGGCAAGAAAATGTCCAAGCGGCTGCGCAACTACACCGATCCAATGGAAGTTATCAACGAATTTGGGGCCGATGCCCTGCGGCTCTTTTTAATGAACTCGGCAGTGGTGAAGGCGGAGGGCCTGCGCTATTCCGACAACGGTGTCCGCGAGGTGCTCAAGAGCATTCTGCTACCGCTGTGGAACGCCTACAGTTTCCATGTTACTTACGCCAACATCGACAGGATACACCCTGAAAGTCCGCCGAAAGAGGCCTCCAATCCGCTGGACAAGTGGATCCTCTCGGAAACAGGCGCTCTGGTGAGTGCCGTAGCTGAAGCTCTGGATGCCTATGACATTCAGAAAGCCATTGAACCCATCCTTGCCTTTATCGACACCCTGAACAACTGGTACATTCGCCGCTCCCGCCGCCGCTTTTGGCGCGGAAGCCGGGATGCCGACAAGCTGGATGCCTACGCGACACTGCGAACCGTGCTCATTACCCTTGTTAAAACCGCCGCGCCCTTCGTGCCCTTCATTACCGAGGAAATATACCGAAACCTGCGCGGCAAAAACGATCCGGAGTCCGTACACCTCTGCGACTGGCCGGATGCGGACGCCTTCGTCCGCGATACCATTCTGGAACGGAAAATGGAGCTTACCCGGCGCACCGTAAGCTTGGGACGGGCCTTGCGGGCCGCCCATGAGCTGAAAATCCGTCAGCCGCTGAAATGCTTTTACATTGTTACCCGAAATGCCGAGGACAAGGCGGTGCTGAGCGAAATGGCGGATCTGCTGGAAGAGGAGCTCAACGTAAAGAGCGTCCAATTCCGCGACAACGAAGAAGATTTGGTGGAGTACAGTGCCAAGGCGAATTTCAAGGTGCTGGGACGGCGGCTGGGACGGGACATGAAGGCGGCGGCGGCCCGCATTGAGTCCATCACCTCGGCTGAAATCCGCAGTTTAATGGACGGCGGAGAAATGTCAGTGGAATTCGATGGCCAGGACAGCCGTGTTCTCGAACTCACCGCAGACTGTATCGAAGTGCGCCGCGGCGAAAAATCCGGCCTTAAAGTGTTCAATGAAGGCACCCTTACAGTGGCCCTGGACTCCGAAATTACCCCCGAACTGCTGGCCGAGGGACTGGCCCGCGATTTGGTGCGTGGCATTCAAAATCTGCGTAAGGAACAGGGCTTTGAGGTAATAGACCGCATTACCGCCGAGCTCGGCGCACCAAAACCCATAGAGAATGCCTGCCGCAAGTTTGAAGACTACATCGCCGGGGAAATCCTGTCCGAGGCCATCAGCTTTACCGCTGCCCCGGCGGATTCCGCCGCATGTATCGAAGTGGGGGAATACTCTGTGAAGGTGGTACTGAAAAAGTGTATACAATAAAATCCGTAAAGGAGGGCCCTTTGAAAGCCCCCAAAACTACCAGCCTTTTTGCAAGGCACAGGCGGGACGCGAAGCAGCCCCTCCTCTCCGTATTTCTGGCGGCATGGCTACTTGCCTCCTGCCGCACCATGCCCCAGGCGCCTTACCCCCCATTAAGCGACTGGCTGCCGCCGGAATCCAGTCTTATCCTGCGCTTTACGGTAAGCGGCAATCAGGAGCTGGCCGGGGCACTGCTTACTCTCTTGGGTTTCAGCCCCGAAAACATAGAGCCTGTTCTGGAGCGCACCGCACAGTTTGCCGCCTCAATGGAAACCGTAGACGGCGGCATCAATGTGAGCACCATGCCGGTACATGCGGTTGCGCTGGGTCTGTGGCCGCGGGGCGTGCTCGGCGGCGTTCTGGGCCGGGACTGGAAGCGCAGCGCAGCCTACGAGTGGCAGGGGCCGGAGGGCTTAAGTCTTGCGGCACCAAGCAATGAGATAATTCTGCTCTCGCGGGGGCGGCTTTCCACGCTGGCGGCCAACAGGAATGAAGGCGGCCAGAGCTGGGATAAACTTCCCCCTCAGGCCGATTTTGCCCTGTTAATGGACGATGCCCGGCTTATCGGCGGGATGTTTCCCCCGGCGGCCGGTTTGGTGAATGCCCTCTCGCTTGCCCTGAACAAGGTGGAGGGAGAGGGTTATAAGATCATTTTAAATTTCTACCCATCCAATCCGGAGCTGGCTGGTGCTTTCGTGCCCGCGCTGCGCCTGGCTCTGGCGGCCCGCTTTGGGAGTTCCAAACTGGAGGAGGAAAAGGCCCTGCTCAAAAAAGTAAAAATTGAAGCGGCTGAAGACAGGGTCATTTTAAGCCTGCCCCCTGTAAGCCTGGCTTTGCTGACCTCCCTGGCGGGCGGCCTGCCGCTCTTTGCGGAGCAGCCATGATTGCCGTTGTCGACTACGGGGCGGGCAATCTCACCAGTGTTGTAAACGCCCTGAAGCATCTGGGGGCACGGTTCCGGATAAGCGCGGAGGCGGCGGAATTGATGGCGGCCAACAAGGTTATTATTCCCGGTGTGGGAGAAGCCCGCCAGGCGATGGAATTTCTTGCTTCAAAGAGTTTAATCGAACCGCTGAAGGAATTCGCCGCCGCCGGGAAGCCCCTGCTGGGAATCTGTTTGGGCTGCCATTTGCTAATGGAGCACTCCGAGGAGCGCGATACCGCTCTGCTTGGCCTTATTCCGGGACGGGTGCGCCTGTTTCCGAACGGGGAGGCGTTCAAGGTGCCCCAGATAGGCTGGAACCCGGTGCGCCACAGCGGGGCGGGGCTGTTCAAGGGCGTTCCGCAAAACTGCTCTTTTTATTTCGCCAACTCCTATTACATTCCCCCCGCCGATAGTGAAAATAATTATCCCTGGGCAGCGGGCATTAGCGAACACAGTGTTCCCTTTGCGGCCGCTGTGAATCAGGGCCGTATCTGGGGGGCGCAGTTTCACCCGGAAAAGAGCGGCAAAGACGGCCTTCGGCTGCTGCGCAATTTCATAGAGCTGGAGGACTAATGCTCCAGAAGCGGCTTATTATCTGTCTGGATGTACGCGATGGCCGTACCACCAAGGGCGTTAAATTTCAGGGCAATGTGGATATTGGAGACCCGGTGGCCATGGCGGCGGAGTATTATGCTCAGGGCGTGGATGAGCTGGTGTTCTACGATATAACCGCCTCCGCCGAAAAGCGCGGCATTATGATTGAAACCGTTAAGGCGGTGGCCCGAACCGTTTTTATTCCCTTCTGTGTTGGCGGCGGCATTCGCTCCCTGGCCGACATGAATGCGGTTATGCTGGCCGGGGCCGACAAGATAAGTGTGAACTCGGCCGCAGTCCGCCAGCCGGACATTATCAGCGATGGGGCCTGCCATTACGGCTCCCAGTGCATTGTTCTCGGCATGGATGTCAAGTCCGATCCGGCCATGCCCTCCGGCTACGGGGTGGTAATCGACGGCGGGCGGGTAAACACCGGCCTGGACATGCTGGCCTGGGCACGGGAAGCGGTGGATAGGGGGGCGGGAGAGATCGTTTTGAACTCCATCGATGCGGACGGCACCCAAAATGGCTACGAACTGCGGGCCACTCGCCTTCTTGGCGATGCGGTAAGCGTTCCGGTTGTCGCGTCCGGCGGCGCAGGAGTGCCGGAGCATATTCCCCAGGTGTTTCAAAAAGGCCGGGCGGAAGCCGCCCTTGTGGCAAGCATGGTTCACTCCGGGCGCTATACGGTGGCGGATATAAAGGAAGCGATGGCGAAGGCCGGTATTGGGGTTAGGGGGTGCTGAGGTGCCCTAATCAGCAGGTTCCAGGCGGTACAGTATGCCTTTGTTGGCATCGGTGAGCAGGTAGATATAGCCGTCGGGACCGGTTCTTACATCGCGGATGCGGCCAATTTTGTCTTTGAGAAGAACTTCCTGATGCCTTACGGTGTTGCCCTGTAAAACGAGGCGGCGCAGGTGCTGTCCGGCGAGGGCACCAACGAAGGCATTGCCCTGCCAGTTTTTGAATCGGCTGCCTGTGTAGAAGGCGAGGCCGGATGGGGCAATGGAGGGCACCCAGTAGATAATCGGCGGGGTAATTCCCGGGGCGGTAGTTTGGCGGCTGATAATGGTGCCGTTGTAGTTGATGCCGTAGGTTGTTCTGGGCCAGCCGAAGTTTGCCCCTTTGCGGGCTATGTTGACTTCATCGCCGCCTTTGGGGCCGTGTTCATGGAACCATATTTCTCCGGTGTTGGGGTGCATAGCCATGCCCTGAGAGTTGCGTGTGCCGTAGCTCCACACTTCGGGGGCACCTTTGCCCGCTCCAGAGCTGCCGGGAGCGAAGGGGTTATCGGGGGGGATGCTGCCGTTGGGGTTGATTCGGACAATGCTGCCGCCGGGATCGAGGGGGTTCTGGGCGCGTTGCATGGTGCCGCGCTCACCGAGAGAAATGTAGAGCAGTCCCTGCCTGTCAAAGGCCAGCCGGGAGCCGAAATGGAGCCCCCCTGCGCTCTTTGGGGATACTCTGTAAATAATTTCAACGTTCTGCAGCTTCGGGCGGCTGCTGTCCGTGCCGGTTAATTGCCCCCGGGCGGCGGCGGTGCCGTAAAGACTGTTTTCCTCTTCGGCAAAGGTGAGGTAGATGAGGGAACTGCTGCTGTAATCGGGGGCGAGAGCGACATCCAGTAAGCCGCCCTGGCCAATTACGGCGGCTTTGGGCAGGCCGCTTACCCGATAGCGTTTATCATTCTTGATAAGGAGCAGGCTGCCGGTGCGCTCGGTAAGCAACATACCGCCGTCTGGCAGGAAGGCCAGCCCCCAGGGACGGCTTAATCCGACAGCGATGGGGCGGAGAATGAAATTATGTTGCTGCGAGTGAATAACTTCCGCGGGAGACTGCGCATAAACGGCAGCGAGGAAGGTTAGCATAAACAAACAGATAAAGATGAACTTTTTCATTCCGGGCATTATGCCAAATCTTCCGGGAAATAGCAAGAGAGCTTTGAGACGAGTTTTTGAAAAAGAGCCTTGTCTGTAAAGGATAAGGGCTAATGTATTCTGATGTAACTCAATAGCAACTATTTTGTAGAAATTCATGAAAATAGCCGCGATTGGGGTTGCGTCTATTTTTGGCTTATGATAGGGTTGAGCGAAAAACTGGAAAAATCTAACGGATAGATTTAATAAAAAAAAGATATTTTTCTTGAAGCAAGGCTTGACATGCCAGTTCTTTAGATGTATCCTACAAATATACCCACGAACAAAGGAGTTCGAAAAATGAAAATAAAATTGAATTGCACAGGCCGGAAAAGTTTTCCGATCTACCGGTATTTGGCTTGTCTGGCAGGAATTGTCCTGCTAATCCTGGGAGCGTGTGAGGCCCCGGCGGACCCAACCTACACGGTAAGCTTCGATGTCAACGGCGGAGACACAGCTTCGGCACCCGCCAGCCTTACTGTTTCTTCGGGCAGCCTAATTACCAAGCCGGAAGCGGAGCCAACCCGACAGGGCTATGCCTTTACAAACTGGTACAAAACGTCCGACACCACCGATGCGGCAAATCTCTTCAATTTTCAAACAGATACAATTACTGGCGATACAACTCTCTACGCCGGATGGGGCATTCCTACCTTTGAGCTGATTACCCAAAGCGGCGAAATTCCTGGCGACCTAAGTTTATATGATCAGCTAGCACAGGATGTATTTTCTGGCTACACAGCAGGGGCAACTCTTGTGGCAAGGTATGCCACTGCCGATGGCACAGGCGATGGCAGCTCTTGGGCAAATGCGGATTCGTTTGCCGATGTAACGGCTGGCATAAGTGATGCCGCAGATAGCAAAATCTATGTCGTCTTGGTAGCCTCTGGCACCCATACCCATACAGCCTCTTTTTCTATGAAAAACAATGTTGCCATTGTCGGCGGCTT
>MUIB01000157.1 GCA_002084135.1 Spirochaeta sp. LUC14_002_19_P3 | reverse complement strand
AGAATCAGGGTATTCAGGTTATTCTTTCCATTCAGCGGGCCGTGGGCAAAGGCATTGAGTCTTCCAGGGATGCCTTTGGAGCGTTGCGCCGACTTCGCGATCTTAGAGTACAGCATGAAGCCCTTCTCGATACTTTGGAAGACTATCAGGGTATTGAGCGGGAAGTACTGGCACTGCGTCGGGAAAACACGGAATTAAAAAACCAGCTTGGCTACTCGGCGGATATCGAATATTACAATATACCGGCCCGCGTAATCGGGGGCGATCCGGCTAATTTATTTTCTACTATAACGTTGGATAAAGGTTCTAACAATGGCATAACAGAAGGCATGACTGTTACGGCCTTTCAATCCGGTTTTTTTGGCTTGGTGGGAAAGGTTATTACTGTGAGTTCCCAGTCCTGTCAGGTGCGTCCGCTCATCGATCCGGATTTGTATGTTGCCGCAAGGCTGGAAAAGAACCGCTTTGAGGGGCTTGCAGCAGGCAGGGGAAGCAGTAGCGGCGAGTTGATAATGAATTATGTGCCCAAAACCGCGGGTTCTTCTATTGCCTTAAACGATCTCATCGTAACATCCGGGATGCAGTCCATTTATCCGCAAGGAATTTACATTGGCCGGGTTGAGGAAGTCCGGTCCAGAGAGTATGCTTCATCTTTGGAAATTATTGTAAGGCCTGTAATCGACTCGAAACGGCTGGAATATGTTTTTATTCTGGGTAAAAAACGATGAAAACAATACTGGTTATTTTTATTACCTCAACTCTGGGGGTTTTGCAGTCTGTTCTGCTTGTGGATATTATGCCCATGGGCATAGTGCCCGATCTGGCTCTTGTTCTGCTCTTGGCTGCTTCGTGCCGCTACGGACGCATGACAGGGGTAATCGCTGGTTTTTTTGTTGGCCTTACTTTCGATATAATGGGACTTGCTCCTTTGGGTTTTCATGCCTTTATTTATACTATAATTGGCTATTTATCCGGCCTGCTGGATTCCAGTATCACTTCAGGGCTTTTGTTTCTGCCGGTACTGATAACTCTGGCGGCCTCAGCGTTAAAGTACGGGGGAGCGTATCTTTTAAAAATGATTATAGGACTGAATCCAGGCGCGATAACTCCATTCTTGAAGGGAGCCGCTATTGAAGCTGGTGTAAATGCGCTACTTGCGCCGCTGATATTCTGGCTTCTGCATATTATTACCAGGGCAGCGGAAGAACGTCGGGGAGGATTCCATTGATAGAAGGCGATGAAAGAGGGAAGAGGTTTCTGCATACACGGCTGATGCTTTTCGGCGGTTTGTTTCTGGCTGTATTTCTGGTATTGATAGGCCATTTGTTTAACTTGCAGATTATTGAGAAACTTGAATGGGAAGGCAGGGCACAGGCTGTATCAAGACGGTCGGAGCCTCTTCTGGCGCAGCGCGGGTTTATCTGGGACAGAAACCATGATGTCCCGCTGGCGGTAAATATTGATTCCTTTGCCATAGACATTGTTCCGGCAGAATTCCAGTCAGAAAATCCTGAAGAACTGGCAAAGAAACTGGCTGATAAGCTGGATATGGACAGTAATGGTATTCTCGAAGCTTTGCCGCAAAACTGGAAGAATTACTGGAATCCCATTGAGGTTGCCAGCGGTATTCCTTACAAGGCTATTGTTGAAATTGCTGAATCGGTGGAGGAGTATCCAGGTGTCTTTTGGCAGAGCAAGCCTCACCGCTGGTATAACGATGTCGGTTCCTTGTCTCATGTTCTGGGCTATGTTGGGAATATTACCATAGAAGAGTTGCAGATTCTTTACAATGAGGGCTATGCCAATACGTCAAGCCTGGGCAAAAGCGGTATAGAAAAGGCCTTTGACGGCATATTGAGAGGCAAGGACGGGCAAATATTCCGAACTGTCGATGTAAAAGGGCGATACCTTGAATCCGGCAGGGAGGATATAATACCGCCGGAAAATGGCTTGGATGCTGTTCTTACCATAGACAGAAACATTCAGTCTCTGGCGGAAAAAGCTCTGGGTCCCCGCAAGGGAGCTGTTGTTGTTCTCAGGCCCGGAACCGGGGAGATACTGGCCATGGTATCCTACCCTTCCTTCAACCCCAATCTGTTTATGAAGCCCGGTCCGGGAAGTTTTGCCAGTCTTAGCCTCAATTCGGATTTCCCTTTTCTCAATCGGGCCATAAATTCCGGCTACGCCCCGGCTTCCACCTTTAAACTGGTTATGACAGCGGCACTGCTGGGAGAACAGGCCTTCGATCCGAATAAGCGCATTCTATGCCGGGGCTATATGACTCTTGGAAACAGGAAATTCTGGTGCCATAAGCGAAGCGGCCATGGCTATTTAAACCTTCAGGAGGCACTGGCGGAATCGTGCAATATTTACTTTGGAACGGTTGGAGTAGAACATTTAGGCATAGATACGATTTCCCGCTATGCAAGGGCTTTCGGGCTTGGTTCGATAACCGGCATTGAACTTGACGGCGAAAACAGCGGCATTGTGCCGGATGCGGACTGGAAGAAAAGCATCTATCACTCCCCCTGGACTCTCGGCGATACCCTGAACGCATCCATTGGACAGGGCTTTTTATTGGTTACCCCTCTGCAAATGGCCAATGTTGTGGCGGGAATTGCCAATAAGGGGATAATTTATCGTCCTTACATATTGAAGGAGGTACGCCGTTCGGGTACTGGCGTTGTGGTTGAGCGCACCGAGCCGGAAATTTTGCGCACTGTCGATCTTCTAGATGAACGGGGTTTTGACTATTTGCAGTGGGCCATGAGAAGCGTGATAACCGAAGGCACCGGAAAATTCGCGATTTACACCAAGTCGGCGGATGTGGCCGGAAAAACCGGCACTGGGGAAATTGGTTTCGATGACAGATGGCACGACTGGTTTGTTGCCTTCGGACCGTACAAAGCAAAAACCCCCGCCGAGAGAATAGTTGTAGTGGTAATGGTGGAAGCCGCCGATTCTTATGATTGGTGGGCTCCCAAGGCAACGGACATTATTTTTGAAGGGGTATTTGGCAAAAAAGGCTACGAGGATGTTATAAAAGAATGGCAGGAACGTCGGGTATGGTGGAGCTGGTCTACCAGGGATTTGCCCGGTTCAGGAACACCAGATGAGGCGGAAGAATGAACACAGGCAAAGGCTCCCTGATTTTACAGCGGCTGGACATTGGCTTAATCGTCTGCGTTGTGGGGCTGATGGTGCTGGGAGTGGCGTTTGTCTATTCCAGCGGGGTGAATTCTGAGAGCCAACAGATGTCGGGGGAGTGGATAAAGCAAATTATTTGGAGTGTAACGGGGCTTGTTTTTATGGCGGGAGCTGCCTTTATAGACTACCGCCGCTGGCAGGCTCTGGCTATTCCCATGTACATTGGGTATCTGCTGGTTTTAGTGCTGGTGCTCTTTGCGGGGAACTATGTGAAGGGGGCCCGATCGTGGCTCGGAATAGGGAGTTTTGGGATTCAGCCTTCAGAATTTGGCAAGATTATTGTTATCATTATGCTGGCATGGTGGTTCGGAGAGCAGGGCAAGGGTGAATCGGATTTGCGGCAGAGTCTGGGAGCCATTATTATTGCGATGGTTCCGGTGGGATTGATACTGCTTCAGCCGGATCTCGGCACTGCGTTTGTGTATATTCCCATTCTTTTTACGATTGCGTTTTTTGCAGGTATTGGCTGGCGGGTACTGCTGTTTCCTCTTGCTGTAGGGGTTTTGATTGTAAGCGGTGTGCTGGGATATGCCTGGAATGAGCATATCGCTGATACGCCGTTGAATTTATTTCGGCTTTTTACCGAGATGAGGCTCTTTCGCACTGTGTTTCTGTCTTCGCTGGGTTTAATTGTTATGACCGCCGCCGGGTGGTTTATTTTTCACCGCCGCTATTTTTTGCCCATACTTTACGGTTTGGGAGTATTTTCCATGGCGTTTATCGGGATTGCGGGCGCGGCGCGGGTACTGCGTGGCTATCAGATGATGCGGCTGGTTGTGTTCCTGAATCCCCAGATAGACCCCCGTGGTGCTGGCTGGCATATTATTCAATCGGTAACCGCAGTTGGTTCGGGCGGCATTGCGGGCAAGGGCTTCCTTCAGGGCACGCAGTCTCATTACCGCTATCTGCCGGAGCAGAGTACGGACTTTATTTTTTCCATTATTGCCGAGGAAATTGGCTTTTTGGGATGTTTGTTTGTGTTCGCGCTTTTTGCCTACATTATTATCCGGGCCCTGCGTATTGCCTATACCTCATTTGATAAATTCGGTTCGTATATCGCCGTGGGGGTGGCTGCAATGATAAGTTTTCATGTTATTGAGAACATTGGCATGGCAATTGGGGTTATGCCGATTACCGGGATTCCTCTGTTTTTTCTTTCCTATGGCGGTTCTTCGCTGTGGACAGCACTTATGGCCATGGGGCTACTGCTGTCCATTCATTTTCGCCGCAGCTATAAATTTGCCTAATGAGACGGGTTAATTTAGCCAGTCCTGAATTACGGTGCCTGCTACAGCGTTCTGAAAAGCCGGGACGCTATGTTGGCGGTGAATACGGTGCCGTAAGCCGTGAACCTCTGCCCGATGATTATAATATCTGTGTGGTATTTCCCGATCTTTATGAGATTGGCATGTCCAATCAGGCTTTACGGATACTCTATAAAATTTTCAATGAAACGGAGGGCTTGTATGCTGAGCGGGCTTTTTCTCCTGCGGAGGATTTCGGCGAAGGTCTGAAAGAATCCGGTATAAATCTTTTTTCTCTGGAAAGCGGCTATGAGGTGCGGGATTTTAACCTGCTGGCTATTACTATTGGCTATGAGCTTGGCTTCACGAATTTTCTGGACTTCCTCAATATAAGCGGGGTGCCTGTTTCGCGGCTGGAAAGGGGGGAGGAGCATCCTCTGGTGCTGCTGGGCGGCCCGGCCATGACGAATCCCGTGCCGTGGAGCGATTATGTGGACGCGGTGTTCATAGGGGAAGCCGAAGGGGTGCTGGCCTCTTCGGTTTTGCGGCTTAAGGCGGCCCGCAATGAAGGGATGTCCCGCGCTGATCTTACGGTGCTGCTGGGTGCTATGCCCGGTTTCTGGACACCGGGTTCACCGGCAGCGGAACGGCAGATGTGGATGGGTTTCGGTGAGGAAACCGGCCCTCCCGCGGCTTTTCCTATTCCCTCGCTGGCTCCGGTGCAGGATCATGGGGTTATTGAGATAATGCGGGGCTGTCCGAACAAGTGCCGGTTCTGCCATGCAGGGGTGTTCTATAGACCTTTCCGTCAGAAGTCTTTGGCTCGCATCGTTGAGGAGGCCGGTTTTCTGGTGGATGAATGCGGTTACCGGACTATTACGCTTTCGAGTCTTTCTACCGGTGATTACAGGGGGCTGGAGCCGCTGGTGGAGCGTCTTAACTCTTTGTTTGCCCATCGCTATGTCTCGTTCAGTCTGCCTTCGCTGCGGGTGAATTCGGTTACGCTGTCGCTGCTCGGGCGGCTCGGGGCGGTGCGCAAGAGCGGTTTAACGTTCGCGGTGGAAACGCCCACTTTGGCGGGTCAGCGGGGAATTAACAAGGAGGTGGGGGCGGAACATGTTGTGGCTATTCTGAAGGAGGCAAAGCAGCAGGGCTGGAGGCAGGCTAAATTTTACTTTATGACGGGCCTGCCTGTGGAGGGGGATGATCCGGCGGAAATTGTGGATTATCTGCTTTATGTGCAGCGCGAGACGCGGATGAATTTGAATGTGAATTTGGGCATTTTTATTCCCAAGCCGCATACGCCTTATGAGCGGACGGTGCAGCTTGGCGATGAAGAGGCCATGGAACGAATACGGGCACTTATCCGCGGCTTGAAGGTGAACCGGCGGATTTCCTTTTCCTTTCAGTCTCCTTTTGTTTCCTTTCTGGAGGGGATTCTTTCGCGGGGCGATGTTCGGGCAGGGCGGCTGGGCTATGATGCCTGGCTGCGCGGGGCGAAGTTCGATGCCTGGGACGACAAGATGAACAAGGTGGCCTGGAAGGAGGCTATAGCGGGCGCAAACTGGGATGTGGAAGCGGAATGCTGCGGAGAGCACCGGGGCTTGCTGCCGTGGGAAAATGTATCCTTGGGGGTTCGCAGGGAGTATTCACTAAAGGAATACCAGCGTAGCGAGAGGGGGGAATTAACCCCGCCCTGCGATTTTCCCTGCGGAGACTTTTGCGGGGTATGCGGGAAGCATGTCCGGGTAAGGCCGGCGGAGGATACGGAACCTGCTGAGGGCTTTGGGAAAATACTGACTTCTGATGGGCCGGTACCAGAGGAGGATGGCATGTCCTCAGCACCGATTTCCGCCCCGGAGGCCAATTCTCAGGCAGCGTTAGAGGTCAGCCTTAAAAAAGAGGGAGGGGGAAGGAGGCTGCTGCTTGTTTTTACAAAAACATGGCCAGCGGTGTATCTGGGGCATTTGGATACGATGAATGTGTTCGAGAAGGCGTTGCTGAGGGCGGGGCTGGCGGTGGGTTTTACCCGCGGTTTCAATCCGAAGCCGCGGCTGGAGTTTGCGCAGCCTCTGCCTCTGGGGATGGCTTCGGAGGGTGAGGTGTGTTCGTTTGAGCTTGAGGGCGGGGATGCAGAGGCGATGCGTGTGCGCCTGAATGAGGCTTTGCCCGGGGGTTTTTATGCGCGGGCGGCACTGTGGCTGCCGGAGGCGGAGGATGGCCGCAAGGTGCCGAAGGTGATGAGTGTGTTTTGGGGCAGCCGCTGGCGTGTGTCTCTGGGGGATGATTTGAATGCGGTTTTTTCGAAGCGGGCGGATTTTGAACGGCTGGATGAGCTTTTTGCGGCTGAATGCGCGGCGAGAGGGGTGGAAAACGACGCAGAGATTGCGCGGGAGGGGCGGGGCTGGCGGATTCAGTTCCGCGCCGGGGGAACGCAGCATCACAATCTTAAGCGGGTGCTGGAGGGGATAATCGGGGGGCCGCCGCTGGCGCTTGGCTGGGAGATTACCCGGACGGCGTGTCTGGCGAAGGGGGCGGATGGGGAGCCGATTGGCTATGAACGGGTGTTTGCTTTGTGAGCTTGATGTTCCATGACGGTGGGGTTTTTGGGGCGTTATCCCGCGGCCTGGCGGGAGTGGATACAGTGGCTACGCTTGTCATTGCTGTCCTGAATTAGGCATAGATTGTAACTCAATGTGTTTCTGGTTCATAAAACTGCGTTAATAAAAGGCTCTGCCCCGCAGTAGCAAGAAGGGAGGGCAGCAGAGCCTTTTACTTAAAGGGCACCTCTAAACTTAATCCTGCGAGAAGAAATTGTCTATGAGATAATTTTTGGCGCTTTCAATTGCTTCTTCAACCACAAGTGTAACATTGGGATAATCCGGAGGTTGCTCCCATAACTTGTCCACTTTAACGATTTCTTCTTGTTCGGCCAGCCATAGTAATTCCGAATCGCTCACCTTAACCAGCATGCCAGATACTTTACTATATCCGTTTGGAGGGGTTGTTGGAATAAATCCGTAATAGGCCCGGATGCTGCCGGCTTTTTCCAAATATAAAAAGATAATTTCATCATACTGCTGGCTATTCGGAATGGAATTAAAATCAAATGAGTAGTATTTCTTTTTATTGGAAGATGATATTTTATTATCTACCGGATCCAGCGTAATGGCCGAATCAATTTTTTCAGCATTAAATCCCAACGCATTGAGTTTCTCAACAAAAATATCCGCCGTTTCATTAAAACTCTCCGTATTCATTGTTGCCAAGTGCGCTTCTAAACTGCCAGCCGCTAGTTCATTTATAGCCATATCCAATACTCCTTGATTGCCAACTTTATACGCTGTTAATTTCGGGAGAGAGACAATTGCCACACCTATTTTTTTGTCTGTATTCTCCCAATAGGCCGGTTTTACCAAGAATGGCTTTGTTGCGCATCCAATAAATGAAAATGAAATGAGAATCAATGCAAATTTAATCCAATTGCTCTTAGGTGAATTGTAACATTAACTGTCCGCGATAAAGAGGGCAAAAGAAGTCCCATGAAACTCATTATACTACTAATTAAAAAGACAGGAGTTAACATGGGACAAGAGCATAATAGCACAAGCTAC
>MUIB01000042.1 GCA_002084135.1 Spirochaeta sp. LUC14_002_19_P3 | reverse complement strand
AGCTTGTGCTATTATGCTCTTGTCCCATGTTAACTCCTGTCTTTTTAATTAGTAGTATAATGAGTTTCATGGGACTTCTTTTGCCCTCTTTATCGCGGACAGTTAATGTTACAATTCACCAACGATGCGCAGGACATAGCGGCGACTCTGGAGAATTTGGGCTATACCGTGAACCGGGCCCTCGATGCCTCCAAGGGCGAAATGCAGCGTGCGGTGGATGCCTTTCAGGCGGCGGCCTCCCAGCGGGAAGTGGAGGTGGCCTTGTTCTACTATGCAGGACATGGTGTGGAACACGAAGGCGTGAACTACATAATCCCCGTTGGTGCCGACATTAACGATGAATACGAACTCATGGATCAGGGTTTAAGCGTGGAACGGATTACCGTGGCCATGGAACGAAGCCGGGCGGCCTTCAACATGGTGGTAATGGATGCCTGCCGGGACAACCCCTTCTTCACCAGCGGCCGTAGCTCCTCCGGCCGGGGACTGGCAGCCATGAGTGGCCGCGGCAAGGGAAGCATGATTGTATTTGCCACCAGCCCCGGCAATATCGCCGCCGACGGCCGGGGCCGCAACAGCCCCTTCACCGCCGCCTTTATCAAGCACGCCGTTACGCCGGGTTTGGAGGTTAGTGCCCTGATGCGCCAGGTTAACGGCACCGTGCGCGAATTAACCGGCGGCAAACAAGCCCCCTGGTTCAACGCCTCCTACACTGGCGAGGTATATCTTGGTGCCCTGAAGGATTTAGCAGGGGCCTCTAATCGAATAAGTGCCGTCAACGGGGAAATTGCGGCACTGGAGAATGAAATTGCCCAAAGGGAAAAAGCCATCGCCGCCGCCCGCAGCCAGGCAGAGAAGAGACGCCTTGAGGCCGAGCAGCAGCGGTCCCGGGCTGAAGAAGCCGCCCGGCGCATGCAGTCTGAGCAGTTGCAGGAAATAGCCCTCCGTGCCCAGGAGACATTGGAACAGCAGGAAGCCGATCAGTTCCTGCGGAGACAGATGGAACAGCAGCTGGCTGGCCAGCGGGCCGTCCTGGCCAAGCAAGCGCAGGAACGCCGGGCCCGGCTGGAGGAACTCAAGGCCCAGGACGGCACCGCAGAGGGTGCCTGGGACCAGCTCATTGGCATCACAAACCTGAAAACGGCCCTTTTCGAGGTTAATACCCGCTTTGACAAAGCCCTAAGCCTCATGGAAAACGAGGTAAGGGCCCTCTACGACCAGCAGGTGGAAGCCCTGCGGGAAAACAACCCCAAGGAGCCCTTTGAGTCCCAGGAGGAATACGAGGATTACATCGCCGAACTCAGTGCCGAGGTGCGAAGCAGACAAACAAACGAACTGGAACAGCGCCGGGAGGAACTGAACAAAACCCGCAGCACGGAAACCGCCGGATTAAGCGAACAGCTCGCCCAGGCCAAGGCCGAACTGAGTTCCAGCCGCTTCGTTCTGGGGGCCGGCTCCACCGCCGTCAAGGTGGCCGCCTTCAACATCGGCGACAAGGTGTTCCCCATGGAAGTCAGCGCAAAAGACGGAGATGCCATCGCCTTCAGCATACCCGTGTCCTACAGCCTCAAAAGCGGGGACCGCAGTGCCCTGAGAGAGGAATATTATCGGGTGTACAGCGCCGATCAGTCCGGCGGCCTGGCTGGGGAACTGAGCTACAGGGCCTTTGAACTCTACCCAAACATCTGGGCTCTCCAGCCAGAGGACACAAAAGTGGTGAACCTGCTGGAGGACGATGCCGTTCTCACCCGATCCAGCGGCTCCGGGGAAGCCTTGCTGGTAAGCGTATCGGAGGGGGAGCCCCGAAAACTCACGGCGGCCCTGCTCCTGGAATCGGGCACTGGCGAGGAGGCCCGGCTGAAAATCAACGGCAAGGACGCAGGAAGCACCCCCCATCTGTACCTGGCAGCCAGTGAAACAGACCTGGGAACAGTCCGTGCCGAATTTCAATGGCCCGGCGGCGACAGCCGCACCTACGCCCTATCCCTCCAGGCCGGAGTGAACCCTGTTGCATCGGCCACACCGGAGAACCTGAAACACCTCGGCATGGCGGTTTTCAGCGGCCTGCCCACCGCAACGGAGGTAAAACTGGATAGAACAACCCGGCAGGCCCAAAACGGCCTGGCCCTGTTCACCCTGCCCGAAGGCCGTTACGATTACCGTCTAAGCGGCCCATGGCTCTTCGAGAGCGGTAGCGGCAACGTGGAAATAGCCGGACTTGAAAATCCCCTGGCGGCGATAAACCTGGCCGATACAGGAGCCCAAACCGCCGCCGAAATAAGCCTGCCCCTGGCCGCAATAGCCGAAACACTGCCTGCCAGAGTAAGCCTGGAAGTCCGCCTCTACCAGAACGACGGACAGGAAGCTCCCATGAGGATCCTAAAGGGCAGCACCAATACCCTGCTAGTCCGTGCCCCGGCGGGCCAGTACCAACTGGCCCTAAGCCGCAGCGACGATCCCTACAACGCCCGCATAAGCCCCATCCATGCCGCTGGTGAACAAAGAACCGAACACCTCATAGAAGAACTGCCCCTCTCCGCCCACACCCAATGGGAACGGGCCCAGGCCGCCCTCGACAGGATGGAAAGACAGATAAAAACTCGTAAACCCCGCACCACTCTGGGTGTTACCCTACTGGGCATTGGGGCCGCAGGGCTAGGAACCGCCATCCTCAGTTCCTTCATGGGGCAGGAGGTGCTAAACACCTACAACAACGGGGTAACCCCCTCAGACTTCAGCGAAGCCCGAAAGGCAATAGACACCTGGAACGGAGCTTTCATTGCCGGAACCATCGCCGCCGGCGTGGGCATTGTCGCCGGAACAGTCCTGTCACTCGGCCCCTCCAGCTCCAAACTGGAAATTCAACGAAACAGTTTACAGGGGAAAATTGAACATTATGGCAGCGAGTACCAAACCTTGCTGTCGGAACAGCCGCTCTATGGGCGGGTGAAATCGGCCACACCGGAGCACCTCGCCTCCTCCCTTAGCTATTCTACTGTTTTTAAGGATGGAAGCGGAGGAGTTGATGGGCTGAGTGGTGCCAAATTTGTGGCTGTAAGCCAGGATGGGAAAAATGTCTATGTGGCAGGAGCGAATGAGGATGCCCTGGCCGTCTTTACCCGCAATACCACTACCGGGGCCCTTAGCTATTCTACTGTTTTTAAGGATGGAAGCGGAGGAGTTGATGGGCTGGATGGTGCCGAGTCTGTGGCTGTAAGCCGGGATGGGAAAAATGTCTATGTGGCAGGATTTGCTGATGATGCCCTGGCCGTCTTTAACCGGGAATAGCTTCCGTAGCTTCCGTTCGTGCCTTTCGCCTGCCTGCCGAAGCCTCGGCGCAGGCAGGCAGACAAAAAAGGAGTTAGATGAACCCTCCAGCCTGAACTAGCTTTCTTCTGCTCCAGGCTGGGGATTTACATGGTAAGCTCAATAGTTTTCCAGGCCCTGTAATTTCCCTGGGGCACCTCTAAAAAACCCATTGAGTTCTTGACTCGAACTTTTCCGCCGCCCCTTAAGCTGTCAAAATGCTCAGGTAGCTTATCACTTTTCATTTTTCATTTTTCATTTTTCATTTTTCATTTTTCATTTTTCATTTTTCATTTTTTACCCTTCCCCCTTCCCCCTTCACCCTTGCACCTGCCATCCGTTCCTGCTATACTTCACGAAAACTATTATCTGTCCGCCGACAGTGCGGAGTTGTATCAGGAAGAGGATGCGTTAGGGATTGAAGGGGCGGCGCAAGCCGGTCAAGTGCCCGTAGGGCACTTGACTGAAACCCCGCAAAGCCCGGCCTCCGCGCAAGCGGAGGAAACGCCCAAACCATGAAGTGCTCAATTCTGATGCAGCTCCCTCAAGGGAATCCGGTGAGAATCCGGAGCGAACCCGTCACTGTAATTCGGTTAGAGGCACCACTAAGCCACTGGGAAAGCCAAACCTGGGAAGGCGGTGCCTCCTTATTCCGATGAGTCAGGAAACCTGCTGCTGGCACAACAGATAACACTCTTCGGGGAGGAGTCGTTATCAAGACCCTTCTCCTCCATTTTTGGAGGTTTTTCTATGTCTATAGGACTTTTGTTCACCGCGCTTGCCGGAGTGTTCAGCGTGTCAGGATGTGCTTCGGCAAAAAATGCCGAAAGCGGGAAGGCTCCCGGTCCGGTTATTCTTGTCGCGGCCTTTGGGAGCAGCTATCCCGGCGGCCAGCGCAATTTGGAAGACTTCGACCGGGCGGTAAGATTGGCATTTCCCGGCCATGAGGTGTACTGGGGGCTCACGGCCTCGTTCATTGTGGAAAAGCTGCGTAAAAACGGGATTAAGACGCTGTTTGAGTCTCAAACGCCGCTGCTGAGTATTGAAGAAGCGTATGCTTTGCTGGCACTGCAGGGCCGAAAGAACATTCTTACAGTGAATTTTCTGCTCATGAACGGTTCCGAGTACCGGCAGGTTTTATCGGCCTGTGAAGGAATCAGCGGACTTAATATCAAATATGTCCACCCGCTGCTCTACTACGAAGAGAACATTGAAAACACGGTCCGCGCTCTGGCACATCTCATTCCCAACACCAGCGAAGCCGCTGCCGTTTTCTGCGCACACGGCAACAGTGCCAATCCCGAATACAACGCCGAACTGGAAAAGATAGACCGTTACCTGCGGGCCAATTACCGCAATGCCTGGCTGGTTAGCATGGAGGGCACGCCCGCCTGGGAACCGGTGCGGCAGGAGATAAGCGCATCGGGGGCTTCAAGAGTGCAGTTCATTACTTTCATGCTCACCAGCGGGGATCATATTACGAACGATGTTATGGGGGAGGGGACTGAATCTTTGCGCGGCCAGCTTGGGCTAAGGGCGGAGGTGTCGGACGGCCTGGCCTCCATCCCCAGCTTTCAAAATATGTTCCTTCAGCGCATGCGCCGGGTTATGGATGAATTCGATACGGAGCAGGAGGGCGCACGATGAAGCTCGCCGCGCTTATGCTCGTGGCCTTAATGCCCCTGCTCCATGCGGGCGGCCTTGGGGAGAAGGCCGCCCCGGCGGGGCAGGCTGTTACAGTCCGCGACTATCTTGGCCGCGAAGTGCGGGTAGGGCTGCCGGTTCAATCCATCGTTTCGCTCAATTCCGGGCTGTCTGAAATAATTGCCGCTTTGGGCTTTGCTCACCGCCTCATTGGCCGCGACAGTTTCAGTACTTTTCCGCCGTCTCTGAGCCGTGTGCCCGTAACGGCGCGGAATTCCTCTGCCCCCAATATGGAAACCCTCATTGCGCTTCAGGCCGATTTACTGCTGGCGGATCCCATGTTCGATGCGGGAAAAATAGCCATTTTGGAGAAGCAGGGCATGGCGGTTATTGTTGAGTCCACCAGCAATCCGCGAAGGCTGCCGGGGCTGGTGGAGAATTTGGGCCGTGTGCTTCAGGCCGAAGCCCGGGCAGCAGAACTCAATGCGCTGTTACTGGAGCTTACGGACAGGGTGAGCGCGGCGGTGGATGCCCTGAACCTGGGCGAAGAGCAACGGACCGCCGTATACTTTGAGAGCCGCCGCCGCGGCCAGAGTGCCTCGGAGGGCAGCGGCCACGATTACTTTATCCGTACCGCGGGGGGGCGGAACATTGCGGCCGCTCAGCCGGTGGAATATCCCCTTTTGAGCGGGGAATTCATTGCCATGGCCAATCCCGGTGTTATTATCCGCCGGGTTAGCGGGGATGCCTCCAGGAAGGAGATGGCGGCCATGCGCGAAGAAATTATGGGGCGTCCGTCCCTAAAATCAACGGATGCCGTTCTCAATGGCAGGGTGCACATTGTTAAGTCCGATCTGTTCATAGCCCTGCGCTACCCGGCGGGAATGGCCTATTATGCCGCTCTTTTCTACCCCAATACCTTTAGCCTGAATCCCGTAAAACTGCATGAGGAGATTACCCAAAAACTCTTCGGCGAATGGTGCCCGGATGAAACCTTTATCTATCCCTGAAACACGCCTGCTTCTGCGTCGGCGCACCGGAATACGGTTTTGTATTTTGCTGACCTCCACTGGAATCCTTATCCTTGCGGTGCTATTTTCGGCGGTTGTGGGGGCGGTACGGCTCGCACCAGCGGCTGTGCTACGAGCGTTTTGGGCGGGCTTAAGCGGCACCCATACCGCCGCGCTGAGTCCGGGGGAATTGGCGGTGGTATGGAACATTCGGCTGCCGCGCATCGTGTTAAGCCTCTTCGCGGGAGCCTCGCTGGCACTGGGAGGCACGGCCATGCAGGGCATTACCCGCAACCCGCTGGCCAGCCCCTATACTTTGGGCATTTCCGCCGCGGCGGCCTTCGGTGCATCGCTGGCCATTGTGCTGGGCCTGAATAGGCTCATTATTCCCCTGGCCTTTCTTACCGCGCTGTTTTCGCTGCTGCTGGTGCTGCTGTTTGCCTTCAAAGGACAAATGCGGGCCGAAAGCCTGATACTGGCCGGCATTGCCGTTATGTTCGCTTTTTCCGCCGGCACTTCCCTGCTTCAGTACCTGGCCGATCAGGATGAGCTGGCCCGCATCGTCTTCTGGCTCATGGGATCGTTCAGCAATGCCTCCTGGCTGGCGGTGCTGATTTTGGGTCTCTTTTTCCTTGGGGCTATGCCTGTTCTCCATGCTCTTGCCCGGCCCATGAACATTCTCGCTTCGGGCGAAGAGAGCGCGAAAAGTCTCGGGGTTTCGCCCCGCCGTGTTCACTTAAGGGTTCTGATAGTGGTTACCGCCCTTAGCGCGGTTATTGTTAGCTTTTCGGGGGTAATCGGCTTTGCGGGGCTGGCCGCGCCCCATATTGCCCGGCGGCTTCTCGGCGGCGATTACCGGCTGCTGTTTCCCGCTTCGGCTCTGTGCGGGGCCTTTCTGCTACTGGTTTCGGACACCCTTGCCCGCACCCTGCTGGGCGGCACGGAACTGCCCATCGGCATTATCACCTCGTTTATAGGGGTGCCGGTACTCATCTCCATCCTTCTAAGCCGCCGGAGCTCCCGCCGTGAGGGTTGAAGCCGCAAATCTCTGCTATAGCCACGGATGCCGCCCCATTTTGAAGGGCCTGAATTTCAGCCGCGGCGGCGGCATAACCGCACTATTGGGCGAAAACGGCTCAGGCAAATCCACCCTGCTCAGCTGCCTAGCCGGGCTGCGGGAAACGCCTTCGGTGCTGTGGGAGGGCATTCCCGCAGGCCACCGGAGCACCGCCGAACAGGCGCGCCTGCGAACCTTTGTTCCTCAAAGCCTGGCATTCGATTCCGCGGCGGCGGTGTACGACTTTGTGCTTTCGGGCCGCAATCCCTGGTTTGAGTGGAATGAATCCCCTCACGACCATCAATACGCCGAGGAAATGCTGGAACTCTTTGAACTTATCCCGCTTGCCTTCCGCCGCCTGGCCGACATTAGCGGCGGCGAGCGTCAGCGTGCCGTTCTGGCACGGGCCTTTGCCCAGAACACCCCCCTGCTACTGCTCGATGAACCCCTCAACAACCTCGACCTGCGTTTTCAGATACGCTTCATGAATCTTCTCCAGCAGCGCGCTCGCGAAGCAAATTCCCTGATATTCATCGTTCTCCACGATATTAACGCCGCCCTGAACTGGTGCGGCTCCAGCATCCTCCTTAAAGAGGGCCAAATCATAGCCGAAGGGCCGATAGCGGAATCCCTTACCGGGGAAACAGTCCGCCGCATGCTGGGAGTTGAGGTTTCATTTATTCCTGTTGGCGGCGGACGGCGAATGGTTTTGCCTCCGGCATAATTGGCAGAGCTGAACCTGAAAACCACCTGTCCTCATTTTTATGCGGATGGGTTATGCAACACTTTAGGGTACCTCTAAAAAACCGCTTTGGGAAATTGACGAAGAAATTTTTTGTCGATACAAGGCGGCAAAAGCGGAGCGTAGCTGGGCTACGTGAGCATTTTGACAACGTAGTAGTGGCGGAAAAGTTCGAGTCAAGAACTAAATGGGTTTTTTAGAGGTGTCCTTTATAAGGGTACCTCTAAAAAACCGCTTTGGGAAATTGACGAAGAAATTTTTTGTCGATACAAGGCGGCAAAAGCGGAGCGTAGCTGGGCTACGTGAGCATTTTGACAACGTAGTAGCGGCGGAAAAGTTCGAGTCAAGAACTAAATGGGTTT
>MUIB01000155.1 GCA_002084135.1 Spirochaeta sp. LUC14_002_19_P3 | reverse complement strand
TCTTTTCCGCCGCTACTGCGTTGTCAAAATGCTCACGTAGCCCAGCTACGCTCCGCTTTTGCCGCCTTGTATCGACAAAAAATTTCTTCGTCAATTTCCTAAAGCGGTTTTTTAGAGGTGCCCTAATGTTAGTCAATTATCGGCACCGCTTAGGGGAGTAGTATAAAACTGATCCAGAAGCCCGGCGAGTATCGGTGCCATTTCACGTTTTCCGCTCACCCTGCCGGTTTTAGTTTTGCTGATGGTTTGGCCGTCGGGCTTGGCAAGATACCAGAAGATATTATCCTCCCGTATGCTGATGGTTAGGACGGCGGCGGCGGGATGCGGTTCTTTCACAACGGTGTATCCGGCAGATTTGAGTATGCGCGCTGCCCGGCGCTTATGCCCTGCACTTCCGCTGGTAATTCGCACAGGAAGGGACAGGCCATACTGGCGCAGGCCGCCGGGATTGAGTTTGTAGAGGCTGGCAAGCGCGGCCCCTGAACCGCGGCGGCCACTCAGCTCCGCGAGTGCTCTTAACGTGCGTTCGGCGGGATTTCTTTCTTCAGGCTGGAAGGTTTCCAGAGCTTTCGCCAGATAGCGGGGATTTTTTTCCTCTATGCCCGCCTCCATTGTGTACCAGGGAATGGAAGCGGCTGTTAAAGCTGTTTCCAGTTCCCGTGCTTTTTCAAGATGACGCACAGCCGCCCGGCGGTAGCCCTGGCTGTAAAGAAAGGCATTGAATTCCGAATCGAGAATATTGCCCTCTGCGGCGAGCTGGGCGGCATGTATAGTTCTTAGCGAGCGGCTGTGCAAATCGTAGTAGAGGCCGCGGGCACGCCATGCCAGAGCGGTAAAAAAGCGCCGGATTCGCGCCCCCCTGCCCCAGCGCGGGGTAAGGGCTTCCGTGCGGGCCTTGCCCTTCCAGGCATCGGCAAGAATCTGGCTCAGGCTCATGCCGAAATGCACACTGTTCGTGCCCCATGAATACATCCAGGATTCATCGGCCTCCGCGTTTATCTTATTGATAAAGTAGATTGCTTCATTGAGCCGCCCAGTTCTCTGATACAGATCCGCAATGGAAATTCGGGACAGGGGCGTATTGTCGATGCTTTCCGCTTCCTGATAGGAATTCAGGGCAGCGGGAATGTTCCAGGCCGTCATATCCAAATCCCCGGCAATAAGATGCCCGCCGGCGCGGTTCTGCAATTCGAGGGATTTTGCCGCATACTTCCGGGCTTCGCCGTAATTGTAGAACGTTATTTCCAGCAGGGAGAGGTTGTGATAGGCCACTGCGGCAAAGGCCGTATCCCCGGATATTTCGGCTTCGCCGATGGAGAGCAGATACCATTTCCGGGCCTGCTCCAGATTGTAAATGCCGCTGTAGAGGGTGCCCAGAGTGTGCGCCCAGCCGCGGTTGAACTGGCTGGAGAGCTCGGATTCAAGCAGGGCTATGCCGGTATCCATCCGGTAGGTTTTGAAGTACATCCAGCTCAAGTCGTCGATGATGGATGTACGTAAATCGCCCGGTTCCGCTATGGCGAGGGCGTTTTCCAGGACAAAGACAGCGGCGGCATTGCTGCCGAGATAGCCATGGGTTTTCGCTATGTCGTGCAGTATTTCCGGGTTCCGCGGCTCCAGCTCATCGGCGCGGCGGTATTCCGCGAGAGCCAGGCGATAGAGCTTCTGGTTGAGGTATAAATCTCCGGCCTGCCGGGCAATCCGTGTATCCATCGGCCACCGTATCTTGCCTTCCTCCAGCAGCGACACCGCCTGAGTATAACGCTTATCGAATACCGCCTGCCGCACGTCCGCGAGAAGACTGTCTATCTCATCGCCGAACATTGCACCCGGGAGTAGCACCGCTAGCATCAATAGAGTCCGTAGCGTTTTCATGTTCGGGTGCTCCACGGCAGCCCTGCCCCCCAGCCGGGCGAGAGCCGGGCGCGAATCCGTGTATTCCAGCGCAGAGCCTTCCAGGCCTTCCGCGCCGCCTGCCTGCATTCTGCGGCGGTTTGGGCATCATCTGTGTCAAAATGGGGAGAAAATTCCGCCTTGAGATAGAGCTGTGTCCAGTTTTTCAGAACATACAGCCCACCGGCCTCCAATCGGGCAGCCCATGCCAGTATGGTTTCTCCCGGCCTTACCTTAAAACCGCCGCGAACCGCGCTTCGGGCAAAACTCCGCCACTGCCCTTTCACCCTTCCCCGCATGGTTCCGGCTGTACGAAGCCCGCCCGCCCAGGGCAGCAGCCTTCCGGGAAGATAAAGCAGCAGCAGCATTAGCAGCACCGCAAGCAAGCCCGTCAGAGGACGATTCCGTATTTCGGAAGCCAGATTCTTCCACCAGGACATCCCAAATGGGGCACTTTCCTCCTCTTCCTCTTCGAGGGCAATGCTGATTTCCCCGCTTCGGGTTAAAACTTCTTCGATAAGCGGTAGCCATTTGTCCGGCGAGATGAACTGCACGGGATAATCCTCGCCGGGGGCCATGGTGTTTGAGGTGGGATCGAAGGTAATCCAGCCGTAGCTCCCCATCCAAACTTCCACCCAGGCATGGGCTCTGTCCGAGCTTACCGGAATAAAGCCTAGCACCGAGGTTTCCGGATCGGTAAGAAAGCCCACCGCCACTCTGGTGGGTATTCCGGCGGCGCGGCAGAGCCGGGCCATGGCAAAAGCGAAGTAGGAACAGTAGCCGCGCTTTGTTGTGTTGAGAAACCAGGAAAGCTGATTGCCGTCCGGGGCCAGGCCGGGTTTCAGGGAGTAGTAGTAGTTTTCGCGCAGCCATGTTTCAATGGCCGCGGCCTGCTTCCAGCGACTGGTTTCCGCGCCGATAATTTCGGCGGCCTTGGCCCGGAACCAGGCATCGTCTCCGCCCCGCAGCAGGTTGTGCTCTTCCGGAAAATTTTCCGCTGGTGCGTCCTCCAGTTCCCATTCTCCCGCGTAGGATACCATGGACTCCACCGAATAGGCACGCACAAAGGAGGCATCGTCCCAGATATTCCAGGGGATAATCCGGTAGGGGCTGTTCAGGGCGAACAGGGAATCCGGATCGAGAGCGGCCAGATAGTACTGCTGTTTTACCGGCTGCCTCAGCTCAAATGGCGGCGACTCCCATTCCCGCGTTCCCTTTGGCAAATCAGCGGGCAGCGGGGGGCCCTCGGGGTGGTCGTGTTCCGGCGGATCGCGGAAGAAGCCCTGTTTCTCATTCCAGCCTGAAAGGGTGAAGCGGCGCAAATAGCGCGGCTCGGGGGGGGCATCTTCCCGGTAAAGCATGGTGAGTTCGGCGTTGAGGTCTATCTGTGGTTCCAGGGAAAGCACATCGGAGAAATCAAAGCGGAACAGATTACTGGTAAGGAGGCCGCCGCCCGCGCTTACCGATTCCTTAAGCCGCGCCCGGTTGCCCATGGTTATGAGAAGGAAAAGGAGCAGGGCGAGGGCGAGCATGTAAACGGCCTGGGAAGGGCGGTGCGCTGCGGGGGAGGGAGGGCGAATGCGCCGGAAAACGGCAGCGAAACAGAGAAAGGTCAGTATGAACAAAACAATGGATAGAAGGAGCCGCAGCCCCTCCAGCTGAGGAACGGTAAGCGCATCCTGAAGGACGGAGGACAGGAAGACGGCACCGAAAATGCCCTGTATGAGAGCTTCGATATAGCCCAGGAAGGGGCGGCGGGGAACCGCATAATGGCTGATGGCGGTGAAGTACCACAGCGGTGCGCCAAGCAGCCAACCCCTGTCCCAGTACACCTGCCAGTCTTTTTGGATGACTACTGCCGCCGTGAATACGATGCCTCGCAGCAGCCAGGGCAGGAGGGCCATGAGCCCAATGGCAGGAAGCGGCGTGAGTTTGAAGCGGTACAGAAGCCAACCCGTTATTGCCGCGAGGGGAAAGGCCGCGGCCAGCCAGGGCATGGGTATAACATCGTAAAATTGTGCGCCGAAGAGTGTCCATAATGCGGCACCGAAGAGAAGCCGTAACGCTGTCATGGGGTGCCCCGCCGCCGATGGGGCGGGTGCAGGTATGTTACCTGGCAGCCCAGGGCGCGGGCTTCGCTGGCGAGGTAGGCACCGCCGGTATCGGAGGGGGGCGCGATGATAACGAGGCTGTCTCCGGGGCCGGGGCCGCTAAGGGGGGCTGCCGGGGCGGGGTGGGTTGCGCTGAGCCGGGCAAGCCAGTTCTCCGTGCTGGTGTTTTGCCAGGTGCTTTCGCCGGGTAGCAGGCATAAAACTTCGGTGTCGTTCAGGGTTTGGGCGGCGGCGCGGGTTAGGCTGAGGGTGCTGTCGAGCTGCCGGTATTGACGGCGCGGGAAGTATTTATGGATGGTGTCTAGGCTGCACACGGCCAGAAGCCATATCCGCCCCCGGTTTGGCAAGGCGTCTTCGCCTACCCGGACAAGCAGTTCGCCGAGGCGGGCATAGTGTTTCCAGTCGAGGCGGCGGGGATCGTCGCCGGGTATGTAGGGGCGTCTTTCCAGGTGTTCTTCGGCGTGTTCGTTAATCCGGGGGGCGGTGTGGGCGGCCTGGGCTGATTTGCCCTGAGGGAGGCGGGCGGAAAAATCTGTGGCTTCGGGCGGTATAATGATGCGGCGGCTTATGGGTAGAGGGAAGCGAATAGCGAATAGCCCAAAGGGATCGGAGGCCAGATAGTAGGGTTGCCCTTCCCAAATTCCCCGACGGGAGAGGGTCATTTTTAACACACCTTTGCCTGTGGGGGGCAGTGGGATGTAAGCCCTTTGGCGGAAGGGCCCGAAGCGGAAGCTCCAGCACAGAAAAAGCCGGACTCCGGGCAGAAAGGCTGGCCGCGGCGGATCGCTTTCCAGGGTAAGTTCTTCGCCGATGCGGCCTGCGGCAGGCAAGGTAAGCTGATGGGGAAGGGTTCCCGCAGAGCGCAGCAGGGCGGGCAGGGCGAGGAGGAGGAGGGCCAGGGAGAAGAGGGCCAGGGCAGGTAGCCCCATGCCGATGATAATGGCCGGTATCCGGGAGCTGTTCAGGCCGGGATGGAAGAGGATGAGGGGAAGGCTCAGGCTTAGAAGGCCGGGGAGGCTTGGGTAGAGGATGAAGGGGCGGGGGCGGCGTTCAGGCATGGCGGATGCGGCGTATCTCTTTGTTGGCGCAGTCGGCGGTGAGTGCTTCGGCATCGGCGGCTCCGCCGCGCAGCCGCAGCCGGTGGGCGTATGCTTCGATGGCAAGGTCGGCCAGGTCCTGATCGATAACGTAGTCGCGGCCTTTTATCAGCGCGAGTCCCCGCATGGCGTCCGCGAGCATGAGGGCACCGCGGGTGGAGACGCCGAGGGTGGTGTCGGGGTGTTCCCTGAGGGCGGCGGCTATATCGACGGCGCAGCGGATTATCCGCGGGTCGATGTGGATGCTCCGGGTGAGTTCTTTCAGGGCTGCCAGTTCTTCCATGGTGCAGACGGGTTGGAGTGTGGGGAGGGTTTGACGGCTGGGGTTGTCGGTAACGATGGCGTATTCGGTGTTACGGTTGGGGTAGCCGGGTTTGAGCCGGAGCATGAATCGGTCTTTCTGGGCTTCCGGCAGGGGGTAGGTGCCTTCGGTTTCAACGGGGTTCTGGGTAGCGATAACGAGAAAGAGGCTGGAGAGTGTGCGGGTTTGGGCACCGATTGTTACTTGGGCTTCGGCCATGGCTTCGAGGAGGGCGGATTGCACTTTGGGGGTGCTGCGGTTTATTTCATCGGCGAGCAGGATGTTGGCGAATACGGGTCCGGGGCGGAATTCAAAGGTGCGGGTGGATTCATCCCATATTTCCACGCCGGTAATGTCGTAGGGGAGGAGGTCGGGCGTGAATTGGACGCGCTTGAATTCGCTGCCCTGTATGAGCTGCGCCAAGGTGCGGCACAGGATGGTTTTTCCGGTTCCGGGCAAATCTTCAATAAGCAGATGCCCGCCGGAAATAAAGGCTGCCAGAATTTTTTCAATAAGTTCCTGTTTGCCCTTGAATACTTTACTGATGCCGCTGTAAAGCCGGGCTATGGTGGTGTTTTCCGTCATGAGGGGGAGTATAGCGGATTTTTGAGTTGTTGTCTGCTTTGCGGTAATTCATTTTTCTTCTGATATCGTTATGAATCCGCAGATGGGGGGAGAATTGAGAATTGAGGGCGGGGGGATGAATCCGCAGATGGGATGGGGATGATTCTTGGGATTAACCACGGATGTACACAGATGGGAGGGATTGGGGGGCAAAGTTTAAGGGTTGGGGGGATTGGGAGTGGTTTCCCTGGAAAGAATCGTCTTTTGAACCCTTTCGCAGCTAATCCCCCTCTCTCCATAAAGACGGGACTAAACCGCAAAAAGGAAAAACCATCCCCCGAACCTGAAACCTCCAGCCTAAAGCCTGTAAAGCCCATTTCTTTCAAAGTTTGAAACGCCCTTCGTATTCGATGGCGAACCTGTCTTAAGGGAGGAGTAATTCAGACAATTCTGCTCTCTTAAATATTCCCTAATGCGATTCTCGTACTGGATAAATCTTGCAAATAACTCTTAACAAAAATTATTTATGAAATTAAATAATTTCTTAAGTTTTTCAATTATCTTTTTATCTTCATCTTCATGTTTATCTAATGAGTCACCACTCAGTTCAATCGTTTCAACCCAGATAGAAACACAATTATTTCCATGTGGAACAAGGTTTTCCCTATTTAGATGGGGATATTCTTTTATCAATGCGTCTACAATCTTATTAGTAATATAAGTAGACGAATCCTTATCCCAAGAAGTAACACGATACCTAAATGACCCAAAGATCGATTGAGAAGAAGGCAGGAACCCGGATTCTATTCCAATATCAATATCAATATCATTTGACCTAAAATAGATTTCAACTCCTAAAACATCTTTTCCATAAATCCACCACTCCTCTTGAGAATTATTTAAGGACTCTCTATAACCGCTGAGTCTCTCAAAATATCTCTCATCTTTATCGCACTTGAATTTATTAAATTGATCAATTAGACTATCAATCCTATCATAATTTTCTAGGAAAAACCTCGACATAGGATACCTCCCTAAACTTGATTCTTTATTATTGATTGTATTCATAAAGTCATATAAAAAAATTGTGTACCGGTTACCTCCATCTACTAAGAAGTAACCTATATTCTGCTTAATTTTCTCAAACCAGGAACTATATAGAATATTTATAAAATCATTACCCTTCATATCATTAATTCCATCCTCAGAACGGATTGGATTTACTGATAGAACAATCCCTTGGAACTCTTTATTCTGTTCTATCATCAATGTTTTATATTTATCTAATGGATTATCTAGAGGTGCCGTTATTTTATTCTCTATTCCAATAACAAAGTTTCTTCCCTGAATAAGAATATCAAGCCGCTTTCCACTCGCATCTACCTCTAAGTCAACTGCAATATCCGAAGTATCTATAGCATCAATTTTTAATGGAATTAGCTCTAAAAGCGATGATAACAAAAGGTCTGTTAATCCATGCTCCTCTTTCGGTTGCAAGAAAAAGGCTAGCAATCTACTGGTAATCTCTTCATATCGGCGATTGGGATAACGGCATAACTCAAGGTATGTCTGAGAAGGAATGGGAAATAATTCAAACTCGGAGAGTAACTTTTCAAATTGAGCATCGGTATCGTTTGCCATACCACCTCCTGGTTTTCCAAGTCCAACATCACCTTTTCAAAAGGCTTCGGCTGGATTTTGCAACGTTTTCTGTGTAAGTCCCATTTCGTTCAAAGTTTGAAACGCCTTTCGCCTGCCTGCCGAAGCCTCGGCGCAGGCAGGTGGTTCCAAACCGTTTCCGAAAGGAGTCAATACTATCAGCGCGGGCGAGACTAATCACTAACCACTACCCACTACCCACTACCCACTAATAATTCTTACAGCTTTCGTATTTCTTCCGCCGTAAGACCAGTGGATGCACTGATAATGTCCATGCTTATCCCTGTATCCCTGAGGTTCTTTGCTGTCTGATGTATGCCTTCCTCTCTCCCTTGCATTCTGCCCTTCTCCATGCCTTGCATTATGCCTTGCTCTCTGCCTTGCATTATGCCTTCCTCTCTGCCCTGCGCCATGCTTTTCTGGATCATGTCGCTGATAAATAACTGAGACATTTCGTCCTCCTTTTCCGATGTCTGGAATGATTCATGTCCTGCGCTGT
>MUIB01000145.1 GCA_002084135.1 Spirochaeta sp. LUC14_002_19_P3 | reverse complement strand
AATTCTCAATTCTCAATTCTCAATTCTCAATTCTCAATTCTCAATTCTCAATTCTCAATTCTCAATTCTCAATTCTCAATTCTCAATTCTCAATTCTCCTTTTGCCTCATAACTAAAGGGCACCTCTAAAACCCCCATTTAGTTCTTGCCTGCCTGTAGCAGACAGGACTTGAACTTTTCCGCCGCTCTTAAGTTGTCAAAATGCTCACGTAGCTTATCACTTTTCATTTTTCATTTTTCATTTTTCACCCTTCACTTTTCATCCTTCATCCTTAGAGGTACCCTGGAGTTTTCCCTTCCCAGGCAAGGTATAAGCGGCCCGGCGCCAGAGGTCAGTTAAAAAACGCCCGAACGATGCCGCAAAAAACTGGCTTTCAGGAAACACAATTCACGCATCGGGATATGGGGTTTCTTCCAGCCATGCCGCTATCGGGGCAAGGGTTGATTCAACGGTGCCTTCGCTCAGGGGATTATGGAGATTCGCCAAGTGGACGAGTTCGCTGAATGAGCGGCTGCCGCCCGCTGCGCAGAGGGTGCTGTAGTCGTTCCAGGCACTCTGCCGGTTGAGGGAGGCTTTGTGCCAGAATTCAAAGGCGCAAACCTGGGCCAGGGTGTAGTCGATGTAGTAGAAGGGACTGGCGAAAATATGCCCCTGGCGGTACCACCAGCCGCCGGATTCAAGGAAGGTGCTGTCGGCATAGTTGCGATCGGGGATGTAGATGTTTTCAATGCGCCGCCAGGCGGCATCGCGTTCCAAGGGGCTGGCATGCGGGTTTTCGTATACCCAGTGCTGGAATTCGTCTACGCTTATGCCGTAGGGCAGGAATTTAAGAGAGTCGGAGAGATGGGCAAAGCGGTATTTGTCTGCCTCTTCCCCAAAAAAGAGCTCCATCCACGGCCAGGCAAAAAATTCCATGCTCATAGAGTGAATTTCCGCGGCATCGGAGGTGGGGAAGCTGTATTCGGGCAGAGTCATGTTCCGGCTCATCCAGGTTTGGAAGGCGTGGCCTACTTCGTGGGTAAGCACGTCAATATCGGCGGAGGTGCCGTTGAAGTTGGCGAAGATGAAGGGGTATTGAAATGCCGGGAGGTATTCACAGTAGCCGCCGCAGGCTTTGTTCTTGCGGGTTTCCAAATCGAGCAGGGCCTTGTCGGACATGAACTGAAAAAACTCGCCTGTTTGAGCGGAAAGCTCCCGGTACATCTGCATGCCCTGCTCCACTATCCATTGGGGCAGTCCTTTGGGGGTGGGGTTTCCGGATGGGAACTTGAAGGGTTCGTCGTAATAGCTCAGCGCTTTGAGTCCGAGAACGGCGGCCTGGCGCCCGCGGAGCCGCACGGCCAGAGGCACGGCGTGGGTTAAAATCTGACGGCGGTAAGCGGCGGCTTCTTTCTCGCCGTAGTCGCTTCGCATCATGCGGGCATAGCCGAGGGGAGTAAAGGTTTTGTAAGCGAGCTTCCGGGCTATGCCGTGCCGAAGCTGCACCAGGCTGTGATAAATGGCTCCCAGCTCTTCATGGTTGGCCTGGTAAAAACCGGCTATAGCTTCGGCGGCGCGTTTTCTCATGTTCCGTTCGGGAGCTTCGCAGAAGGGCCCGAGCTGGTTCAGGTTGCGCTCTTCGCCCTCGAAGGGAATGGCCGCGCCGGCTTTGAGTTTTTCGTAGCGGCTGGCAAGCCTGTTTTCTTCCTGAAGCTGGGGTATCACTTCGGGGGAAAAGGTTTTAAGCTGAAGTTCCGCTATGCGGAAAAGCTGCTTCCCCCATCTGGACTCCAATTCACCGCGATACGGCGAGCGCATCAGGGCGGCATAAAAATCGTGCTGGAGTGCCTCAAACAGGGGTTTGGACTCATCGGCGAAGTCGTTTTCCTTTTCGTAAAACTCGTCCGCAGTGTTCATGGTGTGGCGAATCATGGCCACATAGAACATAGAGCCGCACTCATTGCGCAGGGTGTTGATCTCCTCCAGCACCCGGCATTGGCTTTGGGCGTTTCGGGCGGATTCAAAGTCTCCAAGCAGCACGTTGAACCCGCTTCGCAGGCTGTCCATGTCGGGACGCTGGTAGACAATTTCGGAGAATTTCATGGTGCTTACTTACATTTGGACCAGCCGCAGGCCGGGCAGGTGGCGCAGCCGTCGCGGAATACCAAACCGGTTTCACAGTCCGGGCAACGTTTCTGCCCGGCTATAACTTCTTCGCCATCGCGGATATAATTCTTCAGCACCCGGCTGATGGTTCGTTCAAAGTCCGTGAACTGGGTATCTTTCTGCAGCTGGTCTACAATGTACTGCAAAGGGGTGCCGTGGCGTAGCGACATGGACAAGAGACGCGCTAACGAGGCATTGGGCGAATCGTACAGCTTGGTGAAATTTTCCAGCAGAATGCGGGGATTTTTGGTGCCCAGTATTAAATCGTAGCGGCCTTTTTTTATCTTGCGGACGATGCCGCCGGTGAACCCGTTAATGTAGACATCATCATGATCGGGCACATCGATCCAGAACACTTCGTAAAGACTGCCGTTCAGATGGCCGGTGATAATGATGTATTTTTTACCCTTTACGGTAACCCGATGAATGTCGCAGGGTAGCTCGGTGGGGCGTTCGGGGGCGGCGACACGGGATATTGTGGCATCTTTGGGCTTGTCGGAGTATTCCAGTATGCCTTTCATGCTGCCTTCGGGGTTGAAGGTGGTAAAGCCTTTCAGCCCTTTGCGGTAGGCATAGTGAAAGAGTTCCTTGTACTGCTCAAAGGTGGTGCCGGGGGGCAAATTCAGGGTTTTGGATATGGAATGATCGATGTTCTCCTGAATGGCTGCCTGAAGATCGATGGAGGCGTAGGGGTCTATATCGGCGGTGGTAAGCATCCATGGGGGTGCCTTGTCTTCGCCGGTGAGTTCCTTCCAGGCCAGCCAGGCCGCATCATAAACGGTTTCGGTTTTCACATCATCACCGCGGCCTACGCGGATATTGCGCTCGTACTGGAGCGCGAATGCCGGCTCAATGCCGCTGGAGCAGTTCTGTCCCACGGACAGGCTGATGGTGCCGGTGGGCGCTACGGTGTTCATTTGAATGTTGCGCAGACCGTGTTCGGCTATGTCCTGCCTTATATCTTCGGGCAGGGTTTTGATAAACGCAGCATTGAGCAGCTTTTCCTTGTTGAAGGCCGGAAAGGCGCCTTTTTCAGCGGCCAGGGCGGCGGAGGCCCGGTAGGAGGCATCCCGCAGAGTACGGGACATCTCGGATGCGAATTGAATGGATTCCTCTGCGCCGTATTTGATGCGCAGCATGCTCATTGCGGTGCCCAAAGCGGTGAAGCCCAGCCCGATGCGGCGCCACTGTTTGGAAAAAGTTTTAATTTTTTCCAAAGGATACTCGGTTACATCCAGCACATTATCCAGAAAGCGTATACCCAGTCCAACCGACTCGGAAAAGCCCTCGAAATCGAAACGGGCGTCTTTGCTGAAGGGATTCTCAACAAAGGCGGATAAATTCATCGCGGCCAGGCAGCACAGGGAGTAGGACGGCATAACCAGCTCTCCGCAGGGGTTCACCCTGTCCATCTGGAAAGCCCAGTAACCGTTGTTATAGCGCTGAACAATATCGGAATTAAAAATGCCCGGTTCATTATGAAAATAGGCATTTTTGGCCAGTTTATTGTACAAATCGCGGGCTTTTACGGTTTTGTAAACCTTGCCGCCAAAGTGGAGATTAAAATCGCCGTCCTCTTCCACGGCCTGAATGAACTCATCAGTTACCTTTACCGAAATATTGAACTGCGTGAGCTCCTTGTTGGAGTCGCCCTGCTTCACGGTGATAAACTCTTCTATCTCCGGATGGCTAATGTCCAGCAGGGCTATATGGGCACTGCGCCGCTGGCCACCGGTCATAATGGTTTTGGCACTCTGATCGAAGATGCGCAGGAAGCTGATTACGCCGGAAGATTCTCCGCCTCGGGAGAGCTTGTCTCCTTTGGGGCGCAGCTTGGATATGTCGAAGCCTACCCCGCCACCCATCTTGCTTATTACCGCGTCCTCGGTTAAAGAGTTGTAAATAGACTCAAGAGAATCTTCTACATCTATGGTAAAACAGTTGTTGTAATTCTTCATTGGGCTGTAGGGGCGGGCATTGGCCAGAATGCGCCCGGCGGGAATGAATCGGCCACTGACAATTTCGTTATAGAACTTTTCGCCGTATTCATCCCTAAGCTCTTCCGGCTTGGCTATTTCCTCCGCCACGCCGTGGAACACCTCTTCCGGCGACTCCTCCCCGTGTAGCATGTACTTCCGGGTAAAAATTTCTTCGCAGATGGGCTGCTTGAAAATAAACGTTTTTTCTTTTGTTACAGACATATCCCCTCCTGATTATTCACTTGATCATTTCATAAGGTTAATAAGGCGGCTGAAAACCAGCTTCACCATCACTGTGTGTTTCGTATATAATGATGTATCGACAACAAGCCGTCAAGACCCAAAATGAACAAAAACACTACATATTGTGTACTCTTTGACTTAAGTATCGGTAATAACACTAGTTAAAAATAATAATTTTTTTTGATTTTTTTCAGAGCTTCATTTGGGGAACTACCAATCTGAATACTGTCTGAACCCTTTCAATGTATCTATCTTCTCTTTATTCCTGAAAATACCAGCCTGCAAATAGTCTTGGCCCAAAACTCCGGCACTTGCCATTGTGCCCCCATTATAATAGGCGAACCTTGCGGAGTTAAAGACGGCGAACAAGGATATCCGCATTTTGTGGGAATTGTTCGGCAGCGCGGAGACAAGCGATGAATCTTTCGGCATCCTGTGGATAGCCCGCCGTAGGGCGAAGATTGCTTACCCGGCGCATCCACCAGCGGTTGAATTCGTACATGGCGGCTTCGCGGAGATACTTGGCAAACATTGAGGCAAGAGCGGTTTCGAGGTGCAGGGCGTCTGCCGCGACAAGAAACTCAATCCGTGTTTTGCCAGCAAGGTAGGCGGAACGCCGCGCTTCTTCGCTTAGAATCTCCAGCGGCATCCCGGGAAAAAGTTCCCTCAGCCACGGGAAGTAGTATCGGCGTCCGCCCTGTCTGTCCACGGCAAGACGTCCCTCCTCATCGGTATTCAGGCTTTCTTCAAGAAGCGGATAAAGTATTGTACGAACAGCAATCGATTTATTTTTATTCTCAATAAGCAGCTCATTGAACTTTGCCGCCGTAATAAAACGCATGGCGGGGCGCTGAAAGCTGATGCGGTTTTCAAGCAGGCATTGACGCATAACATCGGCCTGTTCGGCAACATGTTCCAAATTCAGGTTTGACAGCGGTAGCACAGTTTCCGCGGCTTCTTCAAACCAGGGGCATGCCGCCAGGAGGGCGCAGTCTTCGGGCGGGCAAAGGGAGCGTACAAGACTCTCCAGGCTGTGCGGAAAGCCTGCTCCCGCTATTTCAAGAAATATCCCGATGCTGTGTTCCAGTGCGGCTATGCCCCGACTGGGCTGATAGATTTTTTTGCTGTCTGCAATGATTATTCCAGCACTGCTACTGGGTTCCGCAGCGGTGGCAGCTTTGAGAACTTCATAGAGGCTTACGGAAAAAGGATGGTCTTCCGTACTCTGAAATTTTATAAGGCAGGCACAAAATGGCCCTAAGCGTGGTCCCAGAGCAGCTTCATCAAGACCGTGAATTTTCACTCTGAAAATCCTTGAAAAATCTATGCCCCCAGGGTGGCAGGCCGATATGGATTTCAGGGCTGTTGAAAACAGTGCCTTCGGAAGTTGATAATATGGAACGAATTCCAAGGGTACTTTTAAGCAGGCTGTCCGTAAGGCATACGGTGTTCTTTTTGGGAAAAAAATTGAACAGAGCCAGCCTGCCGCAGCTGTTTTTTACAGCGAGAGTCTGATTCACCCCCTGTCCGAATTGGCTTCTAATCAGTACCCTGCCTTTTTGACATTCCCTGAAGATTTGCAGGAAAGCTTTTAAATCTGTGGTGTTATTGAGGGTACGCGGATCGCCAGTTAGAATGACGGCACCGGCGGTTAGGGCAACGGCATTACGCAGAGTACTGAAAGCCGTATTGTTCTGTGATTGAAAAATTTGCATTGGCAAGGGAGCCGGTGCGTTCAGCCAGGCTACGGTATTCCATCCGGATCGGAATATCATCGTTTCGGCTGTATTGAGCGCACACTTGTCTGAGAGGGAAGAGGCCATGCTTTCAGAATTTATCTGAATGTTCCATATACCGGGAGCGGACAGCAGTGGAACCTGCATGCCCGCCAGGAGAGACTGTTCTCCAACAGCCTCTCTTATCAGTTTGGCGGCATCCCTTAACAGCCCCCCTTGGGGCACGCTGTCATCAGCACGCCGTCCGGCGATAGCTACATCAGATACCCGATCAACAATAAACATTTTGAATCCCCATTTGTCCTGCATAAGGGTAAATATGGCTTTAATATGCTGCCTTACTTTCGGGTTTGTAATATCCAGTACATGGCATTTGTCTTTGGAAGCCGGATATCCGTTTACCAGAACAGGAGTTCCTTTACTGGTATTTACCAGCCATTGGGGGTTCTGTTCCGCTGTTTTTGAATTCCTGGAAACCAGGAACGGCGCAAGCTGGAGTCCCGGTGTGCAGTAAGACTCACTGATGCTGCGGGCTGCATCGCTCATTTTACGCCTGAATTGATCCGCAGGTTCCAGCCAGTCCCCGGTTACAGCAAAGCTGGAGCTAACGGCAAACCAGTTGGGCTTAATGCCGATATTTTTAAGACTTGTTATGTATTCCCTGATTTCATGGGGTGTGGAGACTTCCGTGCCAGCCAGCCAGCCGATTCGGCTACTGGCGGCGAGGTTCTTGTTTATCTGCATATTCCAATGCTTTTGCCAGGCATCTGCCAGAGGCTGTCTTTTTCCCCGCACGGCTTCTACCTCCGAAAGCCGGATTTTTCCTGCTGCCAGCACAAAACTGTTCACTGTCCAGGTAATTTTAAGCGTATGTCGAAACGGATGGTATTGAAAACTCAGCGGATGAAGTGCTGGCGGCAGTTGTCCGAAGAATAATCCTTCCGCCGCGGACGATTCGGCTATCCATATAGCCCAGTATCCCCTGCGTTTCTGCTTTTGGGTTTCTATTCCCGGCAGGCAGGCCTGCATGCCGGTTTCAAATTCATCGGTATAGGATTCAGACCAGACGGAAATTTCCGATGCCGATTTTGGAGACTTCAGTACAAATGTGAGCGAAACCTCTTCGATAAAGTCATCGTCTTTTGAATGCAGTTCTATGCTAAGTCGATCATTTACCCATCTTGTGTATAGGTTTGCGGAACCTAATTCATATTTGAATTGTTTTGTGTCGCTTCCAAAATGCCCTTGGACGGACTGGCTTCCCTGGGAGGTTTTTACTTCCGCAGTGGTTTCGTTTGATAAAATTCTTAACATTTTCATCCTCATACAAGGTTTTTTACTGACAATAAATGAAATTCATGGTAGTGTACATAACAGGAGCATACCGATAAACTAAATATTATGGATAGACGGCAAAAACTTGGTATAATAACATTTTTACTCGTTGTCTTCACTTTAACCGGGGTGTATGGTTCGGAAGACTGGCAATATTATGCCAATTCCGGCAATGGCTATTTCTGGGCCAAAGACTACAATGCTGCCTGGTTGTTTTATGAAGAGGCTCTGGCACGGGGCTGTGATGATGGGCTTATCCTGTTTCGGGCAGCGAAGAGCTTTCAGTACCAGTCTCTTACGAAAAACCCTGAGCTTATGTCGAATCTGTACACAGCCGCACACTATTTTCTTTCAAAGCAGTATCCGCGTGATACCGGCATTGAGATTTCCCTGAAATACTTTGATTCCAGCACCATTGTCGATCAGCGCTTCCTTAGCAAGTTCTACAGGCAGTTTGGGAGCAAGGTTCCCAAGGCAAAAAAAGTGTTCAATCCGTTGGGAAATATTAAAGTGTATATTTTACAGAGTTTTCAGGAGGCAAGGCAGCTTATTGGGGTAATTGCCGCTCACGGCCTGAAAACCGCTTATCTCTGGGCCAAACCCCGGGTATGGCATCTTGTAACGGCTTGGCTAATGTTAAGTATTGTTACCGGCATAATTCTGCCGATGGTAGTGGCTTTCGCCGTATCTCTGGAAGGCAGGAAAAGCTATGTAACAGCGTATGCCTTCCTTATACACTGGGGCTTTCTCGGCATACACCGCTTCTATCTGGGACGCCTTAAAAGCGGTGTAATATGGCTGCTTACTG
>MUIB01000033.1 GCA_002084135.1 Spirochaeta sp. LUC14_002_19_P3 | reverse complement strand
ATAAGCTCTATGTTGGAATTGCTTCCATGTCCACCAGCCCCGATCTGATTGCCAAAGCCGAAGAGATGGGAATATTTCTTCTTACCCAGCAGGGCGGGAGTGTGATACTGGCGGCGGATAAGGCTAAAGCCTTTTAATAGCTATGCAGCATATCTATAGGGCACCCCTATAATCAATAACTTTCTTTTTTCTGATCTTGCTTCCGGCCTTGAACCGGATGCTTTAAACGGTGTTAAAAAATGCCGGGGTATTCTATTCCCCGAACACTTCCGCGGTAAAGGCCTCAAGAGAGGCTTCAGGGCGGCGCCAGGAGCCATCCGCAAGACCAGCTTTGCGGCACAGGCCGCCAAGGAAGGCATGGCAATCCCAGCCCTGCTCGGGCGCAACCTGAGGCAGAAGTAGACCCGATCGGCTACCCGCACGCAACAAAAGGCCGTGTACGCCAACCTTAATATCTTCTTCGCGGATGGGGAAAAATTCCGAGAGCCGGGAAATTTCTATGTGTACCGCGGCAAATTCCTTCGCGCTAAGAGGCATGAAACGCGGGTCGGAAAATGCGGCAGACAAGGCCAGCTCAGCGATGGTATGCCGTATAGGCCGCCGGGACTCTATATGGCCGATGCAGCCGCGCAGCTCACCGTATAACTTGAGGGTAACGAAGGCACCGCCTGAACCGGTTGGTTCAGATGCTCCGGATGGCAAAAGACTTTCCGGCGCGGCCTTGCGGTGTTCAAGGCGGGCGGCAATGGCGTTCCGGGCGATGGCGAGAAGGGTAAGGCGGTCGGCACTGGATGTCATGAAGTAAAAATAGCGGATGAGAACGGCTATGTCCAGAAGTTTTCTAACTGTTCAGCCTGAATTCCTGGTTACTGTTTCTCAAAGTTTATATTTTATACTTGATGAATGAAACTTAATGACGTATATTCGAGTTATGATGGAAATCAATACTTTGCGCTTAAGGGTACCTCTAAAAAACAGCTTTAGGAAATTGACGAAGAAAGTTTTGTCGGGCGGCAAAAGCTAAAGCCAGCCTAAGCTAGTGAGCATTTTGACAACTTAAGAGCAGCGGAAAAGATCGAGTCAAGAGCTAAATGGAGGTTTTTAGAGGTGCCCTTAAGATTATCAGTGGTGATTGAATCTCGTGACCTGGTATAATGGACGCTTGGAAGCAGTCAGCGGGGACATTACGGCCTGCCGAGTCGATGCCATTGTAAATGCGGCCAATTCCACCCTCCTTGGCGGTGGAGGTGTAGACGGAGCCATCCATAAAGCGGGAGGGCCATCCATTCTGGCGGAATGTCGTCGGCTCAGGACGGAGAAACTCCCGGATGGGCTTCCCACCGGCCATGCGGTGGCGACTGGCGCGGGGAACCTGCCCTGTCGGCATGTTATCCACACCGTTGGGCCTATCTGGTTCGGCGGTAGCCGCAATGAAGAAACTCTGCTCGCCAATGCCTACCGCAATTCCCTCCGAACAGCGTTGGAACTCGGAGTAAAATCCATCGCGTTTCCGGCTATTTCCACCGGTATTTACGGCTACCCCCCCGACAAGGCGGCCAAAGTTGTTTGGAACGTGCTTTGTGAGCATGTAGAACATAAGGAACAGCCCGAAAAAATTCAGCTGGTGTTTTTCTCTCCAGCCAGTCTTGCAGCCTTTATAAATGCCCTTTCAGCCCGCTAAAATTTCTTCCCGCCCGCCCTTCCCTGCTGGAAACTCCATCCATTCTGCGGTATAATCAAACCCGCTATGATGAAAGAAATCACCGAAAGATGGAGAACCCGAGTACTCAGTGCCCTAGCCAGCATGGCCGAACAGGAATGCATAGACAGCACGAAATTCGCCGCCTTACTCACACCTGGTTCCCCTCCCAACAGCAGCATGGGCGACTTGGCCTTCCCCATGTTCCCTTTTGCCGGGAGCTTTAAAAAATCCCCCGCCCAAATCGCTGAGCAAATAGCCGAACACTTAGGCGGCAATGCCGCCGGAATCCAAACAGCCGGGCCCTACCTCAACGTCACAATAGACCGCAGTGCCGCCATTGCAGCACTGCTGAAAAACATTACCTCTGCCGGAGATAATTGGGGCAGCGGCAGTGAACTCTCCGGAAAACGGATTATGATAGAATTCTCCAGTCCCAACACCAACAAACCCCTTCACCTTGGACACCTGCGCAACGACATCCTTGGTATAAGCTGTGCCCGCATCCTCGAAGCCCGCGGAGCCCAGGTGCGGAAAGTCATTATAATCAACAACCGCGGCGTTCATATATGCAAATCCATGCTCGCCTACCAGAAATTCAGCAGCGGAGAAACCCCCGAAAGCCTCGGCATTAAAAGCGACCGCTTCGTTGGCGACTGTTATGTCCGCTACAATCAGTGGGCAGCTCAGGATTCATCGGCAGAACAGCAAGTACAGAGCATGCTACTCGCTTGGGAAAACGGAGATACGGAAATAAAAAAGCTCTGGGAACTTATGAACAAATGGGCACTCGACGGCATAAAAATAACCTACCGACGTACCGGCATCAGCTTCGATCACTATTACTTTGAAAGCGACACCTACATTCTCGGCAAAGAACAGATACAAAAAGGCTTGGAAGACGGTGTCTTCTACCGGCACGAAGACGGATCAGTTCGTCTGGACATGGCCGAAATAGGACTGGAAACCAAAGTTCTTCTGCGTCCCAACGGCACCAGCGTCTATATTACCCAGGATTTAGGCACCATTGTTAGCCGCCATGAAGAATGGCCCTTCGATCAGCACATATACGTTGTAGGCAGTGAACAGGAATACCACTTTATCGTACTCTTTTTCGCTCTGCGGAAACTTGGATACCCCTGGGCCTCCCAGCTCCGCCACCTTTCTTACGGCATGGTAAACCTCCCCGAGGGCAAAATGAAATCCCGCGAAGGAACAGTGGTAGATGCCGATAACCTTATCGACAGCCTCGTTGAACAGGCCCTGAACGAAGTAAAGGAAAAAGGCCGGGCCAGCGACAGTGCTAGCCCCGAAGAAACAGCCGAAAAAATTGCCATCGCCGCCCTCCACTACTATCTCCTTCAGGTAAGCCCCAAAAAAGACATGATATTCAACCCGCGGGAATCCCTCTCCTTTACCGGCAGCACCGGCCCCTACCTCCAGTACGTTGTAGCCCGCGTAACCGGCCTCATCGCCAAATCCGGCGACATAGACAAAATCCCTCCATCGCCCCGGCTCCTTACCCGTGAAGACGAATGGCAAATTGCCCGGCGCATCGGCGAATTCCCCGAACTCGTTGCCCGCGCCGCGGAAAAACTCGATCCCTCCATCCTCGCCAACGGACTCTACGAACTCGCCAAAGACTTCAGCCATTACTACCACGAAGTCCCCATTGTTAAAACCGACGATAGAATCCTCGCCGCCTCCCGCCTCGCCCTTGCCAAAGCCGTTCTTACCACCCTGAAAAACGGCTTTCTACTGCTGAACATCCCCTACATAGAATCCATGTGAATAAGGCTTTGCCGACAATAGGGTACCTCTAAAAAACAGCTTTAGGAAATTGACGAAGAAATTTTTTGTCGGGCGGCAAAAGGGAATGGTGAAGGGTGAAGGGTGAAGAGTGAAAAATGAAAAATGAAAAGTGATAAGCTACGTGAGCATTTTGACAACTTAAGGAGCGGCGGAAAAGTTCGAGTCAAGAACTAAATGGGTTTTTAGAGGTGCCCAAT
>MUIB01000099.1 GCA_002084135.1 Spirochaeta sp. LUC14_002_19_P3 | reverse complement strand
CCATTTAGTTCTTGACTCGAACTTTTCCGCCGCTCTTAAGTTGTCAAAATGCTCACGTAGCTTAGGCTGGCTTAAGCTTTTGCCGCCCGAGGTAAAAATTTCTTCGTCAATTTCCTAAAGCTGTTTTTTAGAGGTACCCCTTAGCTTTTGTAGGCAATTTCAGCACTTATCAGGCAGGGGTACAGTGTATTCGCAATGTTTTCTGGTTTTTTGCCGTCGATTGTCTGGATGGTATTGGCATCGGTGCGTAGCCATATTTGGAATGACTGTCGGCATTCTTTCGCGGGAAGGATGTGCCAGTCGTTTTCACGGCGTGTAATGGCATCTATTTCCGCGCCTGGAAATATATGGCCGCTGCTGCCAGCGAAGGAATCGCCTTCTTCCAGAAGCAGGTAATTCCGGGATTCGCCGGATTTTATCTGCTGGAGTTTTCCGCCGGTAATGTGCAGGGCCTTATGCCCGGGAACAGGAGTGCTGAACCAGTTTCCCTGAGGCAGTTTATAGGTTCGGGAACGATCCGCGAGGTTGGATATGCTTATATATTTTCTCCCCTTAAGCTGATAGCATACTCTAACAAGCCGCCGATTTTCGCTTACTTCATCAATCTGTGGCTGAACAAAGGGAAACAGGGACAGGAACATTTTCATCTCTTGCGGATTATACCCGCCGATAAAATCGGACGTGGAGACAAAAGTTCCAAATAAAAGGCACAGGAGTAGCTGTGTATGAATTTGATGTGCATCCATGGAACCGCGCTTCGCGGAATTTTTTAGGTAAAACGTAGCCGCCGCGCTACCGAAGAAGCGCCCATTCAGCTGTCGGCGGCCAACGACGGATCGCAGCGCATTGATGGTGGAAGGGCGTTCATTAAAGTGGATTTTTGAGTAATAAGGATGTTCCCAGCAGGGCGAGGAATCAGCACCAACCCGGGCATAGTCAGTTTTTCCAAAACACGGCGCAAGGGGCACACCGTTCACCAGCCATATCGTATTGTGTTTAAGTTTATACAGGAACTGAATGGCCTCGTTCATCGCGCCGCCGCGGCTGAGCCCATCGCGGGAATAAAGACCGGCCACATAAAGCATATCCAGTACAATCAGATTATACCGCCATTTTTTGCTTATTCGTATATAATTCTCTGTAATATATTCTCTTACATCTTTCCTGGATAAATTCAGGGCGAATACAGCCTTGTGCCCGCGGCTTATCCTGCCAGCTGGTTTTAACGGTTTTCCGGGCTCTCTGGCCAGCCAGTCTTTACGGGTACGGAAAATTGTGGAATCAACACTTACGACAAAAGGGGCAAACCAAAGTCCGGGCGTATAGCCGCTGCCGCGAATTTCAGCACAGAGCGAAGCCATGCCTGAAGGAAAGCCCGATGCCGTAAGTTTCCATTCCCCCAGAGCGGACTGCCAGCCATTTCCAATGATAAAATAGTTTAATGGTATCTCTGAATCCCGAAAAGCGGAAAGATTGCGGCGGATAGACACTTCATCCAAACGGCGGGGAAAGACTGGTTCACTCATCCAGGCAAGTGCCCGCGGCGCATTATGTAAAGACGATGGATGCATATCTGCATACAGGCCAAACACATCGGACTCCGAGCCTTCAAGAAGTGCAAGATCGAGTATTTTCTGTTGTCCTGTCAGTTTATGCCCTTCCAAATCTTTTGTGAGAGTAAATAGCCCATGGCGGATATCCGTTCCAATAATGGTAAAGCCGACACTTTCATCGAGACTGCAAACCAAAAAAAGCCTGTCGGAATAGCGGAGATAGGCATAAGAATAGCCGTGAAAACAGCCTCTTCGGTCGGGATAGCTGTAAAACCGCTCATCACCTGATTGCTGAAGAGATAAGAGTTTTCCCGGAAAATTGAGCGCCGATATTCGTTCATTGGGCCTGCGTTCAAAACTTTCAGTCCACGACTGATAGCCGTTGCCAAATATTCCGCAAAGCTCACTGCCGTAATCCAGCGAACCAGTAAGAATGAAGGAGGCAATTTCAATGGGCTCTTCTGATTCCATATAAACCAGCAGCCGCTGGCCGCCGGAAATCTCCTGGCGGTCGAATTCCACCATAAGCCCATCAAGTTTTTTTTCACCTTTTGGAAGCTGGAGATTATATTTAATATTCTCATTGCCACGGCGGTAATGGATTTGTACCCAAACCTCCATTGGTTTTTTGGATTGTGCCATGTTTACGTCCTCTAAGCAGCGAGGCTATATAAGGGCACCTCTAAAAAACCCATTTAGTTCTTGACTCGAACTTTTCCGCCGCTCTTAAATTGTCAAAATGCTCACGTAGCCCAGCTACGCTCCGCTTTTGCCGCCTTGTATCGACAAAAAATTTCTTCGTCAATTTCCTAAAGCGGTTTTTTAGAGGTACCCATAAAAATTTCCAAACTGAAAGAGTATTATTTCACCAGATGCGGATGGAGTCAACCGGTGTTCCGGCAGGGCCTTTGCTTTGTAGCCTATTTTTGTTAAATAGCCTGTTTCAATTCCATGAATGGGGGAAGTCCTCCTGATTTACCCCTTAAACGCGCCACAGCCCCAGGGATGGGTTGGGGATGAAATAAACGTTTTCTCCGTTTACAGTGTTCCAGCCGAGAGAGGTATGGAGGGGGCTGTATAGGGGGAGTAAATCGTTAATATCGGCATATTCATAGCCTGCATTTTGAATTTCTTCCCGGCTCAAGCCGCCGGGTGCCCAGGTAATGCGGAAGCACCCTTCGGGCGATCCGTGTATAAGGTGAGCGGCGGCGCAGAGATTGGCAGCCAGATCGGCATTGTTCCGGACGGCGTTCATTACTGTCTCCCGGCCGCTATACCCGTACTGGCGGATTACGCGGTCTATTTCCTTGTCCTCGCCAAAACCGCGCACGCCCGGGCCCAGTATGATTAATTCGGCACCGTGTGCCAGGGCCATGCGGGTGCGGTAAATGGCTTTGTTGCCCAGCCAGGCCGTGCGGTAATGATTGGGGTTAAGGTAAACCACGCATTTGGAGATGGGTTTTTCCACCTGGATGATATTCACTTTGCGGGAGAGTTCCGCGGCTTCTTCAAAGCATTCCCGGTCGTTTCCTATGTACAATCCGCGAAGGGCCGTGGCGCCAGTTTTCAGCTGTTCTACGACTGTTAAGATATAGACGATGGGAAGCCCATGGGCAAATTCACGCATGGCATAGTCCAGAACGGCGCGTACCGGGGTGTCCGTTTGTCCCATTATGCGCTCCATGCCGTACACGGCGCCCAGGTAATGGCTCTTGTGGATGGCTTCGGCTCCTCCTGTGCCTATAAGAATGTTTTTGGAATGATTGGACATGCCTACCACTTCATGGGGCAGCACCTGCCCTATGGACAGAATGAGATCGAAGCCGCCGTGAACAAGGTTTTTGTTAATCCGGGCTGGCCAGTCAAAGCTAAGCATGCCGTCTGATATTTGCGAAAGATAGCTGCCGGGCACAGTGCCCAGAGGGGCAAGATCGCTGCGCCAGTTATGCTTCATAAAGAGTGTTTGGGGTATGCCTGGAAACATACGGGCAAGTTCATTTTCGCTCATGGGGGCATGGGTACCGAGTGCGGGCAGGATGCCGCCAACAGCCGTTCCATAAAAGGAATGGATATGGCATGTAATATCACCGGCATGGGAATGCAGCCGGGTAATGTCCGGCGGGATAATTAAGACTTTGCGGCGGGTTCCAAGCGGCTTCAGGGCTTGATGGATAATCTTCCGTAAATTTTCAAGAGGGATACGGGTATCCAGTCCGCCCTGCCGGTACAAGATCATTTTAAAAAACCAGCAGCTCAGCGTTGCGTAGCTGAATGAGGGTTATTAAGGCATCGTAACGGGCTGTTTGAAGGATTCCCAACTTCTGACGCTCCCCTTTGTCAAACACGGTGAGATAAAAGATAAACTCGGAGTAACAGGAATAAAGCCCGGATGAATACCGGCTGCGAAGGTGGTTAGGGATAAATTCCGGAAAGAATATAACTTTAACCGATTCATCGAAGGCTTTGCGGGCCTTCATCATTCTTTTATCGTATTTATAGTATCTGGGGTCCATGGATACAGGTACTGTGCCCAGGTCTATGTCTGCTACGGTTAAGCGGGCATATCGGGATGCCGCATCCACAACCGGGTGCCCAAAACGCGATTTATACTCAATTAAGGTATCCCGGCCACTGATAATGAGCCGCATGGCTTCACGGTAGCGGAAGCGCCGAACGCCCTCCTGCCGATAGGCCGGATTTTCCAATCCATATTGATAGTATAGACCCAGTCCATCGAGAAAGGTGTTGAATGCGGGATAAAATACCCCGGACACATCGCTGCCGAACGGTGTTACGCGGGATAGCGGTCCATTATCGTAAATAGCATCATCACTTTCGGCTTTCGGTTGGCTCTGCCGATGGTTTTGCGGTACGGATTCGGTTATCTTTCTTGCCAATAATTCATAAGCTTCATTGATTTCCGTCATCCGCTGATGGGCCCATTCCGGGTAATCCTGCACCTTGTCTGGATGGTATTTCTTTACAAGGTTACGAAAAATACCACTGAGTTCGCCCATGCTTACCTGGGTGCCCAGTCGGAATATTGCCCTTGCCTGGCGTAAATTCATAATGAATATTAAATTGTATTTTTTTAATTGACAACTATTCAGTTTTAAAATATACTAAAAACATACATAAGGAGGCCCTATGGCTAAAATCGTTGAACTTTTTGAAGCATACAAGAAAGACGAACTACCGCGAGAGAGAGGATTTGTTATTACGGAACATCTTAATGATTCAACCAGATATGCACGCTATGAGATTATATCTTACGCCAATGTAAAGGATATTTATCCTTCAAAGGAAGGAATTACCTTTCAATCAGATGGGAAAAAGCTGTACATGCTCTTTGAACCTCTCAATTATAACGCGAAGCATTTGGAGCCGATATATAGAGATGAATACCATCAAATTCCGCTGCGGTTCAATGAACTTGAAGTATGCTCAACCACCAGACAGGAAAAGATTATGATTGCCAAGCTACCTATAATGACCTACACGTCTTTTACTGTGGCAAATCCTTCCGGGCTGAATACTTCCTACATTGTTCACAGCGATGAATCTTCGGATCGCACAATTCTCGGTTTTTTTGAGCAGTCTTTCTGGAAAACACTCAGTACATCTCGTAGGGATGCAAAGGCCGCCTGTGAAGTTCTTGTAAAGCCTTTGCAGATGCTTATATCACCGGAAGGATTGTAATTGGCTTTCTGAAATTGGAAACAATAAAGGGTATCTCTAAAAACCCCTTTAGTTCTTGACTCGAACTTTTCCGCCGCTCTTAAGTTGTCAAAATGCTCACGTAGCTTAAGCTACGCTTAAGCTTTTGCCGCCCGACAAAAAATTTCTTCGTCAATTTCCTAAAGCTGTTTTTTAGAGGTATCCTAAAGGATAACCATTATGACCCATATTACAGTAATAGGAACTGGCTATGTTGGCTTGGTAACTGCGGTCGGCTTGGCTGATTTTGGGCATAAAGTAACCGGGGTGGATTTGGATACGTCCAAAATATCGGTTTTACAAAAGGGAAAATCTCCCATTTATGAAAAAGGCATTGAAGAATGCCTGCAACGCAATATTAAGGCCGGACGCCTGGATTTTACGGCGGATATTGCGGATGCGGTAAGCAGAGCGGATGTTGTATTTATCGCAGTAGGCACTCCGCCCCGGCCTGACGGCAGCGCCGATTTATCCCAGCTGGAAAGTTCCATGGACTGCATTGCGGATAATGCAAGGAACAATACCATTGCGGTAATCAAATCTACAGTGCCCGTAGGCACCAATCGAAGAATGCAGGAGCGTATATTCAAACATAATCCCGCAGCGAAAATTGAACTGGTATCCAATCCGGAATTTTTAAGGGAAGGACGTGCAATGCAGGACTTTTTTCATCCTGACCGGATAGTTATAGGAACGGATTCCCAAGAGGCCAGGGACGTTTTGGAAAAGCTGTACAGCCCTTTGAATCTTATTTCCGTGCCTTTTGTCTGGTGCAACATGGAAACCGCTGAGCTGATAAAATATGCCTCCAACGCATTTTTGGCGGCTAAAGTAACCTTTATCAATCAGATGTCCAATCTTGCTGAAGTCGTTGGGGCGGATATCCATGCCGTGGCAAGGGCCATGGGCATGGATGGCCGTATCAGTAGCAAATTCCTGCACCCCGGGCCGGGGTATGGCGGTAGCTGCTTCCCCAAGGATACCCGGGCTCTTGCGGCCATTGGGGATGCCCATGGGGTAAATATGAGTTTAATAAAAACCGTCATAGAGGCGAATGAACAGCAGAAGATGAGGGTGCTGGATCAGCTCAAGGCAATGCTGGGCAGCCTTACCGATAAAAATATTGCGGTTCTTGGACTTGCATTTAAATCGGAAACCGATGACATAAGGGAAGCACCCAGCTTAACTGTTGTTCGGGAATTGCTCAGGGCTTCGGCCCGGGTAACCGTACACGATCCGGCCGCAATGGATAATTTTTGTAAGGTTATTCCCAACCTTACGGCAGCCAGTTCTTCCTATATGGCCCTTGAGAATGCGGATGCTTTGCTTATTCTTACAGACTGGAATGAATACAGGAGTTTGGACTTACGGATAATCGCAGAAAAAATGCGGGGCAGGGTTATTCTGGATACCCGCAATGTATTGAATAAGTCCCTGATTAAAGAATATAATTTTATTTACCGGGGCAGCGGATACCGGCTGGATTAATATGAAGGGCACCCTTAAAAAACCCTCATTTAGTTTTTGGCTCGATCTTTTCTGCCGCTCTTTAAGTTGTCAAAAAATGCTCACGTGGCCCAGCTACTGAATGCCCCTTCCCATGACATCTGTGATAATGGAATACCAGACGGGAGAATAACCATGCAGGCTGTTGTTAAAAATCCGCCGCTGCCGCGGCAGTACGGCGAGGAATTATTGGTTCTGGAGCGAGGGGAGGGTTGCCGTCTCTTCGACAGGGCAGGCCGTGCATACCTGGACATGGGCGCCGGTATCGCGGTGAACGCTCTAGGCTATGGCCGGGAAGACCTCGCTGTGATTGCCGCCAGTCAGATGAAGCGGCTCATCCACGTATCCAATCTCTTTGCCACCCCACCCCAGCTTGCCCTGGCAGAAAAACTAACCGCCGTCAGCATACCCGGTTCCGAACAGTTTACGGCGGTTCACTTCGGTAATTCCGGTGCGGAAGCCAATGAAACCGCCATCAAATATGCCCGGCTCTATGCCCGCGCCCGCGGAAGGAAGAATGCCCACCGTCTGATAGCCTTCAGCAATGGCTTTCACGGTCGTACCATGGGTGCGCTGAGCCTTACCGCGAATCGGGCCTACCGGACAGCCTTTGAGCCCCTGCTCCCCGGCTGTGAGATTCTGCCCTTCAACGATTCTCAATCTCTCTTTGCGCATTTGGATGGAAGCGCCGCTGCGGTAATTGTTGAGCCTGTTCAGGGCGAAGGCGGATTGCAGCAGCTCAGCGCTGAATTCGCGGATACCTTGAACACCCTGTGCCGTAAGTACGATGTCCTGCTCATTGCCGATGAGGTTCAAACCGGTCTGGGACGCTGCGCTACCCTCTTCGCCAGCGAATTAACCCAATTATCCCCGGACATTGTTACCTTATCCAAGCCGCTGGCCGGCGGCCTGCCGCTTTCCGCTGTCCTGATACCGCAAAAAGTAAACGAACTCCTCAAACCCGGCGACCACGCCACCACCTTCGGCGGTGGCCCAGTAACGACAGCAGTCGCCATGAAAGTATGGGACACCGTTAGCGCGCCGAATTTTCTTTCCGAGGTAAAACGCAAAGGCGAACTCACTGCCAGTCTCCTCCGGGAGGGCTTGGAAGGCATTCCCCACGAGCTGCGGGGAGCGGGACTGCTGCGCGGTGTGCGCCTCACAGACGAAAAATACGGCGGCCCGTGGTGCGCAAAGATAATAAGCCAAACCCGGGAGCAGGGAGTGATAATCCTGAAAACCGGCGCGGATGTACTGCGCCTGGCCCCACCGCTGATTATCCATAACGATGAGCTCAAAGAGGGCATACAAACTTTATGCAGAGTAATACAGGCAAACTTATAGAATGGGCATCTCTAAAAAATATCAATGCCGACGATTTCCCTTGAAAAGCGGCTCCATGAACTTATCCAGATTCCATTTTTTCATGGCCCACCGCACTATCTTCGAATAGGCAATAAACGTTAGCCCCAGAGAGCCGCCAAGCACAACAATAATGGCAAAAAAAGACAGCCCTTTGGACAGCTCCGGCAAAT
>MUIB01000044.1 GCA_002084135.1 Spirochaeta sp. LUC14_002_19_P3 | reverse complement strand
GGATCCCGGTCCTCACCCAGCCACTGGTAGATCTCCGTGGCGTTCGCCGGGCACTCGCCGCTGAGTGTTTCCCGCAGTCGGCTGATATAGGCGGTTTTGTCGCTTCCTTTAACGGATACGGAGATGATTCTATCCTCCTCGCGCACCAGGGCCAGGCTGCCCTTCCCATCTTCCAGAATGGCACCGAAACGCCACACAATGGATTTCCCTTCCTCCTTTTTTATCTCCCGGCTGTGGCGAACGATAAAGCGGGAAATGGTGTCCGGAGGAAGGGGAGCTTCGGCACGGTAGCGGAGCATCAGGCTCTCTCCCACAGGAAAATCCGGGAGTGTTTTTGGTCGATCTTCTCCCAGCAGATGGGGGACAATCAGTGTGTTCTTTTCTTCTTCTGTTTCGTAAGCCATATCGTAGTTTTTCAGCAGATCGAAGAGGAATTCGTGTTTCTTTTCCGGGTAGCGGCTGGCATTTTCCTTAAACACCTCTTTGAGATATTTCAGCCTTAGGGAGTATTTTTTATTATTGTGCATCCAGTTGATTATCTGATAGACGGCTTCGCTTATCCACTCGGGATTCAGTACAAGGGTGTTGTATTCCTCCATGTCCTTATACCAGAGAGACACGCCCAGTTCGTGCAGGTGCCTCAGCAGTTCGTCCCTGTCTTCTACCGTGTCTTCTATTCCGCATTTCGATGCTATCGTATTAAAACTCTCTCTGGTAATAAATTCTGCATCTTCTTCATCAAAAAGCTTCTCCAGCCTTTCTTTTACCTGAAAAGAGTTTTTGGCTATTACTTGGGCATTCCATGAAGGCTGGTTTTTAATCGATTCTATCAGAGTTGCACGAAAATCGTTCAAGTCTTTTATGTCATCTTTAATGGAAAATGTCTTAACCCCCTGAATATTGCTGTACCGCTCCTTTAGATTGTTAATAGCAATTTCCGGACGGTTGTTATCCATTTTATTGACCAGGATGAAGGCGGGGGAATTCCCTCCGTAGTTTTTAATATGATCGAACCAGTATTCCAGAGTTTTATCCCGTTCGGTGCGTCCATCGCAAACCACCACATAGAGGCAGTGCTCCGAGAGAAAGAAGCGGTGGGCCGTATGGGTAATGGTGTGCCCCGCAAAGTCCCAGATATGGACATGAACCTCTGCTTCATTTGGTTTCCAGCGCGACACATCCACCCCCGCCGTACTCTCTTCCACCTTGGGCATTTCTGCCTTGGGGTTTTTGAGCCTCTTTGCCAGGGAGGTTTTGCCAGCACCTTTATCGCCCAGAATAATAATGCGGGCCTCATCGAGCTGTTCAGCACCCTGTGCTTCTATCTTTTCCAGATAATGCCCCACTTCGGCTGCGCCCAGTTTCTTTATCTCCTCCGGAACTTGCAGCCGCAGGTCGAGGGCATTCCTGTCGAAATTTCCCTGAAAGATGCTCTCATACAGCCTGGCCCAGTAATGGCAGTTTTCGTTTTCAAGGGCGTTCAGAAAGTTCGGCCATATTTCACCGTATATTTCCGTTGACAGCGATGGATTTTTTCCGCTTTTAATGGAATCTATATCTTTCAGAATTATGTTTTTAAAGGTATTATGAGAGAAGGCGAAGACGGCGTTGGCGGCGACGGTGTCGTAGGCGGCGACGGTGTCGTAGGGGGCGTTGGCGGCGTTGGCGGCGGCGACGGCGGCGGCGAAGGCGACGGTGTCGTTGGCGGCGTTGGCGGCGTCGGCGGCGTTGGCGGCGGCGTTGGCGGCGAAGAAGTCGAAGGCGGTGTCGAAGGCGGTGTCGGAGGCGGCGGTATCCAGAGCATGAAAGCAGCTAAACATATACCACTGCCTTTGTCTTTCATCCCAGAAGTCAAAATCCCCGGAAGCACCCAAAAACGGCAGGGCACGCATTCCGCAGTACCAGGCGAAGGTTCGTTTTTGATTTTCATCCAATTCTTGAAGTTTTTCTTGTACGTTCTTTTTGAAATTTTCCATGAAATGCTCCTTCCCCTCGGGGATTTTTGTATTTTAGCACAGTTTTTGTATACACTCAAGGTAGGGGGCGGGGAACGGCAGTTTTCCGCTCCAATCTCAACCGCCGATATTCGAGTGCCTCATTTTGGGCAGGGCTTAAGGTGTCTGTTTTGAGACGGGCTATTATTGCCAGGGCTGTTTGAGGACGGCGGCGGCGGTGTTCCCAGTATTTGGCCAGCTCTTCGGCCGCAGTGAATTCATTGGGGTTTTTGGCGAGAATGGCCTCCCAGATGGAGAGAGCCTGTTCATGCTGGTTCAGGCGTTTATGGTGCCGGGCCAGTTCATAGCCGCAGTCCGTTTCACCCGCCCCCCATCCGGCTTGCAGCCACTGCCGCCCCCTCTCGGATTCAGGCGGCTCCCAGTGCTGCTCCCATTGGCGCGCCATTCCCCGGCAGCGGGGAGGTGTTCCGCTGGGGGCAGGGGAGTTTCCCAGGGGGTTATGGCAGGCCCATTCTTCCAGGCGCGCCAGAAGTTTTCCCAAAGAGACAATGTCGTTCGCGTTGTGCCGGAACACCCCGCCGATTCGGGTTTCATTCCCCTCCAGCCATTCAAACCAGGCCGCGGGGGCCTCGCTGCCGGGCAGGTCGTCTGGGCGGAAAATATTCAATACTTTGCGTTCGAGGGTTTGAAGGCCGCAGTCGGGCAGGCGGCCCCGCCATAGTCGGCGGGCGGGATAGAGGAGATCGGCCTGAAGGGAGGCGGGGGGAGGCAGGCGGTTGAGGAGGAAGCGTGTTTTGAGAATTTGGGAATCGAAGCTGAGTCCGTTGTAGGAAATGTGCGGGCTGAACGGCCCGCTCAGTGCCTTGAATCTTGGCAAGAGTTCCGGCTCGCCGGGGTAATCGGCCAGAAAGAGCTGGGTTACGGTATAGGTGTTTCCAGGCTGCTTGCCCAGGCCGATAAGGAAGGCGGTGTTTCCGGTGCCGCCGGAAAGGCCGGTGGTTTCCAAATCGTAAAAGAGCAGATTTTCTGCTGCGGTGCCTGGAGGCAGAATGAAGCCGCTTGCAAAAGTTTCCGGCAGCAGAGCCGGATAATGGAGCTGGCGTTCCCATAGCAGTTCCGTATGCTGTTTCCAGCCGCTGCCGGGCGGTGTCCGGGCGGCTTTCGTTGGAGAGAGACTGCTCCGCGGCGGGGGTGCCAATCCGGCCTCACGGAGCCGCGCCAGGCGCTCGGCCAAACTGCTCATGCAAGCCTCCCCCGCCCTTATTCAATCCAGGTTCGCAGGAATTCGATAACGGCGGTTTTAGGGTTGTCCGGCAGCTCATCGCGCTCGTCCATGGCACCAATGCAGGAGGGACAGCCCTCCATGCAGGGGCATCCGGCGGCCAGTTCCAGTGCCGCCCGGATTATTTCTTCCAGCCTCCCGGAGAAGGTTTCTGCAAGGCCGATGCCACCGGGGTAGTTGTCGTAGATGTAAATACCGCTTTCCTTGAAGTGCGGATCCTGCACCCGGGCGGCTATGCCTAAGTCCCCCGGCTGACTGAGCAGGAATATTGGCGCACTTACCCGCATCAATGTCGCGGTGCGGGCGGCGGTAGGCGCCTGCATGGCAGCGGGAACGGCCTCCCATGCCTTTCCGGCGGGTGAATCCCTGGCGAAGGCAAGAAATATGCCCCGTGTGTGCATCTCGTCTTCCGGCAGGGAAATTTCCCCGAAGCCAACGTTTTCGTGGGTTCCGAAACGAATTTTTTTGTAGCTGGAGGCATTGCTCCTCACCAGGAGATCACCCAAAAACTCCTCGGCTCCGGCTATGGAGCGGCGGCCATCGTTCGTGAGCACCTTTATATCGCTTTTGGTAATGGCATCGGTGTAGTAATTTACGGTAGACCTCTCCACATAGGCATGATGATTTTCCAAATCCAGGCGCTTCACCATGTACTGCTCCCCGCGGTGAAGGTAAATGGCCTCATCGTGCAATAGCTCCCGGGCGGAATGGGCGTCCATCTCACCGATTACCGTGTTCGCTCCGGCGGATGTATCGACAATTACCACGTTTTCAGACGATCTCCCCCGCATCGAAACACCCTCCGAGGGGTAGGAACGATCCGACCAGAACCAGCGTTCCGCGGTATGGCGGACAACGCCCTGCTCCTCCAGAAAGGCGAGCATTTCCCCGCTGTCCGCGCCGAAGTGTTCCGAGTCCTCAAAAGGCAGTTCAAACGCGGCGCATTTGAGATGATCCGCGAGAATGTAAAGGTTGTCGGGGTTAATGTAGGCCGATTCGGGGCTGCGCCCCAGAAAATAATCCGGATGCTTTACCAGATACTGATCGGTTGGCGAAGATGACCCCACCATGAAGGCCGCCGAAACTTCGCCAGATCTCCCGGCTCTCCCCGCCCGCTGCCAGGCCGAGGCCGCCGAGGAGGGCAGTCCCGCCAGCACCGCGGCGTCTAATCCGCCAATGTCGATGCCGAGTTCCAGGGCATTGGTAGACACCACCCCCTGAATAGTTCCGTCCCGCAGCCCTTTTTCCACCGCCCGCCGTTCGCTGGGCAAATAGCCGCCCCGGTAGGACTCCACCCGTATCCGCTGATTGCTGTTGTAAACATTGGCCAGAGAATTGTTAATATAGGCCGCAATCAGTTCCGCACTGATGCGGCTCTGGGCAAAGACAATGGTTTTTATACCAGCCTTCAGCAGCCGCAGTGCCAGCCGCCGGGATTCCAGTACCACACCGCGGCGGATACCCTGCCGGGCATCCACCAGAGGGGGATTGTAGAGGATGAGATGCTTTTCCCCTCCCGGAGCGCCGCTGCCTTCCACCGCCTTAACCGGCCTGCCTATCAGCCTGGCGGCAAGTTCAGCTGGATTGCCGATAGTGGCACTGGCCGCTATTACCTGGGGACGGGAGCCGTAAAAGCGACAAATCCGCTGCAAGCGGCGGATGAGATTGGCCATGCTGGAGCCGAATACACCGGTGTAAACATGCAGCTCATCGAGTACCAAATAGCGCAGATTCTGAAAAAATTCCATCCATTTGGTATGATTGGGCAGTATGCCGGTATGAAGCATGTCGGGGTTGCTGATAATAAGACGGCCTCCCTGCCGGGCCGCCAGGCGGATGGACGAAGGGGTATCCCCGTCGAAGGTGTAAACGGGTATGCTCAGCCCGCCGGACAATATTTGGCCGAGAGCGGCCTGCTGATCCTGGCTGAGGGCCTTGGTGGGAAAAAGATAAAGCGCCCGTGAGCCGGGTTCTTCCATGAGCCGCTCCAGCACCGGCAGATTGTAGCACAGGGTTTTGCCTGAAGCGGTGGGAGTAACGACAACGGTATCATGCCCCTCACGGACCAGCCTCCGGCATTCCGCCTGGTGGGAATAAAGTCGGGTAATGCCCCGTTTCTCCAGCGCAATTCGCAGCGCGGGATTAATATCCTCCGGCAAAGGCACATAGCTACCCGCCCGCGCCGGCTGTATGGGCCAGGCACTGACGTTCTCCATGAATGCCCTATCGCCGTGCAGTTCCTTCAGCAGTTCCTGTAATCCCATGCACTACACTCCACAGCATTTCTTGTATTTCTTGCCGCTGCCGCAGGGACAGGAATCATTGCGCCCTACTTTGGGAGCATCCCTCGTCTGCGGATCGTTAATCATCTGATAATCCTTAAAATACCAGCGGTTGTCCATTCTTTCAAAAAAACTTTTTTCGCGGTGGCTTATGAGTTCCCGCCCGGGATTGCGGTATATGGCTGTAAACTCCACCATTCCCCGGCTGTCCCCGGTACCTCCTTCCTCCGCACTGTGAATTTCCAGCCCCATCCACTGCGATTTCTTCGACCACTTTTCGGTGGCCTCGCGGGAAATGGTATCCAGCGTATCGGGATGATGGGTACTCATAATGTAATCGATACAGCCTTTCACGTATGCACTGTAGCGGGATCGGAGCAGTTTCTCCGCGGTGGGTACAAGGGCTTTTCCACTAATGTAAATTTCACAGCAGTCGGCGTACCCGGCACCGCTGCCGCAGGGGCATTTTTCCATAACCCTATTATAATGCTATACGGCATTCTGGCAATATGGGTACCAATATGTTTGAATCAGGTGTTTTCGGAGGACTATTGGGACTTCCCCCTGCCCACTTGACAGCATTTCAATTAATACTTACATTATCCGGCATAGGTGCTCAAAAAAAGAGGTTCCGTAATGAAAAAACACAGTTTCAGCATTGTCTGTCTATTCATCTTTATCCTGCTTCCTTCGTGTTCCATGAAACAGGAGATTTACATCGAAAAAACTGGCAGCGGACGGGTGGAATTCACTCTCAGTCTTGCTGATTACCTGAGTGATGTTATATCCCAGGTTGTCACGCTGCTGGAGCCGGATGCGAAAATGAAGGACAAGCAGAAATCTCTCTTCGATCTGGAAGCCATAGAAAAAGACTTCAAGAGCCGAAAAGGAATAGGGCTTATCGGTTTGGAATCCAGGGATAATCAAAATTTATCCGGGGAGTTTACATTTACGGATATCAACATGCTGCTACAGGATGTGAATGCCGCTCAGGCCCTAAACACAAAAAACCAACTGATAAAAATGGAAAAAAAAGACGGCATTACAGAGCTTACAGTCCGTATAACTCGTGAAACAGTAAACGACATACTCGCGGAAAATCCATCCTTGAACAATCCGCTGGTTGCAAATTTTGGCCCTTCAGCGTCGGAAGGACTTACCGATGAGGAATATCTGGATATGATGGAATTTGTTCTTGGCGAACAAAGCCGCGAGGGAATTCAATTATCGTCCCTGGAGCTTGTAATACATGTAGAAGGAAGCATTATCGATCAAAAAGGAGGACGGCTTGCGGACAAAAACACCGTTGTTTACCGAATTCCCATGCTGCCCGTCCTAATGCTGAAAAAGCCGCTGGAATACTCCCTGCGCTACCGGTAGTTTGAGGTTAGCTTGAGTATCAATAAATTCATCCGATTAATTCTCAAACATTCGAAGCTCATCATTGCCACCACCATAGCAATAACTGTTTTTCTCGGCTGGAAAGCTCTCGGTATCGGAATAAATACCGATGTCAACACACTCATGCCCAGCGAAAATGAGCGTATTAACAAAATTAAAACCGATCTGGGTGTTGATAAAGAAGTTCTGAATTACATGTATCTTAGCATATACGGCAGTGATATTTATAATTTGGAAACCCTTGGACTCTATCAGGATACTATCGACAAAGTCCTTGCACTTCCTGAAATTGAAACGGTTATCTCTCCGTTTAACTTCATATTTTTTCAATCCGATGCAAAACGCATTATCCCTACGACTATCTCGCCAACTGGACGGGCACCGCTTACAGAAGAAGAATTGGAAATATTTAGCAAACGAGTAAAAGACAACACTCTTTCAAAAAACTTTGTTGTGGGCGATAACGGTCGAATTCTCACCGCGGTATTCATTGGTACAGCCGTTAATAGCGCGGATAATTTTATTGCTGCATTCAATGCCGCTATCGGTCCGTTGAAAAAAGCGACAAATGTTCATTATAGCGGAGAAGTGGCATTTCAGGAGCGGGTAGCATTTTATCTGCTGAAGGATTTTTCCAACCTGCTGAAACTGGCTGTATTCGCCATGCTGGCGATATTCGGCTTGAGTTTCCGCTCACTGCGGGCCATTATCCTTCCCATTCTGGTTGTGGTTATGGGAGCCGTCTGGACTCTGGGGGTTATGGCCATAATTGGGTTCAAGATTACCGTACTCACTGTTGTTATTCCCTCCATGGTGCTTGCAATCGGCAGTTCCTACACCATTCATATTCTCAATGAGTATTTTCGTATTGGACGGGAAGCCGGTATGGATAAAATTACCTGGCTAACCGATGCTGTGGAGCATGTACTGAAAACTGTTATCGTTGCTGCATTAACAACAGTTATCAGCTTTATGAGCTTATTAACCACAACTTTGCAGCCCCTGCGGGAATTCGGCCTTGCCATTAGCCTGGGTATATTCTTCTGTGCGGTGCTGGCCCTTTTCTTTCTGCCTGCTGTATTCTGTATTCTCAAAGCCCCATCCCTGCACCATAAAAAACGTGTTTCGGAAGGTCGGCTTACCAGAACAGTAAGTCACTTGGGCTTATGGGCGCACCATTCCAGCGGCATTGTACTGGGATTCTTTATACTGCTTATGGCATTATTTTTATTCTGCTACCCGTATATTCAGCATCAATCGGATTATTTTTCCTATTTTCCCGCAAACGATTCCCTTATTACCAGTAGCCGGTTTATCAACGAACACAGCGGCGGTTCTCAGACATTGAACTTAACCCTGAAAGCGGCAAATGGACAGAAAAACTTTTTCCTCGATCCGGAAATATTGAAAAAAATTGA
>MUIB01000128.1 GCA_002084135.1 Spirochaeta sp. LUC14_002_19_P3 | reverse complement strand
CCCACTTATCCCAGGGATTGTCTCAAATACACATAACGACAGATGTTATAGCTAAGGTTCAGAAGTCCAATAATCCCTTCTATTCCTCTTTGCCTATAGTACGCAACTTGTCCACTTTCATAGAGTACCTCTAAAAAACCGCTTTAGGAAATTGACGAAGAAAGTTTTGTCGGGCGGCAAAAGCTTAAGCTAGCCTAAGCTACGTGAGCATTTTGACAACTTAAGAGCGGCGGAAAAGTTCGAGTCAAGAACTCAATGGGTTTTTTAGAGGTGCCCTGAAGTTTAATGATACTAACAAAGCTCAAGCATTTTTCTCCAGCAGCTTGACAAGTTTCTCATACCCCTCCCCAAAAGCCCGCGAAGCCGGTCTGAGACGGAAACCGGTTATTATTCCCAGGCCGCTGTTGACCATTTCGTACATGGCTTCGTTGAAAAGTTTCAGATAAAGAGTTTGATCGGGGTTGCCGTTTTTTCCACCGTACAGGAGGGGACGAAGCTGGAAGGAAGCGGCAATATGTTCCAGCTGAACGTACAGCATGGGGAAAAGTTTTTTGATTACATCAAGATAGCGTTGGCGGTACTCATCGTTTTTAACGATAAGATGGAGAATTTGGGTTCTGCGGTCGCGGAGGAGGCGTCCCTGTTCTTTGCGGCGGGGAATAATCTCGGCTATGAGCTGAAGGGCAGCGGGATAGGTAAAGAGTTTTAGAAGGGCATAGCGGAACAGCAGCAGTCCGCCGAGTTTTTTTAAGCCGGATTGGGGCTGGGCGGCTTTGAGATAGCTGAGCAGTTTCGCCATTTCCCGCTCAAGGGTTTTTTGCCGCCCTGCGGTTGCCGGGACGACAAAGGGATTAACTGCCGATTCCAACTCTACGATGCGGTTTTGAACAAGTTTTTGAACTGCTATTATCTTTTGGCGCAGGGGAGAATATTCGGCCTGACGGAACCAGCCGAGTAGAATATCTTTTACCTCAGCGGGAATGGGGGCACTGCCGGTACTGACGATATACTCTTCCAGTTCGACCATGGCTTCTTCGGATTTTTGTCCGCTGGGGGCGTTGCGGAGAAAGCCGCTTATGAGCGCGGCAGCGGGTGAATTCGCAGGAACGGACTGCATGGGTAGAGCCGCCTCGGCAAGGCCGTCGAGAATATCATTGATGGCACGATGGATATTTACCAGAACGGGAGGATCCGCTTTGGAGAGATCCAGAGTAGGATCCGGGGGAATGTATGCGATGGGGAGAAGATCCATCTGTTCAAGCCGCTCAGACTCGGGGACATTGTTGTTGTAATTGCCTATAACATCATCGGGGCTGAAGCGGCCTATTGGCTGGGACAGGTATTTGTTGTGCCATAGAAAAACAGGTTTGTTTTTATACAAATTGCCTACCTGCCGCAGGAAGGCACCAGCCGCAGTATGAGAGGTTGGCTCAGGGTTGGTAACCAAAACAAGGGCTTCCACCGCTGTGAGATAGGTGAAGGGCTCCTCAAAGCCGGTACCGGCAGGCATATCAATTATCACCATGCCGTAACGCCTGTCGAGCCACTGGCGATGCTCTTTGAGCAGGCTCTGGATGAGCCTGGTTACTTGCCCGGCATTGTGTTTGGGCTGGGGAAAAATAATCTCGAATTGAGGCGCGGCGATGAGTGTTTGTTCTTCAGGGTCGGATAATTGCGCCGGGAGCTCCCGTGACGGATACGGCATATCCAGCATCGCCATTATGTCCGATAGCGGATCGGCATCTATGATGGCGGTACGAATCCCTGCGCGGGCCGCGCACAGTCCCAGATTTACCGCGGTAAGGGTTTTCCCTACTCCACCCTTGCCTGAAGCAACGGCGAGAATATGCGCGGTGCTCATGCTGCTCGGCGGGAGCTGTATTCAAACTTCCCGGATGGATGTTTTATAGCTATGATCATCTCAAGTTATATAATAGCAGAAAAACAAGGTTTATGGGAAATGGTAAAGATTATGGTACCCATTATGGGTACCTCTAAAAAACAGCTTTAGGAAATTGACGAAGAAAGTTTTGTCGGACGGCAAAAGCTCAAGCCAGCCTAAGCTGCGTGAGCATTTTGACAACTTAAGAGCGGCGGAAAAGTTCGAGTCAAGAACTAAATGGGGGGTTTAGAGGTGCCCTTATGTCAATCCCGAAGGAAGAGCTATCCAGCCGGGCCTACAGCTTCGGGGCTCTATGCCGTATTTTTTCAGCCGCCATGTAACCTGACGGGGAGTAAGCCCCAGTTTTCTGGCGGTATGAGTAACATTACCGTGTTGAAGTTTTAGTTCATTAAGCAGTACATTGCGCTCCAACTGCATCAGATATTGCGGAAAATGCCCGGAAAGGGTTCCTGCTCCGCGAATCGCAGCGGGAAGGTGTTCCGCCTTCAGCAGGGATTGTTCCATATCCATTGCCATTAAACCTGCTGTAATGGCTTCCCTGAGTTCCCTGGTATTGCCGGGCCAATGATAACTTTTTAGCAGGTTCAAGGCGAACGGCTCAATATCAGGAATTCTTCTGTCAAGCATAAGGGCTGCTGAGCGAAGAAACTGACTGGCCAGAAGAGGGATATCCGCCAGCCTGTCCCTTAGGGAGGGAACATACAGAATCATTCCCCTGCCACCAGTTATCAGCCGCCAGGAAATCTGTGCTTTTTGGGCTGTATTTCCAGCGTTAGCGGCGGCAATAAGCCTTCCGGAACATTGCTGCAAAGCAATTTGCTCTTCAGGGCATCTTAAATCCCAATCGGCGACAAAACAGGTTTGCGCTTCCTCCTGCTGCTGATTTTCAGGAGCTGAAAACGGCGAAAAGGGATAAGGCCCATTGCTGTGAATAAGGCGTGCAATATAACGGCGTCCGCTTCCCGGCTCTCCAATGAGCAGCAGCGGCCTGGACGATTGATAGAGTTCAGGAAGAAGACTGAGTACCCGGCGGGATTGAACACTCACGGCTATCCATGCAGAATTACCGTGAGATGGAACTGTATCCGCAATCCTGGTATTTTTTTGTGGATAAATTTTCCCCCTGTGGAGCCATTGATCAGTAAGAACATCCAGAACCTGCTCAATGCCAGGGATAGTTTGCTGTCCTCCATTAAAATACCAGCGCGACCTTCCCTGAGGGAAGGGTCTTTCCCAAACGCCGTTGGTTGTATTGTTTCCAAAAAACTCTGCCTGCTCCCGCCAGGCATAGCCCTCTGAATTATGAAATTCCAAACCAACGGCAGATGCCCTGAGAGCCTTCGCCAAAAAACGGCAAAGTTCCCGGGCGCCACGGCGGGGTAAAGGGTTATCGCGTATAATGCACCAGCCCTGGGCCGCGACGGCAAAGCGATCTTCGACTTTGAAAATTCCGCTGTTTTCCATATAATTTTAACTCCCGTAATCTTGTCAGAATTCACAACATATCTGGATAATTCAGAAGAATTAAAGGGTTTTATTTCAGCTATGGAAATGGTTCTACCCGATGGTTTGCTGCCCTCCCGCAATTGGACGGCCTGGAGCCGCTGGCACACTGCCCCGATGACTCACTGTGCGGCGATAGCCAAAAAATGCACCGCAGGCGGAACCCACAATATGGGATATTTGTGATACATCATCGTAGCGGAATATGGCCAGAAATTCCTTAAAAAGATAGAGCCCAATCACCAGCACTGCGCTGATGGGAAATTCCCCGGCCTGAATGTTGGCAAAACTCACCATGAGTATCATCATAAATGCCACTCCGCTGGCACCCATCAGGGATGATTCAAAGAAAAAAGCATTCACGAGGCCATTCACCAGAGCCGTAATAACAATCATCAATGTTAATGGTCTTGAACCATATTTTTCTTCCAGAATGGGTCCCAGAAGCAGAATCAGCGTAATATTCGATAAGAGATGGTCCCATCCCGCATGACCAAATACATGAGTCAGCATCCGAACATAGGCCGGTATGCTGTCCATCATAAAGGTCATTGAGCCTTCGGCTGTGAACAAGGATTCAATGGTTCCCGGCATAATGTAGAGGTCGGTCAGCAAAACCGTTACCGCAATCAGTGAGAACGTTAGTGTCGTTGGTGCATTATATTTTAGTTTCATACTTTGCTTATCGGCTATTTGTCCAGCTCTTTGAAATAGCGGGAACTCAATGGAAGAAACCTTTGCTCCATTTTCTAACCTTACTAACCTCCTCTTATTGCAGGCCGTTCCCGTTTATGACGCAGGGGCATCGCACGAGGCGTTTGCCGCTTCCGGGTTATGCAGGAATGGCGTAGCCGTTCCTGCTGGCTTCCAGTTCATCGTTAAAGGTGTTTTTCACTTTCGACTGGGCTTCCTTTCCCCTGCATTTGGGCAAGGGAAAGGAATTGGCCGTATTTATTGCAGCGTATCTGCATTATTTTTAATTCTACGGTGTATAAACATCATCAATGTTTACAGCTCCAAAAGTTTGTCCGCTGGTTGGCACAATGTGCCAATCAGCAGGGGAATTGGTGTCGGCTGGAACGGAGGCGCGGCAGAAGGTCCGGGTTCCTGTGGTATCTTCCACGGCCATGGCCTCAGAGGGCAGGGGCACCGCGCCCGCACTCTGCCATGCCTTCATCCGGCCAAGTTCTTCGGCCCAAACAAAGGATTCCGATGTCCAGCCAAGAGACTCATCGTCCAAATCGTCTTCCCGGTTTGTCCAGAGTACCGCATCAATAATATCGCCGCCTTTGCGGTTGTAGAGGCTTACAGCCCCGTTGTTGCTCGGCAGGCCGGGATCGTTCTTCATCCAGAAATCCCGTGCGGTGTCCGTTGCTCTTTTGCCGCCTGATTCGCTCAAGTCGTCTCCAATTTCGTCTATTTCGACGGCTTCTCCATCGGGCTGGGTGTGGATAACAATGTAATCGCCTGTTTTTATTTCTATCGCCGGGAAGCTGAATGTGTCTTTCGGAGAGCCTTCGGTGCCGATAACCAGAACCAGCCCGCCCAGATTTCCCTCTTTTAAGGTAAAGAGTTCAATGCAATCCGGCGTGGAACCCGACCCTTGAGGGTTTATTTCGTTTATGAGCAGCTCCGGCACCCGGGGGTTCCAACCGGTGAAGCTGTAGAGGAAGGTTAGGGCATTATCAGCTTCATCGGTAACTTTTACTTCCATGGTGTAGGACTCTCCAATTTTCTGGGCATCGGAAAAGGTTACAACAAGGCGATTTTCCTCCGATTCGGCGGAGGCTATGTTCAGTACCGGTTCAATCTGAACATCTCCTTGAACAGCCCGTACCGCTTCATCGAATTCAAATGTTAGGCGGTACTCATTGTCCAGTCTTGCGGACTGGATAACCGGCGGGGTGAGATCAACCTGATATGGCGGCCCTTTAATTTGCGCATTCTGCGCACAGGATGCCATGAAGGTCAATAGAATAAAAGCCATATAAATGACCCTATTCAATCCGTCTTTCCGTCTTTGCGACTTTGAAAAAATAAAAATGTTCATATATTATAAGAAGCGTTCAACTGTATGTTTTATTGAGGTGAAATGAAAAAATGTGTGGAATTATTGGTTATTGTGGTAAAAAACACTTAACAGATGTATTGCTTACGGGCTTGAAACGCCTGGAATACCGGGGTTACGATTCGGCGGGCATCTGTCTTGGGAACAGCAATTCTCTAACGATTTATAAAAAAGAAGGGAAAATACGCGATCTAACGGCCATTGTGCCCCGGGAAGCGACGGGCAGCTGGGGCATGGGGCATACCCGCTGGGCCACGCATGGCGGGGTAACCGATGTGAATGCCCATCCCCATACCGATTGCAGCGGGAAAATTGCCATCTGTCACAACGGTATAATTGAAAACTACTCGCGGTTGAAAGAAAAACTTGGCTCCGAAGGGCATAGTTTTCATACCGAGACCGACTCGGAGGTGATTGCTCATCTTATTGAATCCATGTACAGCGGGGATTTGGAAAAGGCCGTGAAGGACAGTGTGCCCCTTCTGCAGGGAACCTTCGGCCTGCTGGTGATGCATGCGGATCATCCCTGTGAAATTATCGGTGCCCGCAATGGTTCCCCGCTGGTGCTGGGAATCGGCGAGAATGAGATGTTTCTTGCCAGCGATGTGAGCGCGATGATGTCTCATACCAAGCAGGTGGTGTATTGCGAAGACGGCGAGGTGGTAAAGCTTAGCGCGTTGGATTATCAGGTGAGCGATTTGCGGAACCGTCCGATTGACAAGGAAGTGAGCCGTATAAGCTGGGAGCTTGAGGAGCTGGAAAAGGGTAAGTTTTCCCACTTCATGATTAAGGAGATTTTTGAACAGGTTCAATCTATTCCGCGGGCAATGAACGGGCGTGTTGACGAGAATCAGGCAACGGCCAGGCTCGGGGGGCTGAATATGACGGAGCGGGAATTGCTGGGGATTAAGCGTGTGGTAATTATTGCTGCTGGAACCAGTTTTTACGCTGGACAGACCGCGGCCTGGCTGCTGGAATCTCTGGCACGCATTCCCGCCGTAACGGAACTGGCCTCGGAACTCCGCTACCGCAATCCCTTAGTGGAGGAGGGCACTCTTTACTTCGCGGTGAGTCAATCGGGGGAAACTTTGGATACGCTTATGGCAGTCCGTGAGCTTCAGAGCAAAGGTGCCCGGGTACTGGGTATATGCAATGTTGTGGGCTCCACCATTGCCCGGGAGTCGGATGGCGGTGTCTATATTCATTCCGGGCCGGAAATTGCCGTGGCTTCCACCAAGGCATTTACCAGTCAGCTTACGGCTTTGTACCTGTTTATACTGAAGATGGCGCGCATGAGGCACATGGCCTGGCTTCAGGGGCAGACATTTATTGAAGGCTTGTTATCCGTGCCGCGCTGTTTGGAGAGTATCCTGGCGCGTGCTGGGGAGCTTCAGGCTCTGGCAAAGAAGTACCATCAGGCGGAGAGCTTTTTGTTCCTTGGGCGGGGAATCAATTATCCTGTGGCTCTGGAGGGTGCCTTGAAGCTCAAGGAAATTGCCTACATTCACGCCGAGGGCTGTAGTGCTGCGGAAATTAAACATGGCCCCATTGCCCTTATCAATCAAAATACGCCCAGCATGTTTCTTGTGCCTGAGGATCATTTACGAAGTAAACTTATTTCCAACATGAAGGAAATAAAGGCGCGGGGCGGGCCGGTTATAGCGCTCTGCATGGAAGGCGACAGGGAAACTGCCGAGATTGCCGACGATGTTTTCTATGTTCCAAAAATCAGCGAGGAATTTTCCCCCTTCGTTATGGTTGTTCCTTTGCAGCTTTTCGCCTACTACTGCGCTCTGGAACTGGAACGGAACGTGGATCAGCCGCGGAATCTGGCCAAGTCGGTTACGGTGGAATAAGCCTGTTCGGTGCCAGGTTATCCACCGACAATTAAAGGGTACCTAAAGATGAAGCCATGAACAAGATCAACACAGAATACCTGGAAAAATGTATTAAGACGCTACAGAAGGCATACACCTTACTGAAAGCCACGGATGCTGATACCATTGAGTATGAATTGTACCGAAACGCTTTGGTTAAGGGTTTTGAGATGACTATTGAACAAAGTGGTAAACTGTTAAGAAAAAAGCTACTTCCATATTTTTCCGGTAAACGTGAACTTGACAAGCTAAATTACAAGGACCTGTACCGGCATGCGTTAAAGCATGGCCTGTTGGAAAGCCAGGAAGTGGAACGCTGGTTTAAGTACAGGGATAATCGAAACCTGACGGCCCACGATTATGGTCAAAAATTTGTGGAAGAAACACTGTCGCTTATTGACTGCTTTTTAAAAGATGCCAAAAGGCTTAAGGAAATGCTTGATAATGGCCAGAATTCTTATTGATGAAAAATCCTGGATTAAACTAACAGGGATTTTTGAAAAACTCTATCCAAAATCGCTTATATGGGCTTACGGCAGTCGAATTGATGGCACAGCCCATTCTGGCAGTGATTTGGATTTGGCCATTGTCGATTATGGGCAAGACGATAGAGATTACATGGGACTTAAAAAGGCCATACAAGAGAGCAACATCCCCTTTTTAATAGATATTTTTGAACTGGATAAACTACCGGACAGCTTTCAGCAGGAGATTAAACGGTCTTATGCTGTTTTGTATAATGGTAAGGTGCAAAGGAATTTGGGAGTGCCATAATCCTGTTTGATGCTATGGAATAAGTGGCCTGCCCCAACGGCCTGTCTCCCCCCTCCGTGTACTCCGTGCCTCTCTGTTTGGTTTTTGTCAAGCGATGAATGTGGCGGCAGGGGGAAATTGGGGATAATTCTTGATATTAAATACAGATGGACGGGGAAGGCGCATGAACCACCCCGGAATTCCCGGAGGCACAATTATGCGAGAGGATTGTCTTATGGAAAACGAATTGGGTATACTCAAGAAGTGAAAGAGCAAGCAGTGCAATTGGCCTTTAGCCACGAAGTAAGAAGAATCAGATAAATCCAATGAATAAAAATTTCATAAACACTTTTCTTTTTGTCGATTAGGAATTAGGATACTCATTATGAAACGAATAGCATTATGGACAGCTCTAACGCTACTGGCGGCATTTCTTTCCGCCGGAGATTTAGCGGTTCTGGAAAATCTGGGCTTCAGCGCAGATGGCCGCTACTTCATGTTCGGACAGCATGTCACCGTTCCCTCTGCGGGCCAGGTTTATGCGGAAATAGGCATAGTCAATGTGCCCAGCAACGATTTTGTTCCCAGCGGCTGGAAGAAAAAAACCTGGAACCTGCGTATGCTTCCCAATCAGGAATCCCGGGGAGCCCTGTACGAACTCCTCAGTGAAATGTCACCCTATAAAACCCGATACGGTATAGATCATCTGCAACAGGGCAAAGTGCTCTATCTTAAAGGTGCCGCCGATGAAAAAACCATGAGCATGGACGGCGGCGATACGGCTTCCGGGCTCATGTTCCGGGACTTCGAGCGCGGGAGGGCATTCATTCTGGCCCTTACTCAGAGCACTCAAACCGGGGGGAGTGAAGTTTCAGCGGCATTTAGTATCCAGATAACCATTGAAAACAGCGATGGCACAACGGCTTCCTACCAGGTAGGCCGTCCCTCTTATATGCGCGCCGGTGTCGCTTCCTATTCCATTGCCAGAGTGTGGCTGGGACCCAACAGCAAATCCCTGGCCATCGCCATTGCCAAGGAAGCCCCCGATCTTTCTGTCCGCTACATGGTAGAAACCCTGGTTATCAATTAGAGCAATGCGTTTAACCCGATCCTTCTATCGCACTTTCAAGGAAGTGCCCAAAGACGCCCAGATTTCCAGCCATCAGCTCATGTTTCGGACAGGCATGATACAGCAGCTTGCCAGCGGAATATACAGCTACCTGCCCCTGGCCCTGAGAAGTCTTCGCAAAATTGAAACCATTATCCGCGACGAATTAAACCAGCGCGGCTGTGAGGAAGTGCTCATGCCCGCAGTTCTGCCGGCAGCACTCTGGCAGGAATCAGGCCGCTGGAATGCCTATGGCGACCTTCTCCTGCGTTTCCAGGACCGTAAAGGCAGTGATTACTGCATGGGGCCAACCCATGAGGAAGCATTCACCGATATGGTAAGACGGCATTTAAGCTCCTGGAAACAGCTTCCCTGGAACCTCTATCAGATTCAGGATAAGTTCCGCGATGAATTCCGGCCTCGCTTCGGCCTAATGCGGGGACGCGAATTCATTATGAAAGATGCCTACAGCTTCGATCTGGATGAACAGGCTGCGGCCAAATCCTATCGGCTTATGTATGAAGCCTACAGTGCTATATTTACGCGCTGCGGCCTGAAGTTCCGGGCGGTGGATGCGGCTGCCGGAGAAATAGGCGGCAGCATGAGCCATGAATTTCAGGTACTGGCCTCCAGCGGGGAAGATGTTCTCTTAAGCTGCACCAGTTGCAGCTACGCCGTGAACATAGAGAAAGCGGCCGTATTACAGAAACCCAATCCGCCGGACAAAACCCAATTCAAAGACATGGAAATCGTTGAAACACCCGGCCAGAAAACCATTGAGGAGGTTTCCCAATTTTTAGGAGTTCAGCCGGAAAAATTCCTCAAAAGCCTGGTTTACGAAGCCGATTCCCGTTTAGTTCTGGTGCTGATTGCCGGAAATTTGGACGTTAATGAAGTAAAACTCCAAGCCGTTTTGAATGCCAGTGCGCTGCGTTTAGCCGCCCCTGAAAAAGTGAAGGAAGCCATTGGCGCCGAGCCAGGATTTATCGGCCCGGTAAACCTGCCACCGAACATAAACATTATCGCCGATTTTTCGGCTTCCAGCGGTGAGAACTGGATATCCGGTGCCAACCAAAATGATAAACATACTGTCAACATAAACCCTGAGCGGGATTTTCAGGTGAGCGAATTCGCCGACATTACTTTTGCCGCCGCCGGAGATACATGCCCGGAGTGTAAAGAAGGCCAGATGGAAGAATTCAGAGGCATCGAAGTAGGACATGTCTTCTACCTCGGCACCAAATATTCTCAGGCCATGAACTGCCTTTACCTCGATGAAGAAGGAAACTCCAAACCGGTGGAAATGGGCTGCTACGGCATAGGCATAGGCCGAACCATGGCCGCAGCCATTGAGCAGAACCACGATGAGAACGGCATAATCTGGCCAGTGCCGCTGGCCCCCTGGGAAGCAATAGTCCTTCCGCTGCAAATGAACAACGAAACCGTTACCGCCGCCGCCGAAAAAGTTTATATCGATCTCACACAGGCCGGCATTGAAACCGTACTTGATGACAGAAATGAGCGTCCGGGATTTAAATTCAAAGACGCCGACCTCATTGGTTATCCGGTACAAATAACTCTGGGAGCGCGTTCCGCCGCAGAAGGGAAGGCCGAGATAAAATTCCGCGCTTCCGGTGAAAAAACAGAATTACCCCTGGATGATGCTGTGAATTATATTATTCAGTGGATTGAAGATAAACGGCAAACGGCATAAAAAGCACACCCCCTCTTGCGCTTCTCTAAAGGGCACCTCTAAAGAAAAAAATCACCGTCAGAAAGGCAGGTTGAACATTACAATTATGTAATTATCCCTGATGTTTGAATTTTCAAGCCCTTACTCCTTGTCTTTATAAGTATCCATATTTATAATTTAAGGAGGTACACTATGGAAGCATTAGCAACTATGAAAAATGAGCAGATGGAAAGTGTTGAAACTTACGTTAGGAACAATCTTAAGCTGTGGATGAAAGAAGACGGCTTGAACCCTGCTCAGGAAAACCGTATCCCATTCCGGCTCAGCGGAGATTCCGAAAGATTAACCCGGATAGAAGAAGCCTTGAAACGGCAAGCTGATATTCAGGAACTCCAGCTCAAACAGATGGAAAAGGAATTCGCCCGTCAGCATGAAGAAACCAATCGGCGTTTTGCAGAACAGCGGGAAGAAACCAATCGGCGCTTCGCGGAACAACGGGAAGAAACCAACCAGCGTTTTGCGGAGCAGAAAGCAGAGTTGGACAAGCGCTTCGCGGAACAGCAGGCAATGATGGACAAGCGCTTTGAGGAACAACGGGAGGAAACCAACCGGCGCTTTGAAGATATCAATAAACGTTTCGATGATATGCATAAGACTGTTATGAAGCACTTTAATTTTACCATGCTGGGTTTTGTTGTTGTGAGTGTACTCGTTACCGTGTATCAGCTTCTGGGATAGACAGGGGCACTAAAGACTGTTTCAGAACAGCTCCATACCCGGGTTTAGAGTGCGAATTTCATAATTCCGAAAATTTTTCTTGACGCTCCTTCCAGCTCTTGTGTATTTTAGGGACAAACGAATATTTTCAAGATAACCTTAAATTACTGTCCCGAAGAATAAGTGCCGTTTGCTAAAAGCAGGGTACGCTTGAAAGAACTGTATCGGAAAAACGAATTTGTGGATTGTTTTAGAGGTGCCCTTGGGCGTTTCCTCCGCTGTCGCGGAGGCCGGGCTTTGCGGGGGTACCGCCTGCCTCTGGCAGGCCGCTTGCGCGCCCCTCCAATCCCTAACGCATCATCAAAGTTTTGATGCAGCTCCGCTTTCAGGATTGTAACCCTTTCACGGTGCTTTTGGATTGAGTTATTCAGGCTCTTGTGGTACATTTATACATAAGGGTACCTCTAAAAAACCGCTTTAGGAAATTGACGAAGAAATTTTTTGTCGGGCGGCAAAAGCGAAACTAGCTTAAGCTACGTGAGCATTTTGACAACTTAAGAGCCGCGGAAAAGTTCGAGTCAAGAACTAAATGGGTTTTTAGAGGTGCCCATAATAAGCAAGTGCCGATTCCGGGATTAACAGTTATGGGAGAAAACATGAGTTCTGAAAGTGAATCTGAAATTGTGGAAGAAAGTGAAGAACAGGCATCAACAGATGAATTGAATCAGGCATCCGGGCAGGAAGAAAGCAGCGCGGAAGAGGAAATAAGAGCATTACAGGAAAAAATAGCCGAACTGGAAGACGGACGCCTGCGAATGGCAGCGGAAATGCAGAATACCCGAAAGCGGCTGGAGAAGCAGCGGCTGGATGAGTATAAATACCGCCATCAGGACATTCTCCGCGACATAGCGGAGGTTATTGATAACCTGGAACGGGCTATTGTATCATCGGAGGAAACCGGGGATTTTCAAACCTTCAGGGAAGGTATTGATTTGATTGAGAAGCAGTTTACCAGCATGCTGGCGGAAAAATACAGTTTTGAGCGCTTTGGAGAAATTGGTTGGCCCTTCGATCCGGCCTGCCATGAAGCCATAGCCCTGGAAGAGTCCGCAGAAGTGGAAGAAGAACAGATAAAACAGGTTTTTCAAGCTGGATACCGGCTGCACGACAGGGTTTTGCGATCCGCCAGAGTGGCCGTAATTAAGCCTCTTCAGGCTGGAGAAACCCCTGAAACTGTTAGTAATGAAAATATTGATAATGAAGGAGATATATAATGGGCAAGATTATTGGAATTGATCTTGGTACAACGAATTCATGCGTAGCTGTCATGGAAGGCGGCGACCCCATTGTTATTCAAAACGAAGAGGGAGCCAGAACAACGCCCTCCATGGTTGCTTTTACCGACAAGGACGAGCGGCTGGTGGGGCAGACAGCGAAAAATCAGATGGTAACCAACCCGGGCAATACCATCTACTCTATCAAGAGATTTATGGGCCGGCGCTTTGCCGAGGTTGGAACGGAAATCGACATGGTGCCCTACAAAATTGAGAAGGGTGCCGACGATGTGGTGCAGGTCAATATAAAGGGAAAAAGCTATACCCCGCCGGAATTATCCGCGGCCATTTTGCAGAAAATGAAAAAGACGGCGGAAGGCTATCTTGGCGAAGAGGTAAAGGAAGCCATTGTTACCGTGCCAGCCTATTTTAACGATGCCCAGCGCCAGGCCACCAAAGACGCAGGCAGGATTGCCGGGCTGGAAGTAAAGCGCATCATCAACGAACCTACCGCCGCGGCCCTGGCCTACGGCATAGGCAAGCAGAACAAGGAAGAAAAAATCGCCGTTTACGATCTTGGCGGCGGTACATTTGATATTTCCATCCTTGATTTGGGCGACGGTGTTTTTGAAGTGCGCTCCACTAACGGCGATACCCACCTCGGCGGCGACGACTTCGATCAGTGCATTATTAACTGGCTGGTAGAGGAATTCAAAAAAGAGCAGGGTATAGACCTCTCCAAAGACAGCATGGCACTTCAGAGGCTGAAGGAAGCGGCGGAAAAAGCGAAGAAGGAGCTCTCGGGCACCCAGAGTTCCGACATAAACCTGCCCTTCATTACAGCCGATGCCTCGGGCCCGAAACATTTGCAGTGCAAACTCAGCCGGGCAAAATTCGAACAGATGACCTCCGATCTCGTAGAACGCACCAAGCAGCCCTGTATTCAGGCATTAAAAGATGCCGGATACAAGGCATCGGATATCGACGAAGTTATTCTGGTTGGCGGTTCGACACGGATTCCCGCGGTTCAGGAAACCGTTAAAAAGCTGTTCGGCAAGGAGCCCCATCGGGGGGTTAATCCTGATGAGGTTGTTGCGATGGGAGCGGCCATTCAGGGCGGAGTACTCGGCGGCGATGTGAACGATGTTCTACTGCTGGATGTTACCCCCTTATCGCTGGGTATTGAAACTCTCGGCGGGGTATTCACCAAGCTCATCGAGAAGAATACCACCATCCCCACCAAGAAGAGCCAGGTATTTTCTACCGCAGCCGATAATCAGCCGGCCGTGTCCATTCATGTTCTGCAAGGGGAAAGGGATATGGCAGCCCATAACCGCACTCTGGGACGCTTTGAGCTTACCGGCATTCCTCCTGCGCCCCGCGGCGTGCCTCAGATTGAGGTTACCTTCGATATAGATGCCAACGGCATCGTCCATGTTTCCGCCAAGGACATGGGCACCGGCAAGGAGCAGAAAATTCGCATTGAATCTTCCAGCGGCCTATCGGAAGAAGAAATCAAGCGGATGGTGCAGGAAGCCGAGGCCAACGCCGATGTCGATAAGGCTGCGAAAGAGTCCGCCGAAGTGCACAACAACGCCGATACGCTGGTCTATCAGGCCGAAAAGGCACTCAAAGACTTTGGAGACAAAGTCAGTCCCCCTGAAAAAGGTGTTATTGAGGCGGCTATCAAGGGAGTGCGGGATGCTTTGGATTCGGGAAATATCGACACCATTAAGGAAAAAACCGCCGTTCTGTCGGCAGCCTCCCAGAAGCTCGCGGAAGAGATGTATAAATCCCAGGCCGCCGATGCCGGAGGCCATGCAGACGGAAGTAGCAGTTCTTCCGCAAACACATCCGGCCCTCAGGATGACGATATTGAAGACGCCGACTATGAAGTTGTCGATGAGGATAAATAGGAACACGAGTGGCAAAACGCGATTACTATGAAGTACTGGGCATCGGCAAAGGCGCTGCGGCCGAGGAAATAAAAAAAGCCTACCGCAAGCTGGCTGTCCAGTACCATCCCGATCGCAACCAGGGAAACGCTGAAGCCGAAGCCAAATTCAAGGAAGCCACCGAGGCTTACGAAGTGCTCTCCGACACCAGAAAACGCCAAGCCTACGACCAATTCGGCTTCGCCGGAGTGGATAATATGGGCGGGCCCACCTTCAACGCTTCGGCTTTCAGCGGCTTTGAAGACATATTCGGAGAAAACTTTGGCGGCTTCGGTGGCTTCGGCGACCTGTTTGACTCCCTGTTCGGCGGCGGCTCCCGCCGTTCCGGTACCCGCGCCCGCGGCGAAAACCTGAGCTATGAGCTCCATATCGACTTTGAACAGGCCGTATTCGGCATGGAAAAGGAAATTGAATACGCCCGGCTTCAGGCCTGCGAAACCTGCGGCGGAGCGGGCGGTGAAGGCGTTCGAACCTGCACCCAGTGCGGCGGTTCCGGTCAGATACGGCGCAGTTCCGGCTTCTTTTCCATCGCCTCCCCCTGCCACGTATGCCGTGGCGAAGGCACCGTCATTGATAATCCCTGCCGGAAATGCGGCGGCAGCGGCACCTACAGGGCCCGCCGGAAAGTTAAGGTAACCATACCGCCCGGCATGGACAACAAACAGCGCATTCGCGTGGATGGGCAGGGCAATTACGGCCCCAAAGGCAGCCCCCCGGGCGATCTTTACGTTCATATCCGGGTGCGCCCTCATGCCAGCTTTGAACGCCATGATTACGATCTGTATTGCGCCATACCCATCTCCATATCCCAGGCCGCCCTCGGTGCCGATATTTGGGTAAAAAGCCTGGATGGAAAACGCATCAGACTCAAAGTGCCCAGCGGCACCCAGGATGGAAAAATGCTCCGTATCCGCGGCGAGGGCATCCCCTACCTGAGCGGCGGCACCCGCCGCGGCGATTTTTATGTAAAACTGAAAATTCAAGTCCCGGTTAAACTTTCCAGCAAAGAAAGAGACCTCCTGAAACAATTCGCCAATCTTCAGGGCGAAGAACAGGAATCTACCCCCATCCCTATTAAACTTAAAGATTTATAAGAACGGCACCCGAAGCCTGTCAAACTTTGTAGTACATGTTTCCGCTGAACCAAAACACCCTTACTTGCCACAGAGCAGCGGCTTGAATATAATGAAACCTCGGGAGGACAGGTGTTCCTTAAGCGTATAGAAATACTCGGTTTCAAATCCTTTGCCGATAAAACGATTATTGATTTCTCAGACGGAATTACAGCGTTGCTTGGCCCTAACGGCTGCGGCAAAAGCAATATTGTCGATGCCGTTAAGTGGGTGCTGGGCGAGCAGTCGGTAAGAAACATGCGTGCCGAGCGCATGGACGATGTTATATTCAGCGGCACGGAGCACCGCAAGGCACTGAGTGCTGCCGAGGTAACCCTTGTTATTGCCAACGAAACGGGCGTGCTGGAGCTGGAACGCCCTGAAATTGCCATTAAGCGCCGCATATTCCGCGAAGGGGAAAATGAATACATCCTTAACGGCAACTCCGTAAGACTCAAGGAAATACGGGAGCTGTTCTTCGATACCGGTATAGGCAAGTCGGCCTATTCCATTATGGAGCAGGGGCGCATCGATCAAATCCTGTCCACCAGGCCCGAAGAGCGGCGCTACCTGTTCGAGGAAGCGGCAGGCATAACCAAATTTCTGGCGCGCAGCAACGAGGCCGAACGCAAACTCACTCGCACCGAAGAAAACATGAACCAGGTGGAAAACATTCTCCGCGAGGTGCGCCGCAGCCACGAAGTGCTTAAAAAACAAACCGAAAAAACCATGGCCTACCGCCGCCTGAGAGAAGAAATATTCACCCTCGATAGAAACCTTAAACTCCAGCAGTGGCAGAAGCTGGAAGATACCCGCGATGAACGCACCCGGCAGCTGGAGAATAAAGCGAAGCAGTACACCGAAATTGCCCGGCGGATACAGGAAATAAAAAACACCCTGGCCAGCAAACTGGATACCGTGAACACCATGGAGTCCCGGCTCATCGAAAATCAGAAACAGCTTTATGGGCTCGATTTGGAGAAAGAGAACTTGCAGCGGCAAATCCGCCAAATTCGCGATAACCGAAATGAATCCGAAGAAATTCTTAAAACTTTTGGGGCAAGAGAAAAGAATGCCGCCGCTTCGCTTAAGGAACTTGCGGAGCAAAAAGCCAGGCGCGAAGTCGATCTTGTGAACTTTCAGGACAGAATCAAGGAAATTGAAGCAAGCATTATTTCCTGCGCCGGCACCATAAAATCTTCTGAAAGCCGGATTCAGCAAATAAGCACGGATACGGAAAGCAGCAATGCGGCACTCATAAAAGAGGAAAAACTTCGCGAGGGCCTTCAGGACGATCTCCGCACCCTTACCGACGACATTGTCCGTGAACTGGAGAAACATCTGAGCGACAGCGACCGAAGCACCCGCCGTAAGCTGAAAGACAGGATAAACAGCGGCATAAATGAGCTGCGGATTCGCCTAAAAGGCCGCCTGAGCCTTTTTGGGGATCGGCGCAACCTTGCTGGTGGCGGTAAAAGCCGGGAAATTCTGGAACAGACAGCGGTTTACTTCGATGAACTTTCCGCGGAAATAGAAGCTCTAGCCGGGTTTATAGAGGAATATTGGGCTTCCGGTGCTGATTTTCTCGAAGAGTTTCTCACCCCGGAGGGCATTATTACCCGGAAGCGCGAACTCGATGATAAAATCAGCACTTCAAAAGAAAAAACCGCATCTCTCAAGGAACGCATTCTGGCACTGGGCGAAGAGAAGAGCTCCCTTTCACAGCAAATTCAAAAATTCCGTGAAAGCATGGAGGAGTTCCGGGTGGCACAGGCCCGCACCACCACCCAGGCCGCAGCAGTGCGGGATGCCCTTGCCTCTCTGGCACGGGAAACCGAAACAGAAGAAAAACACCTCGATGAAATTCGCCAGCAAATCGTGGCAGAGAATCATAAAATTAAAAACTTTATCCAGCAGGTTGATCTCCTCATACAGAAACAGGATGAATTCACAAAGCAGCAGGAAAAACTTCGCGGAGACATGGTAGGACTGGAGTCCGGTATTTCCAGGGAAAACAAGAAGATGGCAGGCCGAGAGGAAGAGCTTCAAAGCCTTTCTTCCAAACGGGGTGCCCTGGAGCTGGAAAAGGAAAAAATCCGCATGGAACTGGGGTATCTGTCCGAAGAGGAAAAACAGCTACTGGAAGACTTCCGGGACCGCCACTCAAGGGAACTGGCCGATTTTGCGGACATAAAGGGAAGCATAACCCGCGCGGCCAGGGATATTCGCGAAGAGCTGGCAAAAGTTAAAGGTGAGCTGAAAGCTCTGGGGCAGGTGAATCTCATGGCACCTGAAGAGTTCGTGGAAGTTGCCGAACGTTATGAATTCCTGAACGGACAGCTGACTGATCTTCAGAAGGGAAAAAATGATCTTGTTCAGGTAACTGAAGAGATACGCCGGGAATCGGTTGCAAAATTTATTCAGACCTATCAGGACATCCGGCATAATTTTCATCTTGTGTTCCGGCGCTTGTTCGGTGGCGGCAAGGCCGAAATACGCTTGCAGAATTCGGAAGACCCTCTTAATTCCGGGGTGGAGATACTCGCTCAGCCGCCGGGAAAAAAGCTGGAAAACATATCCCTGCTGTCCGGCGGTGAAAGGTCGCTGTGCGGCGTGGCGCTGCTGTTTGCGACATTCATGGTAAAGCCCTCGCCGTTCTGTATTCTCGATGAGATAGATGCCGCTCTGGACGAGGCCAATATCCAGCGCTTTATCGGCATTCTAACCGAATTTGGCCAGAAAAGTCAGTTCGTGGTAATAACCCATAACAAAAAAACCGCAGCGGGAGCGGGTAGTCTTCTGGGTGTAACCATGCAGGAATCGGGCGTATCCCGTCTCATTACCCTGAAATTAGATGAAAAGGAGCAGAATTCAAACGATGAAAAACCCCTTAAAGCTAATTAGTAGACAGGCCGTATTCATTATTTTCGGAATTGCCGCCATTATTACCCTTATTGCCGTTATTATCATTATCCTTGCAGTTCCAAACCGCAGGCGCGAATCTGTTCTTACCGGCATGCAGCAAATTGCCACAGAACAGCAGATAATCCAGCACAGCATCGATTTTGGAATCGAGGATTTTTACCGCGACAGCAGGGATCCGGATATCGGCATAAGCTACCCCATGCGTCAGAAGCATAAAATTTGGTCCCGCGAGGAGGTGGAGGAATTCTGGATTAATCCTGCCGAGGCCGGTATTACAACCCTTAGCGAAGACAATGATAACCGTATACGGGAATCATTGGGGCTGGAATGAAACACTCTTCTGAAAGTTTGCCCCAAGTCTGTACGCCACAGCGGCGGAAGCCTTCAAAGTTTAGGGTACCTCTAAAAAACAGCTTTAGGAAATTGACGAAGAAATTTTTTGTCGGGCGGCAAAAGGGAATGGTGAATGGTGAAGAGTGAAAAGTGAAAAATGAAAAGTGATAAGCTACGTGAGCATTTTGACAACTTAAGAGCGGCGGAAAAGTTCGAGTCAAGAACTAAATGGGGTTTTTTAGAGGTGCTCTTTACATGGCTTGGGCTATGTATCCTCCTTGTATCCTGCGCTAGCGGCACAGCCAAACAATCCCCGCTTGCAGAACAGCAGCCCCAAAGTCCCCAAGCCCCCGAGGAACAAACCGCCCCCGAAGCCCCAGCCCCCAGCCCGGAACAGATTGCCCAAACCAGCAAAAATGCCTTGCCGGTACAGACTGATATGTCGAATGGCGCGGAGAAACTTGGCGAAAATGGCAGGTATGCGATTGATATGGATGGGCAGGGCTGGGTATTCCGTTCCGACCTTTCCACACCGGGGGATTGGCAATTCATTAACAGGGAACGAATTGGTGAAGACACTCGCTTCAATTACCGCTTTGAGGAACCGGGTTCATGGACATTTTATTACGACCGGCAGAGTTTAAGCGATGGCAGTGCCGACCGGCGCAGTAAAACGATAGAGCTTGGAGAGAATGGATTCATCCAGGTTGTTGACGCGGTTCTCCGGGATGGTTTTACAGATGCGGTGAACGGGCAGTCTGGGCTTGAGGGCATGGCTTCGGAGGATAAGCAGCCCGCTATGCGCGATGCGGTTGCTGAAAAATCCAGTCAAGCTATACTCGCGCTTCTTCCTGATTATATGAAAAATAATCCCTCCCCGGAGTTGCTGGAGGCTGCTTTTGCGGTTCTGGATGGTGAAGAGGGGGCTGAGAGCGGTTCGATAAGCATTCTGGAAACCCTGCTTCGGCTGGATTCCGCCGCGGGAGACTTATGGCTTTATCGGCTGGCTTCCCTGCTGGAGAAACCCGGCGGCAGCCGTGATTTACCCCGCGCACTCAAACTTTATCAACAGCTCACGGAGGACTGGCCATTTTCCAAATGGAGGGAGTCGGCGGAAGAGCGTATAACATGGCTCAAACGGCATTATTTTCTGATACGATAGGGGCTGAATTGATGGTAGACGGCGAAAAATTTCAGGGTACCTCTAAAAAACAGCTTTAGGAAATTGACGAAGAAATTTTTTGTCGGGCGGCAAAAGCGGAGCGTAGCCGGGCTACGTGAGCATTTTGACAACTTAAGAGCGGCGGAAAAGTTCGAGTCAAGAACTAAATGGGGTTTTTTAGAGGTGCCCTTCATCCACTTTCTGTGCAACAGATGTTTCCTGCACAGCGCCTGATGGGAATCGAACCCACGTCACAAGCTTGGGAAGCTCGTATAATAACCATTATACGACAGGCGCAAAGAGTAAAACTGCTCCGGAAATGATAATGGCTTATGCGGGGTTTTGTCAATTACCGGGATGCACTTCCCGGGTATTTATGATAAATTTGTTTAACCCTGCTGAATTCTCGGTGAAATTAACGAAAAATAGACTTGTTTCAGCCTAAAACTTCAGATTAAGGGGAATTTGAGATGAATTACATGAAAAAAGTGGACAGTTAACTTGACAAGTTACCCACCAATAATCCAGGCAACACGGCTGTTTTGCCGTCTAATAGAAATTCGATACTCATCACTTTTCATGGAGGATTTCGCATAGGGGGTAAAATCCGCGGCGGCTGGCGGTATTCCGGCATTTATTCGCGGGATATTGCCCGAATAATTTCCAATTGCTCCGCTTTGGGCATGTATGCCGATACTAACTCCAAGAAGCATGAAAATTGCCAGACTAAAAATCCTTTTCATAATATCTCCTCCTGTCGCACAACCCTTTCAGCCGCCTTCCCATTTCACCATGAAACAGCTCAAGCTGACAGAATATATTTTCTAACTTCACAAGAAGAATATATCGGTTGGCTATATTTTACTTATATCTAATAATAAGCCTTCCTGCGGTTTATGTCAATATATTTAAAAAAGTTTTTGAAAAAAAGATTATTTAAGCGATCTTTTTCATTATCTTGCTGTTCTCCTTTGATTTTAACCCTTGTATCCGCTTCAAGATTGAGATAGACAAGGTGCCGCAAGTTGTCGGACTGGGGAACTCTATTGCCGGGGACTTGATGGTAAGCTCTTGTAATACATAGAGCACCTCTAAAAAACCCATTGAGTTCTTGACTCGAACTTTTCCGCCGCTACTGCGTTATCACCCGCTGTTGGACTTCATTTTCGGCGGCCAATTACGCGACGGGCGCGAATGCGGTTCTTCCTACCGGAGGCCGGGCGCGAACCTGGAGCGGCGTTTCTGTAGCGGATTTCAAAAAGCGTTCGAGTGTAATATACCTTAGC
>MUIB01000139.1 GCA_002084135.1 Spirochaeta sp. LUC14_002_19_P3 | reverse complement strand
GTTCAAAAATACAATTCTCTTTTATTTGGGCGAGCTGGATTTAATGCCTCCTTCAACATAATTTCCTGAAGAGCCAAAAATCACCCCTTGCACCTTTTCGCGCCCTTCACCTGCCTGCCGAAGCCTCGGCGCAGGCAGGTGGACAAGGAAAAACCATACCCCGAACCTGAAGCCTCCAGCCTAAAAGCTCCAGCCTACCCTCCCCCATTCCCATGAAAATTCTTCCGTGAACTTTCAGCTACTCCCCTTGAAAAATCTCACTTTGCTTAGTATTTTATTGAGTTATGAGTGATAAACAAGACGAAAATCAGGTTATATCCTTGGCGGAAGCCCTTCCCAATCGAATTTATGTTATTCCACTTCAGGGGAAGCCCATCTTTCCGGGAATTGTAACCCCCATAATGCTTAGCAACATGGATGAAATTGCCGTTATTAACAAGGTTATTGAGAATGATAAAGTTATCGGTATGGTGCTTACAACCGATCCCGAAGCCGATCCCCCCAGCCGGAATGAACTGCACAAAGTTGGCACTGTTGCCCGGATAATCAAGCGCATGAACCTGCCCGACGGCGGAATAAACATCTACATCGGCACCTACATGCGCTTTCGAATCAAGAAAATTCTTAATGATGAAAGCCCCTACCTGGCCACGGTGGAATACCTCAACGATGAATATAACCCCGAAGACATTGAAATAAAAGGACTCACCCGCGCCCTTCTTTCTGAAATGAAGCAAATTATGGAAGGCAACCCCGTGTTTTCTGAAGAAATGCGCCTGAACATGGTAAACATAGACGCACCGGGAAAAATTGCCGACTTCATTACCGGCATTCTCAACATAGACCGGGACAAACAGCAGGAGGTTCTGGCAGCACTCAATGTTAAAAAGCGCATGGAAAAAGTGCTCATCTACATAAAAAAGGAACATGAGCTATCCAAAATACAGCGCCGCATCGTAGGCGAAATAAACGAAAAAATTGAAAAAAGCCAGCGGGAATACTTCCTGAGGGAAGAAATTAAAGCCATAAAAAAGGAGCTGGGCGAACCCGCCGATGCCCGATCCAGCGAATATCAGAAATTTCAGAAAATTATTGAAGAGTTTCATTTTGAAGGAGAAATAGCCGAGCAGGTAGAGCAGGAAATGGAAAAGTACCGCATTATGGAACCCTCCAGCAGTGAATACATCGTAACACGCAATTACCTGGACTGGATTATCTCCCTGCCCTGGACTGAACCGCCGGCAGATGAAATTGATATGCAAAATGCCTCCGGCATTCTTGATGAAGATCACTATGGGTTGGAGGATGTGAAGGAACGGATACTTGAATATCTGGCCGTAAGAAAAATAAAGCACGATTCCAAAGGCTCAATTATCCTCCTTGTAGGCCCCCCAGGAGTAGGAAAAACTTCCATCGGCAAATCCATTGCCCGGTCTATGAACCGCCCTTTCTTCCGCTTTTCCGTTGGCGGCATGAGAGACGAAGCCGAAATAAAAGGCCACCGCCGCACCTACGTTGGAGCCATGCCGGGTAAAGTTATACAGGGACTCAAAATCGTTAAATCCCGCGCCCCCGTGTTTATGATAGATGAAATCGACAAGCTGGGAAGCAGTTATCAGGGCGATCCCTCCTCTGCCCTCCTGGAAGTGCTGGACCCGGAGCAGAATATCAGCTTCCGCGACCATTATCTGGACTTACCTTTCGATCTTTCCCACATCGTCTTCATTGCCACCGCCAACACCCTGGACACCATCCCCCAGCCGCTCATCGATCGCATGGAAATTATCCGTCTCTCGGGCTATGTGGTGGATGAAAAGATAGAAATAGCCAAGCGCTACCTTATACCCAAAAGCCTGAAAAAACACGGCTTGAAAAAAGGTCAGATTCGCTACAATAAAACAGCCCTTAAAGCCATAGCCGAAGGCTATGCCCGCGATGCGGGAATGCGAGCCTATGAAAAAGCCGTAGATAGAATACACCGCAAAGTTGCCCGCAAAGTGCTGGAGAATGAAACAGAGATACCCGTCCTCATCAAGGCGGATATTCTGGAAGACTACCTGAAAAAGCCCCACTTCCGTGAAGAAGAGCTCAATAAAAACCTCCTCCCCGGCATGGCCTTGGGGCTGGCCTGGACCAGCATGGGCGGTGCCGTTCTTGTTATAGAAGCCGATGCCGTAAAATCAAAAAGCGGCTATAAACTCACCGGCCAGATGGGCGACATAATGAAGGAATCGGCCTCCATAGCCTACACCAAAGCCCGCAAATTGGCGGAAATCTTTTTCCCGGACAAGCAGAACTTCTTCAACACCCATCTACTCCACCTTCACATCCCCGCCGGAGCCACACCCAAAGATGGCCCCTCAGCCGGCATTACCATGACAACCGCGCTCATCTCCCTGATAACCGGCACCAAAATGAAAAACTCCCTCGCCATGACCGGGGAAATAAGCCTTACCGGCAAAGTTCTGGCCATCGGCGGCCTAAAGGAAAAAACCATAGCCGCCCAGCGCTACGGACTGAAAAACATCATCATCCCCGAAGCCAATCTCCGGGACCTCGAAGACATACCGGACAATGTGAAAAAAGGCATCACATTTCACCCGGTTTCCTGCATCGACGAAGTTATACGCCTGGCACTGCCGCGGCTATCGGGAAAAATTACCAATAATGAACTCAACCGGGCGGGAGGCTAAGAGCGAAGGCAGAATCATATCCATCCCTTGACAAAAAATTCACCCCCAGCTATTTTAATACTATCATAATAGTCGTATAAGGTACCAAATGTTCCGCTTTAACAAGGACATTGAATACGCGCTCATCGCTCTCGTGGAGTTAAGCCGTCTTGCGGCGGATGAAATTCTTTCCGCACGGGAGCTATCGGATCGCTACCTCATACCCTACAAGCTCCTGGCGCGGATACTGCAAAAACTTGGTGCTGACGGAATTCTTAACTCCTTGAAAGGCTCTCAAGGCGGCTACAGCCTGGCACTCAGTCCCGCCGACGTGAACCTTGGGCGTGTTATTCAAGCCGTACGAGGCACCGAACGCATCGCAGACTGCCTTAGCGAAGACGGAAACTGCGTGCAGGAGAACTGCGGCTGTACGATAAAACCGATTATCGAAGTGTTTCAGAACAAATGGATACACTTCGTGGAGAACACCACACTGGCTGAAATTACTCAGCCAGAAGTTAAATTCATAGAAGGAATATAAATGGCCAGCGATCAAGATGTAAAAGACGCCCTTTACGACGTGATAGACCCGGAACTGAACATGAACATTGTGGATTTGGGACTCGTTTACCGGGCGCAGGTAAATGAAGACAACATTGCCGAAGTGGACTTTACCCTCACCTACCCCGGCTGCCCCATGAGCGATATGATAGCCTCGGATATTGAGCATCAAGTAAAAACTCAAACCGATGTGGAAGCCGTCCGGGTGAACCTTGTCTGGTATCCCCCGTGGAGCCAGGACATGATGAGCGAAAACGCCCGCCTGCTCATGGGCTATCCGATATAGGACGTGAAACGCTAAAGGGAAGAGAGTATTTTCCCTGGAGTTTATACCTTTGGGCGTAACCCGCCCGCTTTCAGCGGCCGGGCCGGGCTGCTCCAGGCTCCGCTAACGCTCCGGCCTGTCCAGCCAGTAAACGCTTAAGATATATTTGCCGCAGTATAGAATCACTGCCCCCTGAAACGGCTGGACAGGCTGCTTTGCACCTTGCGCATCCCTTACGCGCTGGCGCCGGGCGCAGCAGGCCAGTTGCTAAAGGGCACCTCTAAAAGGTTTATTGTGCCCGCAAGACACGAGCCTTGACAAAAAATCGCAGTGCCTTTATCTTATACTACCATAATAGTCGCATTTAAGGAGAATAGAAGTGAATCTGAAAATTACCAATCTCAAGGCCGGGCTGCCGGACAAGGAGATTTTGAAAGGGATTAGTTTAGAAGTGCCCAGCGGCGAGGTGCATGCGCTGATGGGGCCGAATGGATCAGGCAAGAGTACGCTGGCGAATGTGCTGGCCGGACATCCGCAGTATGAGATGACAGCGGGTACCATTGCAATGGGCAATGTGGATTTAACCGAGCTGGAGGCCCATGAGCGGGCGCGGGCCGGCTTCTTTCTGGCCTTTCAGTATCCGGTGGAAGTGCCCGGTATTACGGTAGGGAAATTCCTGAAGCGGGCGGTGGAACTGCGCCGGGGCGAGGAAGGGAAATTCAATGTGAGCGGTTACATTACAGAGCTGCGTAGTGCCATGGACTTTATGGGAATGGATCAGGGTTTTATTAACCGCTATCTGAACGAGGGATTTTCCGGGGGCGAAAAGAAGCGGATGGAAATTCTTCAGATGCTAATGCTCAATCCAAACTTCGCGGTTCTGGACGAAACGGATTCCGGGCTGGACATAGACGCGCTGCGGATTGTGGCCAAGGGGGTGAACAAGCTGAGAGGCGGAAAATTCGGCTCTCTGGTTATTACCCACTACCAGCGCATACTGGATTATGTGAAGCCCGATAAGGTGCATGTTATGGTAGAGGGGCACATTGTGCTTTCCGGCGGGCCGGATATTGTGAACGAGCTTGAAGCGCGGGGCTACGACTGGGTGAAGGAGATGAAGAAATGAATCAGGCAGAAGCACCCGTAGCCGGATTATCGGATTACAAATACGGGTTTTCCTTTCCCGACAAGTCCGTCTTCAAACCGGACAAGGGCTTGAGTGAAGATATCGTGCGGGCCATCAGTGCCCAGAAGAATGAACCGGAATGGATGCTGGAATACCGCCTGCGCGGTCTGAAAGCCTTCCAGCGCAAGCCCATGCCCGCCTGGGGTGCTGAAATAGGCGACATTGATTTCGATAACATTTACTACTACGCCAAACCAGCCAATCAGGCCGTAAAATCCTGGAAAGACCTGCCAGAAGACATACTGGCCACCTACGACAGGCTGGGGCTGCCCGAAGCGGAGAAGAATTTCCTGGCCGGGGTAGGCGCTCAGTACGATTCCGAAGTGGTGTATCATTCTATTAAAGAAGAACTGGAAAAACAGGGCGTGCTGTTTTTAAGCCCTGAGCAGGCCGTGGCAAAGCATCCCGATATTGTGCGAAAGTATTTCGGCACCATTATTCCCTTTAACGACAATAAATTCGCCGCGCTGAACACGGCGGTGTGGTCGGGGGGGAGTTTTATTTATGTTCCGCCCAACATTAGGGTGGAAATTCCGCTCCAGGCCTATTTCCGCATCAACTCGGAGAATTTCGGTCAGTTTGAGCGAACGCTTATTATTGCCGATGAGAACAGCTTTGTGCACTACATTGAAGGCTGTACCGCACCGGTTTACACCACCGATTCCCTGCACAGTGCCGTGGTTGAAATTGTCGCCGAAAAGGGAGCCAGGGTGCGCTACTCCACAATTCAGAACTGGTCGGGAGATGTGTACAATCTTGTAACCAAGCGCGCCGTAGCCAAAGAAGGCGCCACCGTGGAGTGGGTAGACGGCAATATCGGTTCCAAGCGCACCATGAAGTACCCGGCGGTGTATCTCATGGGTGAAGGTGCCCACGGCGAAGTCCTCTCCATCGCCTTCGGGGGCAAGGGGCAGGATCAGGATACCGGCGGCAAAATGGTTCATACCGCTTCCAACACCTCCAGCGTTATCACCTCCAAGTCCATCAGCAAAGATGGCGGCACCGCCACCTACCGCGGGTTGGTCAAAATAGCCGAAAATTTGAAGAACGTAAAGAGCCACGTTGTTTGCGATGCCTTGATTCTCGACCGCGACTCCAAGAGCAAAACGTATCCGTATATGGAAATAGAATCCGACGACGTGTCTATGGAGCACGAAGCGCGGGTAAGCCGCATCAGCGAGGATCAGCTGTTTTATCTCATGTCGCGGGGGCTCACCGAGGAGGAGGCCTCTATGATGATAGTCAACGGCTTTCTGGATCCCCTGGTGAAGCAGCTCCCCATGGAGTATGCGGTGGAACTGAACCGTCTGATTGAGCTGGAGATGGAAGGGAGTGTTGGATAATGAAGAATAACCTGTCGGCCAAAGCGGCCAAACTGTTCGATAGCCTTCCATGGCCCGGCCCCGATAATGAAGCCTGGCGGCGCACCCATCTGGAGCGGCTGCTCCCTAAGGGCACACTGGATGCCGCTGCGGCTTCACCCCCTCCCGGCACTTCCCTTATCGATGCGTCCAAATTATCCCCTGCCGGGGCACAGGATGCCGAAACTTGCTTTGTCCGCATTATCACTTCGGCGGGATGCCCCCAGAGTATATATGTTTCCGAAGAGGCCCGCGCCACCGGGGTGAAGGCATTCTGGGAGAGCGCGGAAAATTTTCCCGCTGGTTTGGAGGCATTGGAAAACCATCTTTTCCATAATCCCGATAGGGTACAGGCATGGCACTGGCGGAACACGCCCGGCGCTGCCATTGTACAAATACCGAAAGGGGCATGTCTGAACAAGCCGATTCTTATCGAGGAAACACTCTCCGCCGATGGAAAAAATCTGTTCAGTGCGCCCCATGTTCACATTGAGGCCGGCGGCGGCAGCGAAGCGGAAATAATCTGGTCTCTGCATGCTTCAGAGGCTTCTCTTCAGGGGCAGCGGCCGGTTGTAAACGCCGGCATAACCGGCACCGCCGAAGCGAACAGCAAGTTGCGGGTTACCTTAAGACAAAAGCTGAAAGGGGAGATGATATTCTTTTTGAACAACCTTTTTCAGGCCGAGCGGGATGCCCTTGTCCTCTTTATGGAGTCCCATACCGGCTCATCGCTGGTAAAGACGCACACCTCCGCCATACTCGACGGCGAAGGCTCTGAAATCCGGCTCAACGGCCTGTACCTGGCGGGAAAAGATCAGCACATAGACATTGGCACTCTTCAGGATCACCGGGCACCCAGGGCGGTGTCGGATGCCCTCTACAAGGGGGCGGTTTATCCCGGAGGCTGGAGTGTGTATCAGGGCTTAATTCAGGTGCAGCACGATGCCGCGAAAACGGATGCCTACCTTACCAACAACAACCTGCTCCTTGGCGATGGTGCCCGTGCGGACTCCCTGCCCCAGCTCAACATTCTTACCGACGATGTGAAATGCAGCCATGGTTCCACCAGCGGCAAGCTGGACAGTGCTCAGCTCTTCTACCTCCAGAGCCGGGGCTTTCCCCCCGTGGAGGCCGAAAGGGCACTTACCGAGGGCTTTCTTGCCGAAACGCTGAAAAACCTGCGCGGCCATGCCGCCGAACTGCTTCATACCGATCTTGAATTGGCTCTCAAAGCGGGCACTGTATGGGCCGATGGGTAAAGGCCGCGGATACGGCTGATTTTGCCTCCCTTCCAGCGGATAGCCTATCCCTGGCAGTGGAGGCGGAAGGCTATGACATCGTTCTCTTCAAACTCCCCGGCGGCTGGGGAGCCCTGGACGATACCTGCTCCCACGAATATTCAAAACTCTCGGAGGGAGAGGTGTGGGATGGCCGGGTATACTGCGAAAAACACGGCTCCTCCTTCGACTGCCGAAGCGGCGAAGTGAGGGGCCTGCCCGCAACGGAAGATGTTCAGTCCTTCGCCGTGGAGCAGCGCGGGGAAGAAATATGGCTTGAGCTGCCGGATTACGCTTAGGGGGTATACCGCCCGCGGTGTTTGAGGTATAAACAATTATGAATGAAGACCTGCTAATTCTGCAAGAACGCATAAAAAACACAATTCATTTGGGAGAAAGCCGTTTATATGTTGCAGAAATAAGCTATGTGTATAACAATAGCGATGAAAAGGAAACATTCTTTGATACTATTAAGAGGATGAAGGGGAGGCATTATGTGTAATGGGGTTGATTGGTTTCCTGAATCATATATACAGGTAAGAAATGACAAATGGAAAAACAATTCTTACGTTCCATCATGGGTTAATGTGGAAAAGGCAGGATTAGATCAATTCTATACAAACCCTGATATAGCGGCATATTTATATTCATCTTTGCTAAACATCGTAGAAAAAGATGGAAAAACCAATATTAATGATTTCCATTTTATAGAACCATCTGCTGGAATGTGTGCTTTTTATGATAGACTCCCTAAAGACAAAAGAATAGGTATTGATATAATTCCCTATAAAGAAGGGATTATTCAAGAAGACTTTTTATCATGGAATCATATCAAAAAGAAAAAATATATTGTTATTGGGAACCCTCCTTTTGGGTATAGGGGTTGGCTAGCTCTTTCATTTTTAAACAAAGCTGCCCAATTCTCGGAATACGTGGGGTTTATATTGCCCATGTCTTTTCAGAGCGATGGAAAAGGAAGCCCTAAACATCGCGTGAAAGGGATGAAACTACTATATTCAGAATATTTACCAGATAATACTTTTTTAAATCCTAATGGAAAAAATGTTAAGGTAAATGCCTTATGGCAAGTATGGGGGAAGGGTGAAAATAGAAAGAAAGAAAGACAAACGTGCAAGGAATGGATAGATTTATTTACGGTAGACATGAGAAAAGAAAGATTGTGCGGTCAACGCAGATTAGCCGAAGCCGATTGTTTTTTACAAAGGACATTTTATACAGAGCCTCCATTACCAGTTAAAACCTTTGACAAGGTTAAATATGTATGTGGGTATGGTATAGTAATAAAAAAGGACAAGAAACAAGTGGAAAAAGATTTATATACCGTTGACTGGAGGAATTATAGTAACTTGGCTACACATAATTGTAGACATATCAGTATGTATCATATAGAAAATGCTATGGTAAATATGGGATACGTAGATGCTTGAAAGATACAGAGACTTATTTATAAAAGCTCTCTCTAATTATAACAATGATTCAAAATGGGATGGTGCCTTATTTGGACAGATAAAGATAATATCAAATACAAAGGTTGGTTCTGTTGGTCAAGACTTTATTATCCTGCTGTGTAGTGAATTGGGAATAAAATATGAGTTACCGAAAACAAAAAGCGGGCAAGACGCAACACAAAGCCCATGGGATATAAAAATAATGAATATTAAATTTGAATTAAAAACTGCGACAGAAGATATTCATAATCATTTTCAATTTAATCATATAAGATACCATAGAACTTATGATGCATTATTATGCCTTGGAGTATCTCCTTCTTCATTAAGGTTTGGGGTGTGGTCAAAAGCAGATGTTACAACCGGAAAAGCTGGAAATTTGGTTAGTATGGAAAAAAATGCTAATGCTTCCTACAAGCTCACAAAGGATAAATCAGGACTGTTGCCTATAGATACTTTTAAGGATGAAATTAAACGCCTGGTACGTAGAATTGGATAAAATTCGTATCATTGCTAAAAAATTAAACGATTCAGGATAAAAATTCCTAAAAAAATAATTAGCAATAAAAGGAACTGAAAAATAAAAAATTCTGTTTCCATTGAGGAAGTACAGACTATTGGAAATCCCTATAGATGAAGGAATAACACTATGAATACAGCACCCATTGACGACAGCATCAGGGAGCAGTTTCCCCTGCTCATGAATTATCCCAATCTGGCCTATCTGGACAACGCGGCCAGCACTCAAAAGCCGCTACAGGTACTCACGGCGATGGATAATTACTACCGGAACAGCAATGCTAACGTTCACCGTGCCCTTTATTCCCTGGCCGAGCGTTCCACAGCAGCCTTTGAGGATGCACGGAGTACCGTTCAGCGCTGGCTGCGGGCCGAAACACCCCGCGAGGTAATATTTACCCGCGGAACCACCGAAGCCCTGAATCTTCTGGCCTGGTCGCTTAGCGAACTTCTTGTAGAAGAAGGGGATATAATTCTTGTCAGCACTCTGGAGCATCATTCCAACTTCGTGCCCTGGCAGCAGGCGGCCGCCCGCAAAGGGGCGGAGCTGGTTCTTATTCCAGTGCTGGAAGATAGCACTCTCAACCTGGATTTTTTGGACACTCTTGAACGCGATGGGCGAAGCGAGAGAGTGAAAATTGTTTCGCTTGTCCATGTTTCCAATGCCTTCGGAACCGTGAATCCGGTAAGGGAGGTTTCCAAGTGGTGTAAAAAGCGGGATATTCCGTTGGTGCTGGATGCGGCACAGTCGGTGCAGCATCTGCCGGAGGAGGCTATGTCCAGCGGGGCGGATTTTCTTGCCTTCAGCGCTCATAAAATTTATGGCCCGCTGGGCTGCGGGGTACTGTGGGGCAGGGAAAAGTGGCTGGAGCGCATGCCCCCCTGGCAGAGTGGCGGCGAAATGATTTCCTCCGTAAAGCTGGAACGCTCCACCTGGAACGAACTACCCTATAAATTCGAGGCAGGCACCCCCAATCCCGCCGCCGCAGTGGGACTCGCTGCCGCCCTGGGCTGGATAGCCGAAACCGGCATGGAGCGCCTGGAAACCAGGGCAAAAGAGTTGGAAAACCATGCCTTTCAGCGCCTGAGCTCCCTGAGCGGCATAACTCTCTACGGCCCCTCCCAGCCAAAGCGCCGCCGCGGCGTTTTTTCCTTTAACATTGAAGGTGTCCACAGCCATGATGCCGCGCAGTTCCTCGACACCCAGGGCATCGCCATCCGTTCAGGGCACCACTGCGCCCAGCCAGCCATGCGGTGCATGGGGATTCCCTCCACCGCCCGCGCCTCCCTGGCCCCTTACAACACCCTAAGCGACATAAATCGCCTAATTGATGCTATTCTCAAAGCAAAGGAGTATTTCAAATGAACCACGCCACCCCCGCCCTCGATAACCTCTACATGGAGATTATCCTCGATCATTACAAGCATCCCCGCAACCGCACGGATTTGTCCCACCTTGACGACAGCACCCTCCACGAAAATCCCTCTTGCGGCGATTCCATTAAAATCGAAGTTATTTTCAACCCGGACGGAACTATCCGCGATGCCCGCCACGACGGGCATGGCTGTGCCATAAGCACGGCATCCGCATCCCTGCTGAGCGAACGCCTGCCGGGCAAAACTCCCGCCGAAGCGCGGCAATTCATTGCGGAATTCATTGCCGTTCTCCGCGGCGAAGCACCGCCGGAACGCCTTGACGCCTTTGGGGATTTGGCCGCTCTCGGCGGGGTGGTAAAGTTCCCTTTGCGGGTAAAATGCGCCGCGCTGGCCTGGCATGCGCTGGAGAAGTGCCTGGAAGGAAAGTAATGGTAGTATCTCTCAAACCCTGGCTACTTGTCAAAAATTTTTTTGGCTATTAGAATTCTCTATCATGCAAGGACAAGAAAATGAAGACAAATCAGCCGGGATTATTTGATTCTAAAAGGCGAAATTACAAAAAATTATATTTTTTTCTAGCACTTACACCGAAAATATAGTATTGTTTAAATATGGAGACTGGAAAAGCCTTAAATAAGCTGGTGCTGTGTAGGAAGAGTGCAAATCATTTACTTCTACACAGCAATGATTTACAAAACCGCAAATTATGCGATTTTGATGAAAACACAAAAAAAATTTATACTTTATGGAGCCGCTGTAAGCATCTATAAGGAAATAGACATGAAGCATATATTATTCATTGCTGTTTTGAGTTTGTACGCCGGAAGTCTTCTGCTCACCGGATGTCACCTTGCTGTCTCCGTGCCTAGAGAAAATGTTCTACCGAACTGGGAGGATGGCACGCTGCCGGTAGTTACTGGCATGCAGAATGAGTTTCGCCTGCAAGCTGGATTTCCAGGTGGCGATGCTATACTGGTGCTATATTATTACAGCACTGTAGGCATTAAAGCACCTGAGGCGCGAAAAAACGCCGATAGTGAATGGACAAATTGGACACGCCTGGATGATTCCGGCACTTACAGTGCGGGGGCAGGCGACTATCAGCTTTACGCTGTTGCCGCCGATGCCAATGACAATTACGCGCGTTCAAAAATTATTGTATTTTCTGTTACTTCGCCGTTGAAGTGGACGATATCTCCCGGAATTGATGTTTCTGTTGAAAATCAATTTACCATAAATTCGTACGGAACAATCGAGGGGAAACCCACTCCCCAGGTGCAATATTATTATGCCCGGTCCGGTACGGAAGCCCCCGATGCCTACGGCGACTGGAGCGCGTTCAAAATAGCGATTCCCGGCAAAAAAGTTGAGGACGTTGTGGGTGAATACGATCTCTACGGCCTGGCCTATGTTCGTTTGATTAAGGAAAAGTCCGCCAAGGTAACCTTTACCGTTAAAGGCACGCCGCAATGGCAGGATGCTCCCAGTGCTGATACGAGCCTGAATGGTCAGTTTACGGTTGTACCCGGCACTGTCCGCGGAGGCCCCACGCCTTCCGTAAAGTATTATTATGCCGCAAGCAGCACTACCCCACCTGCGCTTGACGATACGAATATTGATATTTCCTTGGATACGACTTGGACGGATGCCGGATTTATCCTTATTGCCAACACAAAAGTTAACGCAGAAGAGGCTATTGTAACATCCGCGGGAGATTATATTCTTTACGCAGTTGCAAATAACACTTATGGTACTGTCGCAAGCACCGAAGCGGTCTTCCGTGTGAACCCTGCTTCTCTGGACGTTCCTCCCACGCCGAACGTGGATGACACAGTTGCGGGAGAATTTTCCGTAAGCACCGTAACCGGAACGGGCCAGCCCGAACCTTCCATAAAGTATTATTACGCACTGGAAAACACCACTCCACCAGCCGATGCAGGAGGCACATGGACCGGTTATACAGATATTACCAATAAAGTAGAAGAAGGTGTTCCCATAAAGGTGGGAGCAGGCAATTACTGGCTTTACGCTGTCGCACGGAATAATGCCGGTAGCATGGCATCGACAAGAAAAAATTTTGCTGTAACGGCTCCAACCATGCCGGTATGGACCACCGATCCCATGGCAACCAGCGATGAACCGAACAAGGTTGTGTTTACCAGAGGAGTTCTCTCCGGTACGCCAGCTCCAGTAGACAAGTATTACTACGGCGCGGAAGGCCAGGCAGCTCTGGGGCCGAATGACGATTGGGATGCCAGCAAGGTGCTGGTAAAAATCAATCCGGATGTGCCTCTCTATCTGAAAGCCGGCAATTACGTTTTCTACGGTTTGGCATCCAACAACGGGGGGAATGCTGTATCGAACGGGGGAACATTTCAGGTGCAGTCCACTCTAACGTGGAACAGTACGCCCAAAGTGTCTGCGGATTTAACAGATACAACGGCCAACAAAGGAAAATTTTGGGTAAGGGACAAAGCTTTGCTACCGAATGAAATTGGAGTGACACGTAAGTATTACTATGCCCTCTCCAGCGTGGATCCACCAACGGAAGCGGACGGCGACTGGAGTGCTTTTACCGACATTACCACGGAAGTCGATGCTGGAAATGAAATAACGAACATAGACACTGGTGACTATCATTTTTATGCTACCGCTATAAATACGTATAGCAAGCTTATTACTCCCGAGGTGGTTTTTTCCATAAGCCCCCCTGCCGTTCCTTCTTTTGATGTGGAACACAGTGTGGAAACGATGGTAATTGCCGATACCTCCAGTTACCGCTTTATACCCGCACAGGTAAGCGGTTCTCCCGTGCCAACAGTAACGTATTACAGGGGTGTTCATGTTGCTACTCCAGCATGGCAGAAAACCTGGAGCGATACAGACTGGACGAATAACGGCTACACAAAAGTTGATCCGGACACCGACGTTGGTGTTTTTCCGGATGAATACGACTTTATTGCTGTAGCCACGAATAGCGAGGATACGGTTATAAGGAATATTACGATAACGATACCCTTAGGTACCAAGGGTAACCTTGTTAAGGCTCCAACCATTGATACCAGCACGCCCGGTCAGTTTACTATAACGGTTGCCGCTGAAACCAACACAGATCTAAATGAAACTCAAATAGCCTATGTGTATTATCACAAAGATGTATTAGACAATACTAACTTGAAGGTTTTTGGAGAGGACGATTACATTTCAGTTTTGGGAAATCCCGTATATATGGATGAACTGTATTGGAATTCCTATGAAGCATCTGTTGCTGAATTCAATGTACCAGAAGTTGTAGCGGCTGGCGACTACCATCTTTTAGTTGTGGCAAAGGCAGAAAACTATTTTCATTCAGAAAAAATAAGCTTTACCGTACAGTAGTTTCAGGTAAAAGTAGAGGAGTGCATAAAATGAAAAAATGGATATTTTTACTCATAGGTATTTTGTATGTTTTAATAGCTTGCACCCTTACCAATGTAGATACAGATAATACCAATCCCACGCCGGATGCTTCCCCCCCGGTGTGGAACATGCAGCCCGCAGTGGCATCCACGGCAAAGGGGCAGTTTTCCCTTACCGAAGGCGCGGTAGACAGCGAGGCCAACATAACGTATTATTACGCCGAATCGACCGCGGCACTACCCGCCGATAACACAAGTTGGGAGGCATCCGGCTGGCTCAAAATAGAGAATCCCCAGCAGCCGGTTTACAACCTGTCCACTGGCGGAAACTACTCGGTTGCAGGGCTGGCCCTTAGCGGTGAGTACAAGGTGCTCAGCAATAGAATTGAGGTTGTGGTGGGTGTTCCCGTTGCTCCCACACTATGGACGGATACTCCCGTGCTGGATACAAATACCTCCAACGGAGTGGCGCATGTCATAGGCAAGGGTACGGCAGTAAACGCCAAAGACCCCAATACAGGCGATGTTACTCCGGCAGATCCGGAGCCCGATTACCGTTACTACTTCGCCGCATACACCCTGGATGAAAACGATGAGGAAACAGCCCCTCTTATCCCCGAAGAAAATAAAGATGCTCTGCTGGATTGGGTAAATGGAGGCTGGAAGCCGATTCAATTCAATAAGGCCTATAACATGGACCCTGGCAAGTACGATATTTACGCTGTGGCCTCCAACAACGGCGGCTCAGTTCGCCTTAAACTCAATTCCTTAACCTTTGGCGGCGTGCCGAGCTGGCCCACCCTTCCAACGGTGGAAACCATGGGGGAAAGCTCTTTCCGCTTTGCAAACGGCGGTGCACCCGGCGGCTACCCGCTTGCCTCTGCCGACGATGCCAACTATTATTACGGGCTCAACCTTTCGCCGCCGGAAGAAGCGGACTGGGGCCTGGCAGAGAAATGGGTGGAAAAAGGCTGGAAGCCCATTAAAATAGACGACACAGTGGAAAATGTTGTGCCCGCATCAAGAAATTACCAGTTTTATGGAGTAGCTTCAAACCAGTTTGGCGCTGGTGTATCGGAACCGTTGAAGTTCACTGTATATGGATTGGGGGAATTCGTTACCCAGGCAAGCAATGCTTATTATAGGACGGTATTTACTGCTGAGGTTGATGCTGAAGCCATACCCTATATTAGCCCGATAGATGATCCACTAACAGAGGATGGTACTCTATATAATGGGGTAAGCTATTATGGCTTCCTGTATCCAAAATCCTTCAACAATGGCTTAAGCCTGTTTTTTCAAGGCGGTTTATATGCTTCCAAACCAATCACCCATAAGACTAGAAGCACCACCAATGCTATTGGGAGCAGTGTTACGTGGGCAACTGATTTAACTTATACAAAGTACACCCTCGTAACCGACCGTAGCGGTAATTTTTATCTGATGGGTGGAATACTCAATAACAGCTATACCAATAACAGTTACAGTTTTGCTAAAAGTTCAAGACTTTTTGTAGCTGTTTACCCGATTCTAATAGACGCCGCCGGCTACAAAGCCCCCGCCGAGAAGAGGGATAGATATGGGGCTCCAGACCTGAAGTCACTCGCCGATAATCCCGGATGGTATCACAATAGGTGGGAGCCCCGCATTTATGCGTCTGGCGTATTTCACAACAACAAGATTTATCTGTTCGGCGGCGAAAATGAAGACGGTGCGGCCCTGAATGATGTCTGGGTTTCAGAGGATGGACGCAACTGGGAGAACATAGCCAACGCCCCATGGCCCGCCCGCAGCCGGGCCGCCGCCGTCGTTTACAAGGACAGGATATGGGTGTCGGGAGGAAAGGATAGCACTGGTGTCATGCTGGACGATGTCTGGTCGTCCAGCGATGGGATAAGCTGGCTGAGGGAACCCACAGTGGGGAAAAAATGGGGTTCCCGTATGGGCCATAGCTTCTTTGTCTACCAGGACAGGCTCTGGCTTATTGGCGGCAAAAACAACATTACAAACTTTAAGGATGTCTGGCACTCCTTCAATGGCAGGGAGTGGACAAAAGTGTTCTATTATTATGCGAATGGAGCATATAAAAACCCTGGCGTTTTTCATTTTGGGAACATAATTCTAATCAAGGACGATCCAAGCTATACAGTGCTTAAGGCTGTGTGGATTGGGGAGTAGGAGTGCTAGCAATGAATAAAAAAAATCAACTGTTTTTAATACTGTGTTTTTTTCTTCTTGCGGCTTGTGTGCAGGTAAATGAAACGGGGAGCGGCTCCACCGCTCCCTTCTGGACCGAGAGCCCACAGCTTGATGTTGCGGTGCGGGGACGCTTTACTGTTCTTCCCGGCGTGGCGGGTGGAAGCCCGGCCCCGGAAGTGGCCTATTATTATGCGGCGGAGGGAATGGCCATGCCTGAAGCCGGCTTCAATGAAGACGAAGACTGGCTAAGCGCGGAATGGAAGCTGGTGGAGGACATTGCCAGTCCGGTAATCGGCCTGAAAAACGGAAATTATCTTCTTGTTGCCGTGGCCTCCAATGTTAAGGGAGTGGTTCGCAGTCCTCGTGCCGAAGGCAGCATCGTTGAGGCCCTTTCTCCTACGGCATGGAGCAATCAGCCCAGTGTCGATACCGGACAGGCGGGGATGATAACCATCGTTCCCCCTGTGGCTATCGGTGGAGACCCCCTCCCGGAATACGATTACTACATTGGCCGCAAAAAGTTGGATCCATCTATTCCGCCTGAGGGCGAAGATACAAGATTCGATTGGCTCTATGAGGGCTGGGAATATGTTGGCACTTCGGGCAGCGATGCGGAATCCCAAAAAAGTCTTGCGGGCATACAGGTACAGGCCCATGAGTATACACTCTATGCCGTAGCACACAATGGCGGACCTTCCGCTCTGCGGAGCAATCCGATTCCTTTTGAGGTAACGGGCTTCAAGCCGGAATGGCAGGGCGGGCCGCAAATTACCCCCAGCGATATAGATATGGGTGTCTTTGCGCTTAGTGAGGGCGATGTGCTTGGCAATCCTACTCCCGATGTGGTGTACTATCTGGCCAGCAGAGGCAAAGCACAGCCTTCGGGAAGCAGTGCTACGGACTGGATTCAATGGCAGACTTATTCTTTTGATAGCAGTGAGGTACAGGCCCTGAACGGAGAAGTTCATCTGGATGTGGGTTTTTACGATCTCTATGCTGTAGCAAGCAACAAGTACGAACCACCGGCTCTTATCGGCCCCTTTCAGGTGAATCTGGAATATCTCGCCAAGAATATTCGGCGTGTTCAAACTTCTGTGCCCACCGACTGGCAGGATAGCACCAAGCCGGATCTCTTTGGTTGCCTGCTTTACCGGGAAGACGGTGCTATTGTGCTTACCGGCGGTGAATTCGCACAAAGCTACATATCCACCGATGGCGGCGCATCCTGGACAAAACAAACCGGGAACTCGGGCTTGCAGGGCATTTACTGGGGTGTTATGGTAGAATACAATGGGGCGGTATACCACCTCGGCGGCTCAAGTACAGCTATCCCAAGCGATAATACCACTACAGCTCTGAATGCCGTGTATAAATCCGAAGACGGTGGCATAACCTTCACCAAACTCTATGATGCCCCCTGGCCTGCCCGCTTCGGCTTTACCGCGATACCCTTTAACGGCAAGATATGGCTTATGGGCGGGGGGGGCGATGGCATAGGTCGGTGGGGAGCTGCTACTCTCTATATAGCCAGAACGGATATTTGGAATACTATCGATATAGAGGACAAAGATGCCTGGACAAAGAAAACGGATAATGCACCCTGGAAAGAATCGTTCAATCAGGCAAATGCGTCTTACGCTGATACATATAATGCGATGGGTGCAGACGCGGTGGTTTACCAGGGCCAACTCTACTACGGTGCAGGCAGCTCATACAATGTTGATGGTGCCATTTGGAAAACTTCAGACGGTGAGTCCTGGAGCCGTATCACTGCCGCTCGTCCAAGTGAATCTGGCGTACATGATTTCCCAGGAAACCTGTTTGTGTTTAAAAACCGTATTTGGGTATTATGGATGTCAACACAGAATATACTCCACCCATGGAGTAGTGATGATGTTCATGGCGGAATATTATACTATATAAACCCTGGTTCAGAGCAGCTTGTTCAGTATCTCGCGGTAAAGTCTTTATCCCAGCTTGGATTGCGGTCCTTAACCAATAGGGATGATGAGGATATACGCCACAGGATGTTTTATGTCATTCCCTGGGAAGGTGAAGGCGATGAAGGAATACGGATAGTATCCATGGGGCATTGGCATGCCCTTGAAACTAATAATAGGGAAATCTCGTATAAACAAACCGACTCTTCTGCTTTGATGTATCTCAGCGAAGCGAATTTTGGTCGACGTGTTGTGGGCCTCAAATGGCTAACGGAACCAGAAAATTAACTGGAATACCATGCCTCTGAAGACATTTCAACGATTGGGCTTATGCTCCCGTGAATTTGTAATGAAGGAGGTTTTTTGATGCCCGGGTATTTCAGAAAATTGGCGTCTTATGGATAAAATATAGGGTACCTCTAAAAACAGCTTTAGGAAATTGACGAAAAAATTTTTTGTCGGGCGGCAAAAGCAGAGCGTAGCCAGGCTACGTGAGAATTTTGACAACTTAAGGAGCGGCGGAAGAGTTCGAGTTAAGAACTCAATGGGGGTTTTAGAGTTGCCCTTTAGTATCTTGAGCTTCGTACCTGTTTCTTACTTCAACCCGCGCTCACCTCAATAAAATCGAAGGCCTTCACATCGAACAGCCCCTTGTCGGTAATTTTTAGCTCCGGGATTACCGGCAGGGTAAGAAACGAGAGCATTATAACTGGATCGATGTTTTTATTGATATGGAGTTTATCGTAGGCCAGTTGGTTAAGCCTTTGGAGTTTTTTGTTCACCTCGTCGGCGGGCCTGTTACTCATGAGGCCGGCGATGGGAAGCGGCAGGGTATCCAGCAGTGCGCCGTTCTTCACCAGCACAATGCCGCCCCCCATGCGTTCCAGTTCCTCCGCTGCCAGCCTCATATCCCCATCGCAGTCGCCACAGATAACAAGATTGTGGGAATCGTGGCCAATGGAGAGTCCCACGGCCCCGCCTGTAACTCCATAGCCCTCCACCAGCCCCAGGCCGATGCTGCCGCTAGCCCGATGGCGTTCAATTACGGCAATTTTGCGCACATCGGTATTCCTGTTAGCCGCAAAAAAGCCGGCGGAATTTCTTCTTACTTCGCGGACAGCTTTTGGGGTAATAAGGGTGTTTGGCTGAATCTGAATAACATGGGCACTGGAGCCTTTCAGCCTGAGCGCAAAGGAATCGGCACTTAGGGGCGGCAGTTTTACGGTATGGCTTACCGCAGAAATATCGGGGCAGCCTACCTGGAACAAGGACTCTCCGTTTTCAGCCACCTTCACTCCCTTCTTGTAAACGGAATGAACCCTGAAGGTTTCAAGATTGTCTAAAACAGCAATATCGGCATCGTAGCCCGGTGCAATGGCCCCCTTGCCCCGCAGGCCATAACCCAAAGCCGCATTGAGAGTGGCCATTTGAAGTGCTGTAAGAACATCCAGGCCGCATTCCACTGCCAGGCGAATGTTGTAATCGATATGCCCCTCCCTGAAAATATCCTCGGGCTGCTTATCATCGGTGCAGAATGAACAGCGGTGGGCATTGGCGTTGTTTACACCTTTTATTAGAGCCTTGAGGTTACGTGCCGCCGAACCCTCGCGGATAAGTATTCTCATGCCAAGCCGCAGACGATTGTTCATTTCCTCCACGGTGGAGCATTCGTGGTCGGTATGAATGCCGGCGGCGGCGTAAGCGGCAAGATCGAATCCTTCAAGCATGGGGCAGTGGCCGTCTATGGGATGGTTTTCTGCCGCGGCCAGCTTGGCCAGGGTATCATCATCCGCTCTTATCACCGAAGGGTAGTCCATCATTTCACCCAGGCCGAGTATGCCCGTTTCCCCCATAATGGAGGCAATGGCCGCTGCATCCAGCACGGCCCCCGCATTTTCAAAGCGGGTGGCCGGTACACAGGAGGGCACCATGTAGTACACGTCCAGAGGCAGCCCCCGGGCGGCCTCCACCATGTAGCGTATCCCCTCCAGCCCGCGGACATTGGCTATTTCATGGGGATCCGCAACTATCGCCGTAGTTCCCCGCGGCACGACAAGGCGGGCAAACTGCTCCGGGGATACCAGTGCGGATTCAATGTGAACATGGCTGTCGATGAGCCCCGGTGTAACATGGCGCCCGCCAAGGTCTACTTCTTCCCGCCCCCGATAATTCCCGATACCGGCAATCTTCCCCTGATTAACAGCAATACTGCTTTCCGCTATTTCGCGGGTAAAGACATTCACGACACGGGCATTTTTAAGCACCAGATCGGCCTCTTCACGCCCGGCGGCCACATTAACAAAGCGTTTTAGATTCGTTTTCATGGGATATTTTAGCATTTATAAAGGAAGTATACCAATACCGTTTACAGGAAATTTCAAGCAGGGGTGGCCAATCCAAGAGCGTCAAGGATGCCAAGTACGGCTCGTGAGTGATTCAGAGTGTACAGGTGTATGCCCGGAACGTCCTTGTCCAGCAGGCCTCTAACCTGCTCGGCCGCCCAGTGTATTCCGGCATGTTCCACTCCCTCTTTGCCCGCGGCCCGATTTACAGCCCGCAGAAGACTGGCGGGGAAACGGGTGCGCGGTGCCAGTTCAGCCATGCGCGTTATGTTGGCTGTGCTGGTTACCGGCATGATGCCCGCGATAATTGGCAGCTTAATGTCGGCCAGTTCACAGCGGGAGACAAAGTCAAAATAATCCCTGTTATCAAAAAAAAGCTGGGTAATGATGTAGTCCGCACCGGCATCCGTTTTTTCTTTTAAACGGTCAATTTCATCCAGACGGCTGCGGGATTCCGGATGCCCTTCGGGGAATCCGGCAACTCCTATGCTCATATCGGGCTGTTCACTACGGATGAAGCGCACCAAATCGGCGGCATAGCGGAACTCGCCTTCGATGGTGTTTTGGGGAATATCGCCCCGCAGAGCGAGGATGTTGTTTACACCGATGGCTGCGTATTGGTTCAGGATTTCCCGTATCTGCCCGCGGCTGTGGCCAACGCAGGTAAGATGGGCGCATACGCTAAGCTGTGCCTCCTGCTGGAGACGGGCCACAAGCTCATGGGTTTTTTCCCGGGTAGAACCGCCTGCCCCATAGGTAACACTCACGAATGCCGGATTGAGAGGCACTAAACCGGCAATGGTGCCAAAGAGTTTCTCCCAGCCTCCGGCTGTTTTGGGTGGAAAGAATTCAAAGCTGATAGCTGTTTTTCCGGTTTTCAACAAGTCTTTTATTCGCATTGCTTCGTACAATACTTTAAAATCAGGATAAATGCAAGTAGCGGGAGAATACAATTAGGGAAAAAGCACTGAATGGCCTTTATACGAACCTGAAATATTGATACAATCGGAACAGGAGTAATATATGAATCCGCAGGCGGAAGAATTAAACGTAGTACTGAAGGCCGAAGGCCGAGTAGCATTGAAACTGCTGTCGGAGAGAGGGAAAAGCATATTTTTTCCGCGAAAAGGCTTGGTAGCGCAGGGGCTGGAAGCCAGGGGCAAGGCTATTAATGCCTCGATTGGAGAGGCGAAAGAAGACAATGGCTCTCCGCTTCGGCTTATGTCGCTGGCCAATTTGGTAGAGCTCGATCCGGCTCAAATTTTTACCTATGCCCCAAGTTTCGGTGAACCAGCACTGAGAGACAAATGGCAGGCCATGATACGAGAAAAGAATCCCTCGCTCGGCAACACTGAAATTTCCCGGCCAGTCGTAACAAATGCCCTTACCCACGGGCTCTCCGTTGCGGCCTATCTGTTTGCCAATGAGGGCGATGAAATTATTCTCCCGGAGCATTACTGGGGCAACTATCGGCTCGTCTTTTCCGAGGCCTGTGGCGCGGTGCTGAAAACCTTCCCCACTTTTACGGAAGGAGGCAGGAACGCCGAATTCAACATTAGCGGATTAAGCGCTCAGCTCAAGAGTCCGGGAGAAAAGAAAATTCTCCTGTTCAACTTTCCCAACAATCCGACTGGCTACACCATTACCGAACAGGAAGCGGAAAACATTGTAGAGGCTATACATAGCGCCGCCCAGTCCGGGAAAACCATTCTTGTTATTACCGACGATGCCTATTTTGGTTTGGTATACAAAAATGGGGTATTTACGGAGTCCCTGTTCGCACGCTTTGCCAACCTTCATGAAAACATTCTTGCCTGTAAGTTAGATGGTGCTACGAAGGAAGACTATGCCTGGGGTTTCCGGGTTGGGTTCATTACTTTTGCCGGTAAAGGGCTGAGCAAAAAAGCCTTGGCTGTGCTGGAGGACAAAGCCGCCGGACGGGTGCGCGGCAGCATTTCCAATACCTCCCACCTCTCCCAGTCCCTGTTGCTTGCCGCCTATCAGGATGCCTCCTACAAGGGCGAAAAGGAACGGGCCCGCAAACTCCTGAAATCCCGCTTTGAAGCTGTTGCCGCCGAGCTGGAGCGCCATGAGGAATACAAAGAGGAATTTGAAGCTCTTCCCTTTAATTCCGGCTACTTTATGTGCGTTAAGCTGAAGAAAGGCGATGCGGAGGCTGTAAGGCAGAGACTTCTTTCCCGATACGATACTGGCGTTATCGCTCTGGGCAGCCTGATTCGGGTGGCCTATTCCTGTTTGCCGCAGAATCAAATTGCCGCGCTGTTTGCCAACCTCTATGCCGCATGCAGGGAGCTTTAATCCAGGAAGGCTATGGGATAGCAAACCATTTACTCGGTTCTGATAGTAATCCGGCATTTTATGTTGTTTTCCTTGTCTTCACTAAGGCGGATTCCGCCTTCGAGCTGTTTGCGGCGGCGAATGTAAACCCAGTCGGCAATGGCATCTTTTAGGTCTTCTTCCGTGAGTTCAACTTCTTCGAGGGGGATGCCTGTGTAGGTGTCGGAGCGCAGGTAGAGGCGCAGAAGTATGGGGAGGTAGAGCGCGGTTACGATTGTGCCAACGATAAGAGCTTTGTTAAAGAGACTGGCTTGGGTGCCGCCGTGCCAAAAGAGCAGGAGCACTGTGAGCATGGGGATGAGGAACAGGCCGCAGCTCACAAGAATAAGGTAGAGGGTTCTCTTATTATTTTTTTTTATCATAGTTTCCCTTCCCTGATTGCAGTTTAATTCTGAATTCAGTTAGAATAGTACTATAAGGAGAATTTCAGTGCCAGTCAATCTTAAGGGACGTTCATTGCTTACTCTTCGGGACTTTACTCCGGAAGAAATTACCTGGCTTATCGATTTTGCCATTGATCTGAAGGCGAAAAAACGCTCCGGGATAGGCGGGCGGGGTCTGGAGGGGCGGAATATTATTCTGATCTTTGAGAAGGCTTCGACACGAACCCGGTGTGCCTTTGAAGTGGCGGCTTTCGACGAAGGTGGACGTGTTACCTTTCTTACCAATAGCCAGATGGGCAAAAAAGAGTCCATAGAAGATACGGCCAAGGTGCTGGGACGCTATTATGACGGCATTGAATTCCGTGGTTTTGAGCAGAAAACGGCTGAGCTTATGGCGAAATATGCCGGTGTGCCAGTGTGGAACGGCCTTACTGATCTTTATCACCCCACCCAGGTTCTCGCCGATTTCATGACTCTGAAAGAGCACTTGCAGCGGCCTTTTCGGAATATGAAGCTGGCTTTTGTTGGGGATGCCCGCAATAACATGGGCAATTCGCTGATGATTGGGGCGGCCAAACTCGGCCTTGGCTTTACCGCGGTTGCTCCGAAGGAGCTTTTCCCGGCGGAGGACATTGTTTCCTGTGCGAAAAAAACTGCGGCTGAAACGGGTGCCCGCATTGCCGTAACTTCGGATATCGCGGAAGGGGTAAAGGGTGCCGATGCGGTGTACACCGATGTCTGGGTTTCTATGGGAGAAGAGGAGAAATTTGCCGAACGGATTGCCTTGCTCAAGCCCTACAAGGTGGATGCGGCGCTTATGGCGAAAACTGGCAATTCAGAGGCCTTGTTCCTTCACTGCCTGCCGGCTTTTCACGACTGCGAAACAGAAACAGCTAAGCTTATAGCCCGCGACTATGGCCTGGATTCCATGGAGGTGAGCGATGACGTGTTTCGCTCCCGGCATTCTGTGGTTTTCGATGAGGCCGAAAACCGCATGCATACTATTAAGGCGATAATGCTTGCAACAATAGGAAATTAAATGAGACTTTTCAAAACCTTTTAATGAATCGGGTGCGTTAGGGATTGGAGGGGCGCAAAGCGGCCTGCCAAAGGCAGGCGGTACCCCCGGAAAGCCCGACCCGCTTTACCCGGATAAGCCCACGGCTTAGCCGGGTAAGGCGGGGAACGCCCAGGAGAAAGTTTTTAATTGACTCAAATAAAATAAGATATATTGGAGTTAAACATGAATTATTTCAGCGGACTTCCCTTTCGGGAGCAAGTGCGGCAGCTGGGAACCTGCCGGTTTATGGAGGCCGATGAATTTCACGGCACGGATGCCCTGAAGGGGGCAAAAATTGTTATTTTGGGCTGTGGGGCCCAGGGGCTTCACCAGGGTTTGAACCTTCGGGACAGCGGCCTGGACGTAAGTTACGCTTTGCGCGCCGATGCCATAGCGGAGAAAAGGCTTTCCTGGAAAAACGCCACGGAGAACTCTTTCACTGTTGGCACCTTTGAGGAGCTTGTCCCAAAGGCCGATGTGCTTATGAATCTTACTCCAGACAAGCAGCACAGCGGAGTTACGGCAAAAATTATGCCGCTTATGAAAAAAGGTGCCGCCCTGGGCTACTCCCACGGTTTCAACATTGTGGAAGAAGGGATGAAGATTCGCGAAGATATTACTGTAATTATGGTGGCGCCCAAAAGCCCGGGAACGGAGGTGCGGGAAGAGTACAAGCGCGGTTTTGGAGTACCTACCCTCATTGCCGTGCACCCGGAAAACGATCCTCAGAACAAGGGCTGGGATATCGCGAAGGCGTATGCGTCGGGTCTCGGTTCGGACCGGGCCGGTGTTCTGGCCAGCTCCTTCGTGGCCGAGGTAAAATCCGATCTGATGGGTGAGCAAACCATTCTCTGCGGTATGCTCCAAACGGGTACTCTGCTCTGCTATGACATGATGCTCAAGCACGGCATAGCCGAAAAAAGAGCCGCCTCCCTGGTACAGTACGGATGGGAAGGCATAACCGAGGCCCTTAAGCACGGCGGCATAACCAATATGATGGATCGCCTATCCAACCCGGCCAAGATACGAGCCTTTGAACTCGCGGAGGATGTTAAGAAAATCCTTGCCAATCTCTACCTTAAGCATATAGACGATATTCTCTCCGGCACCTTTTCCAGAGAGATGATGGAGGACTGGAAAGCGGGCGACAAGAAGCTCCTCGCATGGCGGGAAGAGACTGGTGCGGAAGCCTTTGAAAAAACTTCCAGTGCCGAACGCCTCCCCTACCAGGTTTACTTCGACTGCGGGGTGGTAATGGTGGCTCTGGTAAAGGCCGGCGTGGAACTGGCTTTCGAGGTTATGGCCACTTCCGGCATAAAAGAAGAATCGGCTTACTACGAATCGCTCCATGAGCTCCCCCTTATAGCCAATCTCGTAAGCCGAAAAAAACTCTACGAAATGAACCGGGTTATCTCCGACACTGCCGAATACGGCAACTACCTGTTCTCTCATGCCTGCATTCCCCTTCTGAGACCCTTCATAAGTGCCCTTCCCAGGGAGGACTGGGCCCAGCCCTACCCCGCCGACAAGAAAGTTGACGATGAAGTGCTTATCCGGGTAAATGCGGCAATTCGGAATCATCCGATTGAAATTATTGGCAAAACTTTGCGGACACAGATGAAGGGCATGAAAGCCTTGTCAGAGTGAGAGGGAATCCGCAGGTGGTAATGGTTTACGAAAGGAGCGAATGGTAAGAAAAGCCGAAAAATATTTATGGATTCCTCTAAAAAACAGCTTTAGGAAATTGACGAAGAAATTTTTTGTCGGGCGGCAAAAGCTTAAGCCAGCCTAAGCTACGTGAGCATTTTGACAACTTAAGAGCGGCGGAAAAGTTCGAGTCAAGAACTAAATGAGTTTTTTAGAGGTGCCCTGCTATTTGGGGGATCGGGTGTGCTTTTCTTGAATAAGGAGCGTCTTTTGAACCTTTTCATGATTTTCGTGCCTTTCGTGGAAAAAAAGTTGACAATTTTTACCTATTCAATATAGAATTAGGGGGAGCTTCCTAAAAATCAACAGGATGGTTTTTAATATCCCAATTGCAGGAGGTAGGCTTTATGCAAAGCGCGGCTACTGAAGCGGTTCAGTACTCAGAATTCAGCGAATCTCAGCTCAAAGAAATTCTTGCACACATTCAAGAACAATATCAAACCTTGATACAATCAGATGTTCTTCTCGGGCCATCCCGGGGGAACCTGAATGAACAGACAATTCAGCTGATGGAAAAGCGTATTGAGCAGGTGGACAAGCAGATTGCTCTACAGCGGGAGGATATGGAAAAACGCTTTGAGCAGGTGGATAAGCAGTTTGCCCTGCAGCGGGAGGAGATGGAAAGACGTTTTGATCAGGTGGACAAGCGTATTGAGCAGGTGGATAAGCAGTTTGCCCTGCAGCGGGAGGAGATGGAAAGACGCTTTGATCAGATGGATAAGCATATTGATCAAGTGGAGAAGCAGATTGCTCTACAGAGGGAGGAGATGGAAAGACGCTTTGAGCAGGTGGACAAGCGTATTGAGCAAGTGGAGAAGCAGATTGCTCTACAGCGGGAGGAGATGGAAAGACGCTTTGAGCAGGTGGATAAACAGTTTGCCCTGCAGCATGAGAATATGGAAAAACGCTTTGAGCAGGTGGATAAGCGCTTTGAGCAGGTGGATAAGCGCTTTGATATGCTGGAGAAGCAGATTGCCATGCAGCGGGAGGATGTGAACAGACGGTTTACTGAACAGCGCGAGGATATGAACAAGTGGCAGGAACAAATGAATAAATGATTTACATCCATGTCAGTTATGATGTTTTCCGGTTTTAGCATAATAACTTCCATTATTCTGATTGTTAAATTCCTGGCTTAGAAGGCAAAAGTAAACCATGGGCTCAACCATGAAAACAGAAGCCGCGATTGGAAATAGCACTGTGAAAAAACAGCCAAGACAAAGCCATCCGCAAAACAGGCGGCTGGCTACATTTCCGCGCCCCATCTCCTGGCCAGTAATTGCCGCCTGGCTGTGTATTACCGTGTTTACGGCGCATTCCGTTACCAGTATAATCGGTTCCGGGGATACTTGGATGGCCATGGCGGCTGGACGGCATATTTCTAGCCATGGAGTAAATACACCCGATCCTTTCAGCTACAATTCTCTCCCGCCGGGGCCCTCCGACCGGGAGATTGAAGACTGGCCGTCTTGGGCTCAGAATATTGCGGAGAAAATGCCTTCCGAAACCTTGCGCCGCTGGCATCCCACCGGGTGGATAAACCAGAATTGGCTTACCCATCTGTTTTTTTACCGGCTTACCACTGCAATCGGAAGCGAAGAGTACCCCTTTATGGGTGCACTCGTGTATTGGAAATTTCTCGTCTACTTCCTTACCGCAGCATGTATCTACGCTGCTTGCCGAATTATGGGAGGCAATATATTTTTTGCTTCGCTGGGAACCTGTCTGGCACTGTTTGTTAGCCGCACTTTTCTGGGCATGCGTCCCGCCGATTTCACAAATCTGCTTACGGCGGTTTATATTCTTGTTTTGCTGCTCACCTCTTACCGCGGACATAAATTTATTTGGCTGATAGTTCCATTGGCGGTGTTCTGGTGCAATGTTCACGGCGGGTACATTTATCTGTTTATAACGCTCGTGCCATTCATCGGTGTTAATTTTTGCGCCAGGCCCTTTCAGAGCTATTGTAAAACCTTGAACCTGAACGGTATTTATCATACGACTGGAGCCGGGGCGGCGGCATTTGTTTCCGCGGTTCTTTTCAATCCCTATCTTTTCAGCAACTTTACCCATATTCTGGAAATAAGCATAGGCCCGGAAGCCGAACGCTGGCGGGTTATAGATGAGTGGCACCCAGCTTTTGATTTCACAAATAGATTAGGCAATACCCGTCCCTTTGTGTATTTGCTGATTCTGGCGGGAGTTTTGGCGATGGCCTGGTTTGCGCTACGGGTGCCTGCGGTCCGCCATTCGGAGAGATTTACCCGAAAAGAAGATGGGAAAAAGCGGCCCACTGTGTCTCCGGCTTTTTGGGGAATTGCACTGCTTACTGTTTATATGGCGATACAGTCGCGCCGCTTCATCCCCATGGCCGCGATTGTCCTTTGCCCGCTGCTAATGCTACTGCTGCGCGATATTTTCAACGCCCATCCATCGGCAAAGGTGAAAAAAATCATTCTGATTGGCAGCATGGCGGCGACAGCCGCATTCGCGGTTTGGACAGGTATTCGATTCCATCGGAATTACATGGCTCCCTGGCCTTATGATCTTTATCATGCTTCGGTGTACACGCGTCTTACGGGTTCTTATCAGATGCCTTATGCCGCTACTGGATTTATGCGCTTGAACGGCATGCGTGGTCGGATATTCAATGAATGGACGGAAGGGGGCTTCTTGGCGTGGGCCCAGGAAACAGGAGAGAAGAGCGGACAGCCGGCCATGCGGGTCTTTATAGACGGGCGGGCCCAGGCCGCATACAGCATTGGGGTCTATGACATTTACAACTATTTGTGGAGCGGCGGAGAAATTGGGCATAAATTGGCTACTGGCTCCATCAGCCCCAGTCTGGAAGTATCGCAGGATATGGCCTCCTGGGTAAGTATAAACCTTCGCGCAAATGCAATATGGGCGGCGCTGGTGCCAAGAAAATACTACAGCAGTAATTTCTACATTGCCTTGAATTACAGCCCCTCCTGGAAAGTGGTTTTCATAGACAATAATCATACTCTTTTTGTAGATGTGGAAGACGTACGGGGAAAGCGGCTCTTTGATGGTATCGGAACCGGAGATTCCCTGTACCCGGACAGTTTTACCCGCAATTTGAATCAGGGTCATTATAATCTGGTTAATGGAACATCTGCGGAGGAACAGACAAGGGGACTGGCGCAGATTATTGCCGCATATAATGAATTTCCATCCAAGGCTCCGCTCATGGACATAATCCAAACCGCCGCGCTTATTCCGCATTTACAGCCTGCTGTGCTGGAATTCAGCGAAAGCCGCCTGAAAGATTTTGAACAGCATAAATCCGAATACGAGCAGCAGAACGGATATGCCCTGCATTTGAATGCGATGAAACTGCTTTGCGGCTATGCCCGCTTTACGGCTCTTGGCCTCGACGACACCCCGAGTGCCGATGAGTATGAAAAAAAATCGGCACAATACAGTCAGGAACTCCTTGAGCTAGGCATAGCGCGCAAATGGTAGCACAGGGTTGCTTAAGCCCTCACCCCCTTCCCTGCCGCCCCTTGACAATTTTCCGCACCATGCCAAAAATAGGGCTGTGCTTCCTATGAAATTATCGACATACCGAAAAGCATTTTTATCATGGCTGGCAATTGCTTTTACTCTTGCTTTTACTGCGGCCACCATAGGCATCGTGGGGAAGCAAAAACCGCAGTACTGGCCGGGCTGGTTCATTCTGCGCGTTCCTTCCTCCGCTGAGGAGGATGTCGTTATCGCCGCTCTGCTTGCACAGGGCGTGGACGATATGCTCTCCGCATCTACGGCATACGTCCGTTACATGGATATTCCTCAAATAAATTCCATCCCCGCCGCCCAAATTGACGATGTACTCGCCGTGGGAGACCCTCGCCGGGACAAATTTCTGCACAACATCGGCAGTTTGTTTCAAAGCAAAGATGCGTATCTGATTTATCTGCCTGAGCATTATGGATTGTCCGGAATTCGCCGTATTTTGAAAAGTTCACCGGTACTGAACGAAGTGGTGCTACTGGACGATCAGAGATGGGATTTCATTCTTTTTCAGTTGCTTTTCATTCCGGCACTGACTGTGTTTGTGTTTATTCTGCCAGTGAATCCCCTTATTTCCTTTACGGCCTTTCTTCCCTGGCTTTTTGCCGTTTTTACAGTGGGGCCTTCCATTATTCTGTTCAGTCTGGCCCTGGCGGTTTGCGCGGCCTATTGCGGTTCAGGAGGAAGATCCGCTGCGTCTTTAGCCGGCAGCTCTGTTCTTCTTGTGCTTGCCGGGATATTTTTATCGCGGAGCGAACTGTTCTGCCTGGGAATTGCGGCGCTTGTGAGCGGAGCTTTGTTTGCCATACTGCGCCGGATGTATCCGCCCAAAGCTACAATTCCCTCTCATCGGTATAAACTGCGTGTCTGGCGAATCCGGGAACATCAGCTCTTTGAACCGCTGTATCTACTCCGCAAACCTCAGAGCGAGGCCTCTCACCCTCTTTTGATAAGCACTGTAAAAATTATTCTGGCCGCTGCCGCGCTTATCCCTTTCGCAATAATAAATTACAATTCTGAAAATATTTATCCGGTTCCAGCCGCTGGAGAACCTGCAGGCGGCTATAACTCTCTAGCGGCACTACAGCAACTCTTTCAGGATGGAGGTATTCTCCCTGATGCGGCTGATATTATCGCATCGGCTGTTTTTCAGGAAGGATTTATGCAGGGTGCTCAATATGGTCTGCCCTTGCCGGGCACAGCCCTTAAGCAGTATACTTACCGCCGGGACGGCGAACGAATTCGACCGATAGAAACAAATTTGATTACTTACGATGAAGACTGGTATAAAAAGACTATGGAAACGGTATTTTCTGACGGCATCGGGCGCTTGTATGCCTCCCTGGGAGGTCCTTCTCCAATTTTCCGCACCGCCCAGCCGCAGTACGGTGCTTCCCACCTGAGGGCAGCCGTAAAGATACCAGTCATTATAATAGCGATGCTGATGATTGCCGCTGTCCCCCTGATACCGGGAGCCGGAATACAGAAAAGGATGACCTGAATGATTAAGATGAAAACTTTCTCACGCGGCGGAGTGCACCCACGGGATTTTAAGGAATTAACCGCGGCTTGTCCCATTCGAAGTGCACCCCTGCCAACGATGGCTCTGGTGCCGTTCCTTCAGCACATTGGAGCACCTCTGCTGCCCAAGGTTGCCGTTGGAGACTTCGTAAAAGAGGGACAGATGATTGCCGAGTCGAACAGTTTTGTATCGGCGGCCGTTCATTCTCCCGTACCCGGCGAAGTAAAGGACTTGAAGACAATCTATCTGGCCAGCGGAATGAAGAGTACAGCGGCACTGATAGAAATGTCCGGTGATTTTACCCTTACAGGAAAACCTGTCCAGCACCGGCAGTGGGAGGAATTAAGCAACGAAGAGATACTCAAAATACTCAAGGATTACGGCGTAGTAGGCCAGGGAGGTGCCGCTTTTCCCAGCCATGTCAAATACACCATTCCAAAAGGCCGCAATTTTGAGGTCTTTATTATCAATGCGGCAGAATGCGAACCCTATCTCACCGCCGATCATCGTGTCATACTGGAACGAAGAGATGATTTGCTTGAAGGCTTACGGATAATTCGGCGACTGCTCAATCCCAAACGCATCGTATTCGGCCTGGAATCCAACAAGATGGAAGCCTATAAATTACTCCAGGAGGTCTCTAAAGAGCATAACTTTGAAGTTATGCTCCTGCAGAAAAAATACCCGCAGGGCGCGGAGAAAAATCTTATTGAAGCTATTTTGGGACGGGAGGTTCCTTCCGGAAAACTTCCCATTGAGGTTGGCGTAATCAATGCCAATGTCGGTACCATCGTGTCGGTGTGTCATGCGGTACGGGACGACAGGCCGGTTATAGACCGGGTTATTACCATCTCCGGCGGTGCCATTAAACATCCGGGAAATCTGCTTGCGCGGATTGGCACCCCAATCCGCAGCCTTATCGAGGAATGCGGCGGCTTTACCGAAGAACCAGCGAAACTTATCAGTGGTGGCCCCATGATGGGTTTCACCTTCTACAACCTTGATACACCGGTAACAAAGGGAACCAGTGGCATACTTGCCTTTACCGCCCGCGAGGCGCATTACTTCTCCCAAACGGCCTGCCTCTCCTGCGGCAGATGCGCCGAGGCCTGTCCCATGGGGCTTTCGCCAACGGCTATTTTTAAATATATTGACAATGAGCGGCTGGACGATGCAGCCAAAGCTGGCCTGGACGACTGCATACTCTGCGGTGCCTGCGCCTTTTCCTGTCCCGCCCATATTCCTCTGGTATCGGCCATGAAGGCAGCCCGCGGGCGCCGCCGTCGTCTTGCTGTGGCAAGAAAGGATAAAGGATGAAACTGACAATTTCCACTTCACCGCATATTCACGGCGGCGGTTCGACACGTTCGGTTATGGCTTGGGTACTCATTGCTCTGCTTCCCGCCGGGGTGTGGAGTGTTATAATGTTTGGGCTGCGGGCGGCTGTGGTAATAGCGGCGGCAACGGCGGCGGCTGTCTGTACCGAATATCTTCTGAATCGTATTTTCAAAAAAAGTTTTACTCTGGGCGACTTGAGCGCGGCTGTAACTGGTGTTCTCATCGGGTACAACATGCCCCCTCAGGTGCCGCTTTTTATTCCCATTGCCGCTTCGGTGTTCGCGATAGCGGTTGTAAAGTGGAGCTTTGGCGGCCTGGGTGCCAACTGGATGAATCCAGCACTCGCGGGCCGGGTATTCGTATTCTTCTCCTGGGGCGCGGGTATGACGCAATGGACTCTGCCACGGTTTGGCTCCGCGGCGGACGCCGTAAGCGCGGCCACGGCTCTGGGCGGAGTTAAAACGGCGCTTACCAATCTTCCGCCGTCTGTACACGGCCCAATGGAACTGTTGGCGGGCAGCGGAATGCCGGTGAGCTATATGGATTTGTTCCTTGGCCGGGTACCTGGCTCTCTGGGCGAAATATCGGCACTTTTGTTAATCCTTGGCGGGCTTCTGCTATGCGTTCTGCGTATTGCCAACTGGGAGATACCGGTGTTCTACATTGCCTCCTTTGCGCTGCTCATCTGGATCTTCGACGGATACAGCTACGGCGGGGGAATGTTCAGCGGGGATGTCCTGTTTCATCTGCTCAGCGGCGGCTTGATGCTTGGTGCCTGGTTCATGGCCACGGACCTGGTAACTTCGCCGCTGCTTCGCGGAGGGCGTATCATCTTCGGTATCGGCTGCGGCCTAATGACCTTTGTTATCCGGGTGTTTGGCAGTCTTCCTGAGGGAGTGAGTTTGGCGATCATTTTCATGAATATTCTCACCCCCCTTATAGACAGATATATGACGCCAAAAAGGTATGGGAAACACAAATGAACAATCTGGCAAACATGAGTATACGGCTGGGGCTGATAGGCACTGCGGCGGCGCTCCTGCTCGCTCTGGTGAATTATTTCACTGAACCGGTTATTGAAGAACTCAGCCGGGAGAGGGTGCAAAGTGCCCTTAAACTTCTCGTGGGCGGTGGAACGCCCGGTGCCAAAGAGGCCGATCCGGCTCTGGATGTAAGTAGCCGCTGGCCCATTTCCCCCGGCGGCGGCTGGATATTGGAAATAACAGCCAAAGGCTACGGCGGAAACATGACACTGCTCGCCGCCTATCACCCCGATGGCCGGATAATGTCCGCAAAGCTTCTGGACAACAATGAAACTGTGGGCTTTGGAAAGAAGGCGGAAGCTCCCGGCTACATGGATATTTTTGTAGACAAGGGTGCCGATATTCCCCAAAGCAAAGATGACTTGGGCGGGGATGCGGACACCGTGTCCGGCGCGACGATAACATTTAACGGCATAAGCAAAGCATTACGGCTTGGCTCCAATCTGGTAAAGGAATGGGAGGCACAGTGAAAAAGATAATCGGCAGCATAATTAAGGATAATCCCATTCTGATGATGGGGCTGGGACTCTGCCCTTCCCTGGCGGTGTCTACGACGGTAAACAATGCGCTGGGAATGAGTGCGGCAACTTTTATGGTACTGCTTGGTTCCAACATTGTTATCAGTGCTCTGCGCAAGCAAATACCCGACGACATTCACATTCCGGCCTACATTGTTATCATTGCAACATTTGTAACCCTGGTGGACATGCTGATGCAGGCTTATCTGCCCCAACTGTCCAAGTCTCTGGGGATATTCATTCCGCTCATTGTTGTAAACTGCATCATTCTGGGCCGGGCGGAATCCTTTGCCAGTAAAAATTCTGTCTCCCGCTCTATCATGGATGCGCTTGTTATGGGATTGGGCTTTGCCATCGGCCTTACCGCCATAGCATTGGTAAGGGAGGTTCTCGGCGCGGGCAGGATTACTTTAGGTGGTTCTGGTTCTACGATAAAAATCCCCGGGCTTTCTTCCGCGCCGGCTCTGGTTTTCGTGTTTCCTCCCGGAGCGCTTATCGTGCTTGGTTTCCTGCAGGCACTTTTTCGTCGGCTGGGAGAAGATCGGCCTGAAAAAAACAGTGAGGTGAAAAAATGACATATATCGGCATTATTTTTACTTATGTATTTGTTAGCAATCTGGTGCTGACTCAGTTCCTTGGCCTTTGCCCATTCATCGGCGTGTCTAACAAAACCGAAAACGCGGTGGGAATGGGATTCGCAGTAATGTTTGTTATGAGTACAGCTTCCCTGATTACCTGGGCCTTCCAGCACTTTGTCCTCATACCGCTCAATGTCGTCTTTCTGCAAACGGTTACCTTTATTTTGGTGATTGCTTCCATCGTGCAGCTTGTAGAAATGGTGGTGAGAAAAACCTCGCCGCCGCTCTACAAGGCACTGGGCATCTACCTGCCGCTTATTACAACAAACTGCGGCGTGCTGGGCATTGCGCTTATCAGTGTTAATGAAGACTATAATGCTGTTGAGAGCTTTCTGGCCGGACTCTCGGCAGGACTGGGTTTTCTTGTTGCCCTGCTGTTCATGTCGGCCATTCGTGAGCGTTTGGAGCTGGAAAGGGTGCCAAAATACCTGAGGGGAACGCCCATTGCGTTTATTTCCGGCGGCTTGATGGCACTGGCCTTTATGGCATTCGACAAGGCTCTCCTGGCCAACATTATTGGAGCTTAGGATGGAAGATTTTTTACGAATTTTTGGTGCTGTTGCTTCCACCTCGCTTTTTGCGGCCCTGCTGGGATTTGGACTGGCTATCGCCGCCAAAAAATTCCGTGTGGTAAAAAACCCCACCCTGGAAAAAATATCGGCGGCACTGCCTGGATTGAACTGCGGTATATGCGGCTACACAGGCTGTGAGGCTTATGCGGAAGCCCTGTCTCTGGAAAAGGAATCTGACACCAGGAAATGCCGTCCCGGCGGGCAGGCTACTATAGATGAAATATCCCAAATTCTTGGCATTGAATCCAGCGCGGGTACTAAACGCATGGTTGCCAGGCTGGCCTGTCTCGGCGGAACAGGAATAGCCGTTCAGGATTTTTCCTTTCAGGCCTATGAGGACTGCGAATCCTTAAAGCTACATTTTGATGGCGATAAAGGCTGCAAATACGGCTGTATGGGGCTCGGCTCCTGCATAAAGGTATGCCCTGTAGACGCTATTTCCAAAACGGATAACGGTTTGGTAGAAGTGAGTGCCGCACGGTGCATAGGCTGTGAACTGTGCGTAAAAGTTTGCCCTTCGGGGGTAATGAAAATGATTCCCGCCGATACCGACTTTTTTGTTGCCTGCAATTCCCGGGATAAAGGGAAGCTTACCAAGGCTTTATGCAGTGCTGGCTGCATCGGCTGCCGAATTTGTGAGAAAAAATTTCCCGAATCCGGCTTCCAGGTAGAAGACAACCTTGCCAGTTTGAATTATAATAAAAAAGATAATGAAGGCAGAATGGAGGCAGCTCAAGCTTGCCCCGCAAAGTGTATAATTCAGGCTGGCAGCAAAACTCTTTTGAAAACATGAATGAAACTGTAGCCGCGGGTTAATTTTCTCCAGCAGCAATGCTGGAATGATGAAACAAATTGAAGGCTGATGAACAAGGTAAAACTGATATTCGGAACTCATAATGCCATACCCTGCGGCGAAAACAATGAAACCTTTGAAGAAGCCTATCAGAAGGCTTTCAAGCCGTTTTTAACCACACTGTACAACCATCCCAATATCAATGCGACACTGTTTTATTCCGGTGCACTCCTGGGATGGCTTGAAAAGCATCATTCTGAATTTCTTACGGTACTGAATGAATTAACATCAAATAAAACCCTGGAACTGCTCGGGGGGGCATATTGGGAGCCCATGCTGAATCTCATCCCTTCAGCGGATCGGGTGGGACAGATTGAGTTGATGACAACTTTTCAGCGCCGCAAATTCGGCAAGAGGCCGCGGGGATGCTGGATAAGCGGTCAGGTGTGGGAAACCCAGCTTGTTTCCTCGTTGCGGACCAGTGGAATGAACTATGCGTTTCTTACCGAGAAGACTTTTCCCTATTCATCCCCCAAAGCGATACAGCAGCCACTTATTGGTGAAGATCAGGGAAAAACGATTATTCTTTTGCCCGTAAGGAATATTCTTGTTAATCAGTTTCTGAAAGTACCGCCGATGCAGATTCTTGAATCCCTTCGGCAGCGGGAATTTCGCGGCGGCAGGGAATGTGTGGTATCTCTCATTTTGGACGGCCTGAATCTTGGGGGTGGGGATACAAATAAACTCTGCTATCAAGAGAAGTGGCTTGAAGGGTTTTTTGAGGCGATAGAGGAGTCTGATTCGTGGCTGGAAACAGTTCATCCCTGGAACTATCTCCGATCCGCTCATATTTCCAGAAATAAAATCTATATGTCAGGGCCAAACTATTCCGCTTTAATGGACTGGCAGCAATTACCTGAAGAGCCGGAGGGGAAAAAACCCTCATCGGATTATAGAGAGCTGAATTGCCGGGAATTTCTTTCTAAATACAGGGAAAGTAGTCTTCTTTATGCCAAAATGATGCATATTGTTGTTCTCGCGAATCAGGTACTGAGGGATAAGTCGCGCAAAAAAAATGCCAAGGAAGAATTATGGCGCGGGCAGGAGCATTATGCTTACTGGCATGGCCCCAGCGGAGGAATTTATAACAATAAGCTCCGCTATCATGCCTATAAGGCCCTGCTTGAGGCGGAAAAAGCCACACGTGAACGGGGTATTTTCAAGGCGGCTCTTTCATCCATTGATTTTGATATGGATGGAGAAAAGGAATATCTCTATAACGGACTGAATTTCAATGCTTACATCCACACCTATGGCGCGGTTCTGTTTGAATTGGATTATCTGCCTGTGTCCCATAATTATCTGGCGACTTTTTCCCAATATCGGGAAGATTATCACCTGCGGGACGGCAGTGCTCCAGGTGAGGATGCCTACCCCCGTCATGCGTTTATGGATCATATTATGCCAGTATTGGGGCAGGATGAAACCTTCCGGCAAAACAGTCAATTCCCCCAGCTTTATTATACTCCTGCGGAAGTAAGCAGGGATCAATCCTCCGTAACATTCACTGTACAGGGGGCGGTATGCAGCCAGGATGAGGATGACTTAAGACTCTCCAAAACCTATTCTTTTCGCCGGAATAAACTGGACCTTCACTATGAATTGACCAACTTAACTCCCCGATCCCTGAAATTCAGCCTGGGAACGGAAATTAATCTGGCTCTGTCTGATAACCCAGAGCAGCGCAAAGTTTATTTGAACACGTTTCAGCAGGAATCTTCACCGGCATCAGAGAGCGGTTTGGATGAAGATGTTAGCAAATGGTTCATTCTGGATGATGAACGAAGCACAGTTATCCAATTTGATTTATCCCGGCCTGCGATTTTACGCAGGCATTCCCTGTACATGGATTACAGAGTTGGGCAGGAATTGCGCCATGCCTATCAGGCAAGCTGTTTTATGCCCTGCTGGGAGCTGGAACTGCCCCCCCTGCAATCGCAGTCCTGTGATATTTCCATGCAAATAGCACTTTTGAAAAAATAATCCCGATTGAACTTCTTTAGGTTTGCAATCAGCGGGAATAAACCCTTGACATGAAATAATCCGTTCTGTACAATTTGTCAGAATTATTACGTTAAGGAAAATGATAATTATGGAACACAAGCAATTATATGAATTGATGGAAAAATTTTCGGCCAGCGATATTGCCATGCTGAAAATTGAATCGGATAGTGAAAAGATTACCATGAAGAAGGCGCACGACTGTTTCTGTGACAGTGCAGCGGTTCCTCAGCTCATGCCAACGGCTGTACCAGGCTCAGTGCCCTCTCCAGCCGATCCTGCACCAACTTCGAAGGACACAGAGACTATAACCTCGCCCATAATCGGAACTTTTTACCGATCTCCCGCCCCGGATGCACCGGTATTTATCGATGAGGGAAGCAAAGTTAAGGCGGGGGACTCCCTGTGCATTATCGAAGCCATGAAAATTATGAACAAGCTGGAAGCGGAATTTTCCTGCGAAATTGTAAAAATACTTGCCGAAAACGGACAGATGGTGGAGTTTAAAACGCCGCTGTTTGAGGTTAAGCGAATTCAGGGCTGATATGAAAAAAAACCAGCCCCCTCCCCTTATCAGAAGCATACTCATCGCCAACCGCGGGGAAATTGCTGTACGGATTATCCGTACATGCAAGGAAATGGGACTAAAAACGGTTGCGGTTTATTCGGAACCGGATATTGATGCCCTTCATGTTAAGCTGGCGGATCAGGCGGTTTGTATTGGACCGGCGGCATCCACGGCCAGTTATCTTAATCAAAAAGCCCTTATTACGGCAGCCCTTATTACCCACTGCGATGCCATTCATCCCGGTGTGGGGTTTCTTTCCGAGAATGCCGAGTTCGCGGCGGCGGTGAGAGAGGCGGGGTTAATTTTCATAGGTGCCGAACCGGAAACCATTGAGCTTCTCGGCGATAAGATTCGAGCTAAAACCACCGCCCAGGAAGCGGGACTGCCCCTCATTCCCGGCAGCAATGGAGCCGTGGAAAACATTGACGAGGCCATCCACATTGCCAAAAAGATTGGGCTGCCGCTGATTATAAAGGCGGCCGCGGGCGGCGGCGGACGGGGAATGCGTATTATCAGAAACATGGTGGAACTTGAGGAAAGCATCCGCATTGCCGCCGCCGAAGCCGCGAATTTTTTCTCCGACGGCACTATTTTTATAGAAAAGTTCATGGAAAGTCCCCGTCATGTAGAGACACAGGTTCTCTCTGACGGTAATGGAGAAGTTATCTATCTCGGTGAACGGGATTGTTCCGTGCAGAAAAATCATCAAAAACTGCTCGAAGAAAGTCTTTCCACCGCGGTAAGCCCAAAACTGCGGGAATCAATTAAGCATGATGTATTGCGGCTCTTCCACAAACTGAAATACGCAGGAGCCGCAACCGTGGAATTTCTGGTTGAAAACGATAAGCACTATTTTATGGAAGTGAATGCCCGTGTTCAGGTGGAACACCCGGTAACCGAATGTACCACCGGGGTAGATATTATCCGGGAACAGATACTTGCCTGTAGTGAAGGCCGTATGGATATTACCAAAGATTCCTTTGCCATCCGGGGCTATTCACTGGAAACCCGGCTGAATGCCCTTACGCCGGGAAAGGTTACCTCCTTCATTCCCCCTGCGGGTCCATTTGTCCGAACCGACACATTTTTATACCCTGGCTGCACCCTTTCTCCCCACTATGATTCCCTGGCAGCCAAAGTGATTATCTGGGCACCGGATCGGAAGACTGGCCTTGCGCGGATGTCCCGCGCACTGCGTGAAATAACAATTGAAGGCATAGAGACAAACCTCAAAGAACAGCTTAGCATTCTTGAGTCTCCGCAATTTCGCAGCGGAAACTTTGATACACGTCTCTATGGCCAGATTATTAAGAGGTAATTATGGGAATAGATGCCATTAAAGGAAAAATATGGAAAAAAGGCGCAACGCCATTTCCCCCGCCATTTGCATCCCTTACCGATACTTTGTGCAAAGAATGCAATAATACCATTTCAAAATCCGATTTGATAAAAAGTCTTCAGGTTTGCCCTGAATGCGGTTTTCATATACCCATGCATCCTTACGACCGCATTTATACGATTGTGGACGAAGGATCGTTTACTGAATTTTCCCAGGAACTTACCAGCCGCAATCCCATCTCGCTAAACGGCTATGAGGAAAAAATAACGCAGGCACAGGGTAAATCCGGCATTAATGACGCGGTGGTAACCGGGGTGGGAATGATAGAAAAGCGGAGGGTAATACTTGGGGTAATGGCATTCCACTTTCTCGGAGGAAGCATGGGATCGGTGGTAGGGGAAAAAATTACCCGGGCCATTCTGAAAGGTGCCGATGAAAACACACCGGTTATATTGATAACCTCTTCCGGCGGGGCCCGTATGCAGGAAGGCATTTTTTCCCTGATGCAGATGGCTAAAACCTCCAATGCTGCGGCCCTTCTGGATGATCTTAAAGTTCCTCTTTTTATTATTCTTACCCATCCCACGACCGGAGGGGTAACCGCCAGTTTTGCCATGCTGGGCGATATAACCCTGGCGGAACCCGGTGCCCTGATAGGATTTGCTGGGCAGCGGGTTATTGAGGGGACTTTGAAGGAAAAGCTGCCAGAAGGATTTCAGCGCTCAGAATTCCAGCTTCAGAAAGGTTTTGTTGATTTAATCGTGCACAGAACCGAAATGAGAAAGACATTGAGTCTACTGTTAAAAACCCATGAACCGGAGAACAAGGGATGGATGATTCGATAATAAAAAATAAAATCGAAGAGATAAAAATACTCGCGGAAAAAGAAAGCAGACGTATATTGACAAGATCTAATCAATGATATTGTTTAATGCTATATTTCTTTATATAAATAGCCTCATCAAGG
>MUIB01000045.1 GCA_002084135.1 Spirochaeta sp. LUC14_002_19_P3 | reverse complement strand
ATTAACTCCTTTTCCTTTAGGGTACCTCTAAAAAACAGCTTTAGGAAATTGACGAAGAAATTTTTTGTCGGGCGGCAAAAGCGGAGCTAGCTTAAGCTACGTGAGCATTTTGACAACGCGGTAGCGGCGGAAAAGTTCGAGTCAAGAACTAAATGGGGGTTTTTAGAGGTGCCCACAAGAAAAACCCATCCACCCAGAAATCACTCTGGAGAGATGGGTTTCTTTTCAAAACAGTGGAGGACACGGAGCCTTACCCCAATTCGTTCTCCAAACAAAAATACATCCGCAAACCCTGTTTATTCAATACCTTAACACACATCAAATCCCTTTAACCTGCCGGACTCCGAGAGAAATTTAATTCTCTACATTTTCCCGAAACAGAGAACGGACGTGGGTTCGATTCCCGATTGAATACCCGACGGTGTGTTTTACAACTCATGTCTGGTGTGGTTAACAACCTATAATCCTTCATTTTCCAAAAACCAAAATTGACCTTTTTGGAGCCATGTAAATTCGTATGATTTCTTGAGTCGGATATCGATTTGGTTGCCCCCAATCGGGGTCGTCAGATGCACATCACCTGTTTTGGTGCCATGTGAAATATCATAGTCCCAACATTTCCCATTTTTTTTCTTTGGGGATACAAACCGCTTCATATCGTTCATGACCAAGGCAACACCTCGATTGAACCCGGCATGGTTACAATACTCTTCCAGAAAGCTCAGGTCCTCATAGACATCCTTCATGAAAATATCAGTGGCTTCACGCTTCCAGCCTGACGAAGCAAGTGTCCGATAGCACCTCATTTCGACAGCAATTCTGTGACAGCCTCGGGAGTTGATCCCGTCTAATATCAAATCGATTTTCCGGCTCCTGCCATTAATTTTTACACCTTTTTTCAGTTCAATTTTTACGGTTTCATCTTTTTTGAAACAGATTAGAGGAACAACTTGCTGCAAAATATCCGAGTACTGCAACTGCATTGATGCTTTTTTGTTAATCGTCAACAGGCCAGTGCCTGTTTTTTCCATGAAAACTTGCCATGCAAATGAGATGCTCTTCCTAAGCCGTTCTTCAAAGCTACCTTCTAATAAATTCATGTTCTTTTTTCCTTTAGCCTAAATTCTCGGTCTCCAGCCTGAAAATTTGAAATATTTTTTAATTTTTCCCGTTCTGCGGCAACGAGCTGGTCGCAACGTTCATTCCACTGCTGGCCGACATGGCCTTTGAGCCAGGTCCACTGAATGTTCATGGTATTGTTGAGCTCCTGAAGCTGACGCCAGAGATGCTGGTTCTTCACGGGTTTTTTACTGGCGGTTTTCCAGCCTTTGCGAACCCAGTTCGGGAGCCATTCGGTAATGCCGTTCCGGAGGTATTGGGAGTCAGTATGAATTTCGATGGCTTTGCTGCAAGGAGCAATTTTTTCCAGAGCGCGAATGGCGGCGGTTAATTCCATCTGATTGTTTGTTGTGCTGGCCTCTCCGCCGGAAATTTCAATGGCTTCCCTGCCTTCTTCGAGGATAACGGCGGCCCAGCCGCCGGGGCCGGGGTTGCCGGTGCAGCCGCCGTCGGTGTAGATATGAATCATGCCTGGCTGCCGATAAGGGTGTTGATCCAGCTTTCAATGGCCGCGAATTTCTGCTGGAGTTCGCGGCGGGCGGCGGGAATATCGTTGCCCTTGTCGGAGCGGCAGGAGGCATAAAACTTTATTTTTGGTTCCGTTCCGGAGGGTCTGGCGGTTATAAGACTACCGTCCGAAAGGACAAACTGGAGTACGTTGGACGAAGGCAAATCGATGTTTTTTTCGGTTTTATTGTTTTCCGCATTCCAGCTGGTGCCGGTGGAAAAGTCTCTCATGGTTTCCACCCGGATGGAGCCAATTTCTCCCGGCGGATTGCTTCGCAGGGATTCCATCATTCCATTCATTATTTTCTGTCCCTGCTGTCCTTCAAAGTCCCGGCTTATGAGCAATTCGTCATAGTAGCCGAATCGGTCCCATAGTTCTTCCAGATGGGCGGGTATGCTTTTGCCGCGCTGATTGTTCCACAGGGCCATTTCGGCGCTTAGAACCGCAGTGGATACGGCATCTTTATCGCGGACGCTGGTTCCCGCCAGATAGCCATAGCTCTCTTCGCATCCAAAAACATAGCTGTAGCGGTTATCCGCTTCAAACTGACGGATTTTTTCACCAATGTACTTAAATCCGGTAAGAACCCGAAAACTTGTGGCGCCGTGGTATTCGGCAATGCGGTTTTGAATTTCCGAAGTTACGATGGTATTGATAAAAGCGGGATTAGTGGGCAGCTGTCCCTGTTCCCTGCTAATGCGGAATATGTAATCGGCAAGCAAAGCACCGAGCCGGTTTCCCGATATAAGACTCCAGCCGCTGCCTTCGGGAACAGCTATTCCCAGCCTGTCGGCATCGGGGTCGGTAGCCATAACCAGATTGGCCTTTTCCTTTTTGGCCAGTTCGATGGCGAGAGCAAGAGCCGGGGCAATTTCGGGGTTGGGGTATTCAACGGTAGGAAAATCCCCATCGGGTTCGCGCTGCTGGGGCACGGTTATAACTTTCATGCCCAGTTCTTCAAAGATGGTTTCCACGGGTACTGTTCCAGCCCCGTGCAGGGGGGTGTAGACTATTTTAAAGGCCGAGGCCTTCTCCTGGAACAGAGCAGGGTTGATGGATTGGCCTATTACCATCTGCCCGTAGGCCCTGTCCATATCGCTGCCGCAGCTTTGTATAAGCCCCTGAGCCTTGGCCTGTGCGGCATCCATAGCCTCAACCCTACCGCTTACCTTGTTCACTTCGGCAATAATGCCTTTATCATGCGGTGGCACCACCTGGGCACCGTCCGACCAGTAAACTTTGTAGCCGTTGTATTTTGCGGGGTTGTGGCTGGCGGTTACCATAATGCCAGCACAGGCTCCCAACTGCCGGACAGCGTAGGAGAGCATGGGGGTAGGCCGCAGGGAGTTGAACAGCCAGGTTTGAATGCCGCTGGCGGCCAGTACACGGGCGGCCTCCAGAGCAAAGAGATCGGAATAGCGGCGGCTGTCGAAGCTGATAACCGCTTTGCGTTCTTTTTCCGGAACACGGTATACAATGTAGTTTGCGAGGCCCTTCGTCGCTTTGCGGATGGTATAGGTGTTAATGCGGTTGAATCCGCCACCAATAACACCCCGCAAGCCACCAGTTCCGAAATCCAAATCCCGCCAGAAGCGATCATTTAAATTTTCCACATCCTTCGCTTCAAGAAGCTGCTTTACTTCATCCCGAAAAGCTGAATTTTCTTCAAGTTCCAGATAGATTTTTGCTTTTTCCATAATGTCGTTATTCATTCATCTCCCCTTTCATTTTTGTTATTGGGAATTATACACGCCGGGCTTTGCCGTATCAAGAAGACAGAACAGCCCTTAAGGGCAAAATCGCACCTGTTCCTTAAAATCTCAAGCAAACAGTCCGCTTTTCAGACATATCCCCGCGCTATTCGCTGTGCGCCTTAAACTCCTCAAATGCCTCGTCTTCCGCTGTTTTCCAGTTCTGGTAATCGTCTCCGGTAAGCAGCCCTTCATAGTTGTCCCAGGGAGATAACTCCGCAGAACCAGGGGATGAATCCGTGGTGAGCCCCGCAGCAGTAGACGATGAAGCGGAAGAGGATGAATCATCCAAAGTTGGCGCTGCCGTGGCAGAGGCCTCCGACAGCGAATCCCCAACAGGCGGTTCAAGAGGAGAATCGGCGGGAGATAAAACTCTTCGGGCCGTTACATAGCGCTGCCGCCAGTAGCGGCTGGAAGCCGACGTTATCACAACGCCAGTTTCCGGGCCGTTGGAAATGCAATGGATTAAACGCTCATCGCCATACCAGATGGCGACATGAGTTATGCGGTTTGGATCGGTGCCAGTAGCATAAAAGAGCAAATCGCCAGCCTGCCACTCATCCAACAGAACCTGTTCGCCAGCCGAAGCCATTTGCCGCGATACCCGGGGAATAGTGGGAAAATCAGCCTTATAAAGATAGAAAACAAAACCCGAGCAATCGAAGCCCTGCGGATCCGTTCCACCGCGGATATAGGGCGTACCAATAAACTCCGCCGCCTGATTCAGAATAAAAGCAATGGACTGAGCCGCAAGAGGAACAAGCAGCCCCGGCACCAACACCACAAAAACCATGAAACGGCGAAAGCTCACGGGGCGGAAGAGCCTTCTATTCTGGAAATTATTTCCGGCAGCCGCCTGGATTTCCGGCGGACACTTAAGAGCAGCACCGCCGCCGCCAGAACACCCAAAGCCGCAGCGAGAGCATGGACACCTTCAGGAGCATTCGGCAACAGGCGCACAGCAAGAAACCAGCCCCCTATCCCGCAGCCCGCGGGAACCCCGAAAACAAAAGGAATAGCACCCAAGCCCAGCGGGGAACTTACCAAAACCCCGTCTCCCGGCCTTAGCTCCATATCCATCGGCACTGCGGCCTTGAACGGCCTCCCGCTTACCCGGCATCCGCAGCCGGATGAACCGCAGCCGCCCTGATTATCGCAATTTTCGGAGTGAAACTGCTCCGCCTCGTCTATGAGCAGTAAATCAACCCAGGATTCGCTTACAGCAGCTACTATCGCTTTCCGTGTCATACCATCCCCCTTTCGTTATGTCCCGTGTTTATTTGGGCGTTCCCCGCACAGCCCTTACGGCCTGCACGGGGGCGGGCTATCCGGGGTTTCAGCCTGCCTGCGGCAGGCCGCTTGCGCGCCCCTCCTATCCCTAACGCACAGCGCGTAAAATTTATGGGCACCTCTAAAAACCCCCATTTAGTTCTTGACTCGAACTTTTCCGCCGCTCTTAAGTTGTCAAAATGCTCACGTAGCCCAGCTACGCTCCGCTTTTGCTGCCCGACAAAAAATTTCTTCGTCAATTTCCTAAAGCAGGTTTTCAGAGGTACCCTTTATTTCCCTTACCAGTTCATGTTATTATAAACATTCAGCCAATTTAGTAAAGTACACACCCTGCAATCTTTTTGCAAATTGGGCTTTATCAACAGGAAACATAACAGTTAAGCCCAATAGTGTGGCAAAATGCCTTCAATTCTGGTATTGATGATTTGTTTTTTTCGGCTTATGCTGAACAGATGAATTATCCCCTGTGTCCATGTTTTCCAGAGGCACCATGAAAAAAGTCTTCAGCGGAAAAAAATTTCGGCTTGGGCCTGTTCATCAGCGGCGGAGTATTATTGAAGCGGAGAGCCCAGGCAGCGAGGATTTTCTGCACAGCGGCCGCGACGAAGAAATGCTCAGCCTCTCCGAGGCCATGGTGGAGCAGGCCGTGGGCTATATGGCCGTGCCGCTGGGCCTTGCAGGCCCGCTGCTGATAGACGGACGGCAGTACATGATTCCACTGGCCACTGAGGAGCCCTCGGTCATAGCAGCCTGTTCCTTCGCGGGAGGCCTTACCGCACGCCACGGCGGAATTTCCACTTCCGCCAGCGACCCGGTAATGGCGGCACAAATTTTTATTGAGGACAAGGGCGGCCTCGGCAGCGCAGGCATTGAAATTATTCAGGCCGCACAGGAAAGCATTAAAGACAAACTCATGCCAATGTTGCTGTCCATGGAGAACCGGGGTGGCGGCTGGCGGGGCATGGAAACCGACTGGATGGAATCGGAACGCATTTTTTTCGTAACCCTGAAAATCGATGTCCGCGATGCCATGGGAGCCAATCTGCTCAACAGTGCCGCCGAAAGGGTAAGGCCACTTCTGGAACAGCTTACCGGCGGACAGGTGCTAATGGCCATTCTTTCCAACCGCTGCGAAAACAGAATAGCGCGGGCAGCCTTCAGCCTGCCGGTAAAAAGCCTGCTGCGGCCGGGTTCCGGCGGCAGGGAAACAGCGGAACGCATTGTGAAGGCGGCGCGGATAGCCCGCAAAAATTCCGATAGAGCAGTTACCCACAATAAAGGCATTATGAACGGCATAAGTGCCCTGGCCCTGGCGGCCTGCAACGACACCCGCGCCATTGAAGCTGCCGCCCATGCCTACGCCTGCCGCGATGGCCAATGCCGGGGACTCAGCGAGTACTGGCTGGAAGGGAATGTGCTCCATGGTTCGCTGGAAATGCCGCTGCCCTTTGCGGTTACTGGCGGGGCGGTGGACTTTCATCCCACCTCCCGGTGGGCTTTAGCCCTGCTGGATAACCCGGACGCAAGGGGCCTGAGCCGCATTGCCGCTGCCGTTGGCCTAATGCAGAACCTTGCCGCTTTGCGCGCCTTGGTTTGCGAGGGCATACAGGAGGGGCATTTGTCTCTTCATGCCCGCCGATTATCGTTCAGCGCGGGGGCCCGCGGAGAGGACATTGGTGCCTACACGCAGGTAATCCGCCGCGAGGCTATTCGTTCCCGAAGTGCTGCCATGAACCGCTTCAAACGCTGGAAGAAGGAACATGCACCGCTTTAGGGCAGAGGCTTGTTTTGGCTAATCTCCTCGGTACCGCTCATGCCTGCGCCCATCCCAGCCTGGCCCTTACCAAGTACTGGGGCAAACGCGACAGCCTCCGCAATATTCCGGCCACACCCTCCCTGGCCATAGGGCTCGCGGAGTTCCGCTGCGAAACCCGGGTACGAATCTATTCGGGAACGTCCTTTCACCTCACCATAAACGGCGTACCGCAGAATCCAGACCGCTTCGCGGATTTCTTTTCGGAAATTCAGCGGATATCCAGGGAAAAGGGCTATCGGAAAACCTTTTCCATTGAGGCCGACAGCACGGCTAATTTTCCGGTGGCAGCCGGTTTTGCCAGCTCTTCGGCAGGCTTTGCCGCTCTGGCCCTGGCCGCCAATACCGCCCTGAAACTGAACATGACAACTCCTGAAATATCTGCCCTGGCCCGTGTTGGCTCGGCCTCGGCTGCACGGGCCGTTTACAAAGGCTTTACCCTGCTCCCGGCGGGCGGCGAGCATGCCCTGTCTTTGCCGGTTCACTGGCCGGAGCTGAGAATTATCGCTGTGGAAACCCATGCTGGCAAAAAGCCCATTTCATCCCGAACGGCAATGGAACGCTGCCGGACATCCTCTCCCTTTTATGGTGAATGGCTTCAGGATGCCGCTAACATTACCGCGCAGGCCGAAGCGGCTCTGTACGCCCGCAGCCTTCCCGAACTCGGCCCGCTCATCCGTGAGAGCTATGCCCGCATGTTCGCGGTAATGCTCTCTGCCTCGCCGCCGATACGCTACTGGACTCCCCTAACTCTGAAGGTGCTGGATTTCGTGGATAGTTTGCGCCAAGAAGGCGGCCAATACTGGGAAACTATGGATGCCGGACCTCAGGTAAAGGTGTTCTGCAAAGCAAAGGACTGCCCGCGCTTTCTTGCCCGTTTGGGAGAATCCGTACCCGAAGCGAAGGCACGGGTTTGTACCGGAACCTATCCAAACAGCTGATACACTGTAACCAGAATACTCACAGCCGCAAAACCCAGCATGGTAAAGTTAAGATGCTTCATAGCAGTCTTATGCATATCATCAAAGCGTTTGTTCATATCATCAAAACGTTTGTTCACGTCATCGAAGCGTTTGTTCACGTCATCGAAGCGTTTATTCACGTCATCGAAGCGTTTATTCACGTCATCGAAGCGCTGGTTGGTTTCTTCCCGCTGTTCCGCAAAGCGTCGATTGGTGTCTTCTCGCTGCTCCGCAAAGCGTCGGTTGCTTTCTTCTCGTTGTTCGGCAAAACGCTTGTCCACCGCAGCTTGCTGTTCCGCAAAACGCCGGTTGGTTTCTTCCCGCTGCTCGGCAAAGCGCTGATTGATTTCTTCCCGTAGCTCGGCAAAGCGCTGATTGGTTTCTTCCCGCAGTTTCTTGATTTCTTCCCACTGCTCAGCAAAACGCTGATTGGTATCTTCCCGTAGTTTGTTGATTTCTTCCCGCTGCTCGGCAAAACGCTGATTGGTATCTTCCCGCAGTTTGTTAATTTCTTCCCGCTGCTCGGCAAAGCGCTGATTAGTTTCTTCCCGCTGACGGGTAAATTCCTTTTCCATCTGCTGAAGCTGGAGTTCCTGAATATCAGCCTGCCGCTTCAAGGTTTCTTCTATCCGGGTTAGTTTCTCGGAATTTCCGCTGAGCCGGGTTGGAATACCGCTTTTCTTCGCAGGGTTCAAGCCGTCTTCTTTCATCCACAGCTTAATATTATTCCTAACGTAGGTTTCAACATTTTCCAACTGCTCATTTTTCATGGTTGTTAATGCTCCCATAATTTACCTCCTTAAATAGTAAAGTATGCATACTTATAAAGACAAGGAGTAAGGGACTAAAAATTCAAACATCACGGATAATTACATAATTGTAATATATGGATACCTCTAAAAAACTGTTTTGTCAATCCTTGAACCAAGAAAAATATCTTTTTTTCACTATGGACTCGGGGTGAACCGGTACGGTAATGGTTTACCCCCTGAATGCCACTGATAGCCTCTATGACAGTTCTGTCCTTTGTCTTTTTGTCAGGGCATCCTTTGCGCTTCCATCGGTACTCAATAGACTACGGTTCTATCTTGTTTATATTATCGGGGAAGCCCAGCTATTGGGCTTCCTACTGTACCTCCTACTGGACTTCAAATGCGCCAGCGTCTGGCTTGGTGCTTCTAGCGGTGCCGCGAGCATCGGTGGCTATGGGGTTGCTTGCATCCGCAGGCAGGGTTGCCGCTGTGCTTAGAGCCAGGTCGCTGTACCAAGTGCTGGCATCGCTGCTGTAGTAGAAAGTTGTTC
>MUIB01000164.1 GCA_002084135.1 Spirochaeta sp. LUC14_002_19_P3 | reverse complement strand
GCTTTTCAGGCCGTAGTTGATGGTGCTGTGGCTGAAACGGATGGGCGGCCAGATCGTCCAGCCGGAGGAGTGGATAAGGTTCATTACGTAGGGATCGCGGTAGTCGGTTTGGCCGCTGTAGTCCCCGCCGAAGGCGGTTTCGGGGTAGTCGATGATAACGGGGAAATGGACTTTGCCCCGGTAGACGGCAATGAGGGGGCGGTCGTTGGCAATGAATTCGGCGAAGAGGCTTAGCACGAACAGAAGCAAAAATGTCCAGGCGGAGAAATAGCCGAGTTTGTTCTGTCTGAAGCGGCGCAGGCGCTTTGCGGTAAGGGTGTTTTTAATCGGCTTCACAGGCTCCGTCCTTCAAAATCGATCCGTGGATCGATAATGGTGTACATTAAATCGGATATAAGATTTACCAGTAGCCCAAGCAGGCTGAAAATGTAGAGGGTGCCGAATATAACCGGGTAATCGCGCTGCATTACCGCCTCAAAGCCCAGCAGGCCAAGGCCGTTAAGGGAAAAGAGGGTTTCGATAATGAGCGAGGAGGTGAATAGCATGCTGATTAGGGCACTGGGAAATCCGGCGATGATGATGAGCATGGCGTTGCGGAACACGTGGCCAATTAACACGCGCCGGGAGCTTAGGCCCTTGGCGCGGGCGGTAAGCACATACTGCTTGCCGGTTTCATCCAGAAAGGAATTGCGGGTAAGCAGGGTAAGGGAGGCAAATCCGCCTACCAGCATGGCGGTGAGTGGCAAAACAAGGTGCCAGAAATAATCGACAATTTTCATGCCCAGGCTCAGCTCCGACCAGTTGGTGGACACAAGTCCCCTCAGGGGAAAAATTTTCAGGTAAGAGCCGCCAGCAAACATAATAATGAGCAGCACCGCGAACAAAAAGGACGGCACGGCGTTGCCGAACACCACAACGGCACTGCTCCAGCGGTCGAAGGGCGAGCCGTTTTTCACCGCCTTGGCAATGCCGAGCGGAATGGACACAAGGTAAACCAGCAGGGTGGTCCATATCCCCAGGGAAATGGACACCGGAAGGCGGTCGATTATTAAGCCCATAACCGACCTGCCCTTGAACAGGCTGTCCCCGAAGTTGAATATCAGGTAGTTTTTGAGCATTTCAAGGTAACGGACATGGATGGGCTTGTCGAAGCCGAATCTCTTTTCTATTTCGGCAATGGTTTCGGGCGATAGCCCGCGGGCGGCCCGGTAGGCCGTGCCGGATTTTCCGGGTTTTTGCTCATCTGTACCGGACTCCCCGGCGGCTGTGCCGGTGATGCGCTCCATGGCCATGTTGGTGTTAAGCCCCTCGGCTTCGGCAATGGCCTGCTCCACTGGCCCGCCGGGGGCACTTTGCACGATGAAAAAATTCACGGTAATGATAACCCACAGGGTAGGAACAATGAGCAGCAGCCGGCGCAGTATGTAGGATATCATAGTGTTAGTGCTGTGCGGAGGGCAGGCGGGCGGCTTTTTCCGTATCGAACCACCAGGTGCCTGTTCCAAGGCTGTACAACGGACGGGTTTCCGGCATGGAGAATTTGTCCCAGTAGGCAATGCGGTAGCTGCTGATATGCCATTCGGGTATCAGGTAGTGGTTCCACATAATCACTCTGTCCAGTGCCCTTGCCCAATGGGCGAGTGTTTGGTTGTCGTTCTGATGCTCGGCGATGCCGTCGAGAAGGTAGTCTAGCGCCGGATTGGATACCCGGCTGTAATTATAGGAGCTGTCGAGATATTTGGAATGCCAGTACAGGGCATAATCAATATTGGGGTAGAAGCGGGAGGGGATGCTCCTTACGGTTATATCGTAATCGCCTTCGCGCACCCGGTTTATGTACTGGGTGGGATCCGTGAGCCGGATATTCAGGGTAATGCCCATCCGGGCGAGATTTTCCTTGATGGGAATGATAATACGCTCCGAGGAACTGTTGTATATCAGGCATTCAAATTCCAGATGTTCGCCGCTTTGTGTGTTCACGATTTTCTGATTGCGCATTGCCCAGCCTGCTTCTTCCAGCAGGCTGGTGGCAAGCTGAATCTGTTCCCGTATCCGGCCTGAGCCGTCGGTAACCGGGGGTTGATACTCCTGGGTAAAAACTTCTTCGGGAACTTGAGTGCGGATGGGTTCCAGAATGGCCAGCTCTTCTTCGGAAGGGAGCCCCAGGGCTTCAAAGGGGGTTCCCTGAAAGAGGCTGCGGGTGCGGGTGTACTGGCCGTAGAACAAACTTCGGTTCAGCCACTCGAAGTCCAAAGCGTAGGATACCGCCTTCCGCACCCGGAGGTCGGCAAATACGGTTCTTTTGGTATTGAAGACGAGGGCCTGAAGCCCGGGGGGGGTGTTGTCGGGGATGCTTGCCTTAAGGATGTACCCGGCATCGAAGTTCGGTCCGGTGTACTGGGTGGCCCACTGCTTGGCGATGTTTTCCTGGCGAAAATCCACTTCCCCGGCCTTGAATGCCTCTAACTGCACGGTTTCGTCCCGGTACATGTCGTAGCGGATGTAATCGAAGTTGTGCTGCCCCCGGTTCACTGGCAGATTGCGTCCCCAGTAATCTTTGAGGCGTTCATACACAATGTACTGTCCCATGGAATAATCGCTTACGGTGTAGGCGCCGCTGCCCAAGGGTATTTCGGTGCTGGGTTCGCTGAAATTCCGGGAGCGCCAGTACTGGGGAGGCAGGACGGGGATGCTGCCCAGAGAGATAAGCAGTTCCTTGCTACCCTCGCCAAGTGTGAATTTTACCCGCGAGTCGTCTAAGGCTTCCACCTTCTTTACGTTGCTGTAGTACTGGCGGAACTGGGGTACGCCTTCTTCCATAAATTTATAAAAGCTAAATACAATGTCCTCGGCACGAATTGGTGCTCCATCCTGATGCCGCGCTTCGGGGCGAATATGGTAGATAATCCAGTTATAGGCGGGGCTGTATTCCATTTTTTCGGCGATGAGCCCGTAGTAGACTTCAATTTCATCTTCCGATGAGATGAGCAGGCTGTCGTAAAAGGATTCGGAATAGGGGGACATGTCGCCCCGCTGGGCGTAGCGGTGAAAGCTGTCGAAGGTGCCGATGGCCGCCATGGTAAGGGTGCCGCCTTTGGGGGCCTGGGGGTTTACATAATCGAAATGGGTAAAATCGGCGGGATAGCGGGCTTCGCTGCGCAGCGAGATGGCATGGGTAAGAATTATTCCCTCCGCGTTCACTTTTTCCGCCGGGTTGGGGGGAATTTCCCGCTCAGCGATGCTCCCTGCCGGAGGGGCTTGCTCCGATAAAGCCGCGGCCTGTTTCGATGTGCGGCCGCCGCAGGAGGTGAGTCCCCAAAAAAACACAATAATTATGCTCGATAGTAATATTTTCATTGCGGTATCCTTTTTACTTTAATGGCTCCAATTGCTTAGGCAATTATTCAAGGACAGCTCAAAATTCCACGTAGACTAATCCCATTTACTGCTCCTGTTATCTTTTTTCAGACTGTTTGATGTTACAGGATATTTCAGGGAATGCCAAGAGATGGGGGGAATTGAGAATTGAGAATTGAGAATTGAGAATTGAGAATTGAGAATTGGGGACGGGGATTGGATGTGGTCTTCTTAAAAAAGATTGTCACTTGAAGCATTTCGTGCCTTTCGCGGTTACCCTCCCCATTCGTATCCATTCGCCTGCCCGCCGAAGCCCCTGCCTGCGGCAGGCAGGTCGGCGCAGGCAGGTGGATAAAAATACATAGAAGCAACGAAAGAATGTGGAGTGGCAGCCCAAAAAACTTCCCCCCGCCAAAGGCAGAGGGAAGTTCCATGGCTTACCTGTGGTTCAATACAA
>MUIB01000046.1 GCA_002084135.1 Spirochaeta sp. LUC14_002_19_P3 | reverse complement strand
CTTCACAACCTGCCGGGGGTAGCGGAAGACCGAAAGGGAGGCGGCGGGCGGCGCGGTTAGCAGAGCCCGTAAAACCGCAGAATGCGGTTTTAGCCGAGCGGTGCCCGCTGGTTTGGGCGGGGTGTTCGTTTGTGAATTGTATAAGCCTGTGCCTGCTTTTTAGGCGGGTATTCGGGCTGGAGCGAGGGGGCGACTGCCCCCTTTTTTTATGGAAAAATAGCGCATCTGCCGGACTTGATGATGGAGGCGGTTCCGGTAAGCGATGATCCATTACACCTTGATCATAGCTATTCCCTATTTCTGAATTTTATGATTGCATGGTCTACAGTGTTATGAGAGGATTGACTGCAATGAAATTCAGGCTCGTTTTATGGCTTGTGGCTATAGTGGCGTTGGGCGGATGCTCCCGTTCCAGAGGCGGGGAGAAGGGTACGGTAGCGGAGAATGGGGAGGCACTCCGCAAGGCGGTGAGCGTGGAAACCGTGCGGACGGAAACTTTTGTGGTGTACGGGGAGTATTTAGGCGAGGCGCGGGGCATTGCGGAGGTGAAGCTAAAGGCGGATGTGGATGGCCGGGTGGAGAGTGTGTTTGCCAAAGAGGGCGGTAGGGTGTCGGCTGGGCAGTCTCTGGCGGAGATTGATTCACAAAAGGCGGACAAGACGTATCAGGCGGCGGTGCTGAGTGAAAGGCTGGCGCGGGAAACCTATGAGCGGGAGCAGCGTTTTCTCGCGGAGGGCAGTTCCTTCCAGCTCAAGGTGGATGAGGCACACTTAGACTGGCTACAGTCTCAATCCAATTTGCTAAAGGCCAAGAGCGAGCGGGATTCGGCTTTTGCCATTACTCCTATTAGCGGTGTTGTGCTTATCCGTTATATCGATCTTTATGACAACATTGAATCTGGAGACCCTACTTTTGAGATTGCCGACTTGAGCCGCATACGCTTAACGGTGGATGTCCCGGAGGCGGATATAGCCGGTGTCCGGGAGCTGAATGAGGCGGAGGTGGTGTTTTCCTCCTATCCGGGGCGGCTGTTTGCGGGTGTTCCCACCAGCTTCGCCCGGGGACGTTCCGAGAACAGCTTGAGTTATCAGGTTACGGTGCTGGTGGAGAATCCTGATATGGAGATTCTTTCCGGCCAGACGGCGCGGGTGCGCCTGGTTCTCCGGCGCTTCCCGGATTCCATTTCCATCCCTTCGCGGGCGGTGCTTATCCGTACCGGCGGCCACTATGTTTTTGTGGTACGCGATGGGATAGCCCATGAGGTGCAGGTAAGAACCGGGGCCTCCAGCAATACCCGGACGCTTATCGAAGAGGGTTTGTTTACGGACGATGTGGTGGTTACCGAGGGCCTGAACCGTCTTACGGATGGCGAGCTGGTGGAGGTTCGGCAGTAAGCACTATGATTAAACTTTTTATCAACAAACACATGGCGGTGTTCTCCCTTTCGGTAATGATTGTTATTCTCGGCGTTATTGCCTATATTCGGCTGCCCCGTGAAACTCAACCAGATGTGAAGATACCGTATATCATTGTTACCACCACCTATACCGGTGTGTCCGCTGGCGACATAGAATCGTTAATTACCGATCCGATTGAATCCGAACTGGAAGGCATGAACGGCCTGAATGAACTTACCAGCGAAAGCCGTCAGAACATATCGGTAATAACCGCGGAATTTTCCGCCGATGTGGAAACGGAAGAGGCCCTGCGCCGCACCAAGGACAGGGTGGACATTGCTGCGGCGGAACTGCCCGCCGATGCGGGGGAACCCAATGTAAGAGAGGTAAATGTTTCCGACTGGCCTATCTTCTCCGTGGTGCTCTCTCATCCGGACGGCGTGGAGGCCATAACCACCGCCGCGGAAGAACTGCGCGACGACTTGAATCAGCTCATTGGCGTGCAGGAGGTTACCATAACCGGCAATGCGGAAAAGGAACTGGCTATTGAACTGGATCCCTACCAAATGTCGCTTTACAGCCTCTCCGTCGACGACGTAAAGAACGCTGTGAACCAGGAACATGTTACCATACCCGGCGGCATCCTGAACAATCAGGAAAAAAACTATACCATAGCCATAACCGGCGAAATTACCGAACCCTACCGCTTTAACGACATTATGGTTAAAGGCACCGGAGCAAGCGTGCCCTTAGGGAAAATTGCCCGTGTGAGCTTTCAGGATGCCAAACGCCAAACCATTTCCCGCCTGAACGGCGAACCAGCCATAACCCTGAACATTAAAAAACGCATTGGCGAAAATATTTTGAAACTGGCCGAAGCCGCCCACGCCAGAATAGAAGAACTCACCCCCGCCCTCCCCAAAGGAACAATCGTAAACATAACCTACGATGAAAGCATCTTTATCCGCGAAATGATAGCCGACCTGGAAAACAACATGTTCTCCGGCTTCGTGCTCGTACTCGCCGTAACCATCTTCTTTCTTGGCTTCCGCAACAGCCTGTTCGTTTCCATGGCCATTCCCCTCTCCATGCTCATGTCCTTTTTCATCCTTCAGCTTTTGGGCATAACCCTCAACATGATAGTCCTCTTCAGCCTTATTATCGCATTGGGCATGCTTGTTGATAACGGCATCGTCATCGTGGAGAATATATACCGCCACCAGAGCATGGGCAAAAGCCGTGTTCAGGCCGCCATAGACGGCACCGGTGAAGTGGCTGCGCCCATTATTGCCAGCACCATAACCACCCTCCTGGCCTTCTTTCCCATCATCTTCATGCCCGGCATTCTGGGCGAATTTATGAGCTACCTGCCCAAAACCGTTATTGTTGTGCTTGCATCCTCCCTTTTCGTGGCCCTGGCCATTAACCCCACCTACTGCGCCAGCTTCCTTAAAGCCAAACACGACATGGAAAGCGGCGGCAAAGTGTTTACCAGCATACAGAACTGGTACACCCGCCTGATTGAACGCACCACCGCCCATGGAATATTAACGGTTGTTTTGATGACCCTTCTTGTCACCGGGGGTTTTGTGGCCTATGGTGTTTTCAAGGCGGAAGTTATCTTCTTCCCCGATTCCGACCCCGACAGGGTGCGCATAAGCCTTGAGGCACCTCAGGGAACCCCCATCGAACACACCGATCGGTATATCCGTCAGGTAGAAAAAGCCGTTCCCGGCATACCTATGTCCATCGACAGCTTTGAAGCCACCTCCGGCCAGTCCAGCGGCGACACCGAAAGCAGCCGCGGTGAAGTTTTAATCAACTTCCTGCCCTACGCCGATAGAGACATTCCCAGCACCGAAACCATCCAAAGCCTGCGGAACACCATAAACCCGCTTATAACCGGTGCCATCGTTACCATAAGGCAAAGTGCCACCGGCCCCCCCTCCGGAGACGACATTTCCTACGAAATCCGCGGCAGCGACTACCGCATACTGGGAGCCATTGCCAACGACATCGTGGAAATTCTTAACCCCTACCAAAAAGAATTCAAACTCATTGATAACGACTACAACGCCAACCTCCCGGAAATAGCCGTAAACATAGACCGCCAAAAAGCCGCCTACTACGGCCTCAATACCGCCCAGGCCGCCGCCACAATCCGCACCGCCATTACTGGCTCCAAAATAAACACCTTCCGCTACCGCGATGAAGAATACGACATAAACCTGCGCTACCGCGACGATGCCCGAGACTCCCTGCAAATGCTACGCGGCATCAATATTATCACCCCCAACCGAAGAAGCATCCCTCTAAGTGCCATAGCCGAAATAGTTCCCCAGTCCAGCCTGAATATTATCAAGCGCCGCGGCCTCCACCGCGCCGTAGCCGTAAACGCCAACTTTACCCCCGGCAATGAAAACAGAAGCCGGGTAAACGCCGAAGTTTCCGCCAAAGTGAACACCTTGAAAACAACACTTCCCCCCGGCTACACCATCGGCTCCGGTGCCGGTAGCGACATCCGCGCCGAATCCACCACCTTCTTAATCCAGGCCTTTATCATTGCCGTCTTCCTGATAGGCATTGTCCTTATCGCCCAGTTCAACTCCCTCATCGATCCCATTATCATTATCTACGGTGTATTTTTGAGCATCGGCGGAGTTATGTGGGGTTTCGCTCTCGGCGGCCTGTTTGTCAAGCAGAATTTTGTCGTTATAATGTCCGGCATCGGCTCCATAGCCCTCGCTGGCGTAGCCGTGAACAACTGCATTGTCCTGGTGGACTACACCCATAAACTCATCCACAACAACATCCCCTGGCACGAAGCTATTGTCCTGGCCGGAAAAACCCGCCTGCGCCCCGTTATCCTTACCGCTCTTACAACCATCCTGGCCCTTATCCCCATGGCCCTCGGAGTTAGCTTCGATATCCGTTCCTTTCAATTCGTTGTAGGCAGCGAATCTGCCGAATTTTGGAAAGCCTTCGCCTGGACCATGCTCTACGGGCTCACGTTTGCCACCCTTTCCACCCTCATCGTTGTGCCCTCCATGCTGAGCATAAAATACCGCATCGTGGAACGCTGGAAGGGCAAAGTGCAGTAGCAGAGGAAAAGTTCGAGTCAAGAACTAAATGGGTTTTTTAGAGGTGCCCCATACCTCAATTCTGACAATACTGAAAGTTTGCTTGCCATTTTCCCCATGGAGCAGTATTATAAAACAATCCTTTGAAAGGCTGATTATGCGGTTTACAGGGAAGGATTAAGCAATTTCATAAAATATGAAATTGCCCCCTTATTATTTTTGGGTACCTCTAAAAAACCGCTTTAGGAAATTGACGAAGAAATTTTTTGTCGGGCGGCAAAAGCGGAGCGTAGCCGGGCTACGTGAGCATTTTGACAACGCAGTAGCGGCGGAAAAGATCGAGTCAAGAACTAAATGGGTTTTTTAGAGGTGCCCTTTTGTAAATTACAACTTGCTTCAGGGCGAAAAACACCTTTACCCATGCCTTGAAGATGGGCTTCGGCCTAAACTTTGGGAGAACTTGATATGAAAAGCACAGACTTGGCACGAAGGGATCGTGAAATTAAAAAAGCCAGAAAGCGGGAACAGGTGCTGGAACGAAAAACTCAGCGGGATTCCCGTACCCCCGGCGACTATATCAATCTTTTTGATGAAGCATTCTTTTACGATGATGAAAAAATATATAATATCGAAATGAGCGAAGATATCTTGGTGTTGCTGGAAGAAATGAAGGAAGACCTGCCCGATAAGCAGTGGGCAAACGTTATCCGCAAGGCCGTGAAGAAAACAAAGGTAAAACAGAAAGATGAGGCCATAAACCTCCTGGCCAACCTTGGTGAAATTGACATGACCATACAATAGGGCAAATCGCTTTTGAACTGGTGCAATGGCATTCCTTGAGCCACAGACAACTGACAGGCATTTCACAGCACAAGATGCGGGCATTAAGCCTCCAATCAGGATCATTAAAAATCCCAGGAACAATTAGTTGGCTTCAATGCCCTCCCTCCGGGAGAGATGCTGGATAACTCTATTCATAACAAAGGCCTTATAGTCTTCATAGTTTCACCATTGTCCTTCCGTAAGGGGAAGAACCGAAATATCCCGCCAGAGATTTATTGTTGATTTCTCTACGGCATTGCTTTTATGAACATCTTCGCCAGAAGTGCTTCCCTTATTTTTTCCGGGAAGGGGTGTCCGTACTCCGGTGTACAGGTTATTTTTCAGCCCCACTCTCCAATTATCAAGACAAGCGGCACCGCTGCATTTGGAATGCGGAATACGCCGTCCGTCGCAGCCCTTAACTGCCGGCACATACCACCACCGGCCCGGCCAGTCGGGATCCAGGAGAGCTTGAAGACCGATATTGGCCGCAGCGTTAAGATCCGCTTGAAGAGTGTTTCCCGTTAGTGCCGATACAAATATTTCTCCGCCCCAATGAGGTATGCGCAGAGGCGGTGCTGTTTTATCGTATTCGCGGTTTTTCCATTTGTTATGCAGGGCAATTAAATAGCGGTTACAGGGATTTTCCTGCGCCATGTTCTCTTCGGCATGGGCAATTTCTCTCTGACGAAAGGGCGATTCGAGGAATTTTTTCACCGAGAGTTCGGAACATCGTACGCCTGGAGCTCCGGTGCGGGAATCCTGGCGGGACGTATAGCTGGCCTGAACTTCAAAAAGATACAGGCCATGAAGCTGACAGCTTTCAAAGAGATATTTTTTCACCTTGCTTGAAGACCATGTCATAAGCTGGCGGTTTTCCCGGCGGGTGCGCTTGTTTTCAGGCCGGTAATGGGTAAGATTTTCAATAACCACGGCATGGCAGGGTTCGTCTACGGCAGTGAATGGACGTTTTGGAGTTTTATTGTTTTCCGGTTTTTTTATTCTGCCGGTGCCAAGCGCGGCTTCCACCACTCGCGAGGCAAGCTGCTTAACCCGCTGTTCCTTCATGGTTTCAAGATCGTCAAGAATTTTTTGCCCAAAGCCCTCGCCTACGGCCATCGTTCCGTCCATCGGTTCCCCTTCAGGCTTCATTCGGGTGTAAAATGACTTCTGCACCCGATAGAGCGACTTGATAACCGCCAAACGGCTGAGCGACAACCCGCCAACATGGCGGATAGTCCGCTTTTTCCCTCTTGTACCCTTTGGCAGAATCCAGTCTCTGAGGGAACGCAATTCTGACTGCCATATTGCATCCTCTTCATTCCAAACCATGCGCCATTGCGAGGCAATGGAAATTCGCCTGCTGTTTTCCAGCAAGCCTTCAGCGAGTGGAATGAATTCCTTTTTCAGCAACTCTTTTCTTTCTTTTTGTTTGATAATTTTTGCCTTATCCCCTTCCCTCTCATTAACCGCATCCTGAATTTCGGCAAGTTTTTTATCAAAATTCTCATCCCAGAAATTCGCTTCCCAGCTACCGTTCCATCTGCTGTCCGTCGCGAGCTCGTACCACAGCATAAGAGCTTCGACAATGAAATCCTTGTTTCCCGAATTTTCCGGCAGCCCCCCTTCCGGGATAGCTCCCCCTTCCATGTAATACGCTATGCGTGCCCTGCAAGCATGTCGGCGGAGGGCAAAGCGAACGGTATTGACCGCCAGAGTCATGAGGCTATCAACACAGAGAGAGTAATGATACCCTGTGTTTGTTTTGCTAACCTCCAACGGAACCCAGCCTTTTTGTTTGAGCTCCTGAAGAATCTCCGGCTGCTTGTTTTTTTCACCCCATCCGGCGCGAACCAAACGATCCACAAGGGGAATGCTGCGGCCAAAAACTTTTTCCATGCAGTGAACCTGCCATATTTCCCCGGCCAGGGCCATTCTGGTACAGCCTTCTTCTCCCTGTAAATCGATTATGAACTGTCTGTCCAGTTTGGCCCAGGGTGCTGGATGCTCATTGCCGTCCGGCAGAAAATTCCCTCCGATACGGCGATAGACAGCTGTTTTATTCTTCTTCTTTAGGTGCAGATATAAATCTTCCGGAGCAGGAGGCAGACATCCTGCCTCCCTGCATTTTTTTTCCATCGACTCAGACGAGAGTGTTTCCCACACAGCACAGGCCGCCGCATGGCGGTGGCCCAGGTCTACAGAGAGAACGCGCAGTCCGGGCATGCGGCAGAGATGGAGCTTAGCCAAGGGTCTGCGCCGGGTTTTATCCTGATGTATAACGGTGTATTTCCCTTTTATTACGGCTGCTCTGGAAGGGGCTTCGCCGCTAAACCTTTCGGCATATTCCATCCATGGGCCGTGCGGCTGAAGTTTTGGCGAGAAGGTAATGAACCATTTTATCCTGTTTCGCAAGGCTTTAGCCAAAGCCTCCGCGCTCTTGTCCTCTTCGAGCTTTGCGAGTGCTTCAAGCTGTTTGCGCGGTGCCTGAAGGCGGCCATTCCAACCGGCCGACTCGAAAAGCCCGGCAATGTTCACAGCCCTATCTTGCGATGCGCCCACAGCCGCCCTGCCCAGGCGGGTGGCACGGGATACTTCAATCGCATCTTCAGGGCTTTCCAAACTCAGGGCAAGATTGGAATTCAGCCGTTTACTGCTCCATTTCAGCTCTGTTTTTACAATACGTTTTTTACTCACAAGCCCCATTGTCAGTGCATGAATGTTTACAGGATTTTTCTCCCCGTTTTTTTTGAATTCATGGATATCGAAGCTGATACTCCATCTGGATTGGCCAAAATCGCAGAATATCGGATGCAGCAAAGGATCGGGATGACGGTAAGCCGGTACTTTGTAATGGCTTCTTTTGTATTCGGCTTCCCCTGCATCGACATAATCCAGCAGTATTTGCGCATTCGGCTCCCCGTCTTTCTGCCATACACAGGGAGCCGATGCCAGGGCTTCATACAGCCATATATCGCCGAATTTGTCCATTCCCGGATTATCCTGAAGGTCGCGGGCAGCGGCTATACGATCCTCCACCGATAGACAATCTTTTTGGTCCCAGGCCTCAACAAGTGCTTCCCAGCCTAAAACCGCCTTCCTGCGGATATGGTATCCATCAATTGAACCGGTGGATTCCGTGCGCTCCCTGCAAAACTCATCCAGCCAGTCGCGGGCCTCCTGCGGCACCCTGTCGATTTTATATAAATCCGCTTCAAATTTCTGCCGCTCGGCTTCAGCGCGTTTTATCCAGTTATGAGCCAGGAAAATTTTACGTACGGCATGGTCTAACATTACAGCATATTCCCTGTGCCGCGAACCTTTTTTGCGGGGATGCAGGATAAGGTGAATTGTAACATTAACTGTCCGCGATAAAGAGGGCAAAAGAAGTCCCATGAAACTCATTATACTACTAATTAAAAAGACAGGAGTTAACATGGGACAAGAGCATAATAGCACAAGCTA
>MUIB01000047.1 GCA_002084135.1 Spirochaeta sp. LUC14_002_19_P3 | reverse complement strand
CTTTTCCGCCGCTACTGCGTTGTCAAAATGCTCACGTAGCCCAGCTACGCTCCGCTTTTGACGCCTTGTATCGACAAAAAATTTCTTCGTCAATTTCCTAAAGCTGGTTTTTAGAGGTACCCTTAGAAATTCAGGAGTTTTTATGGACACGGCAAATAACTCATGGGAAAAACTCATTGCGCTCATGGAAGAAGAATGCGGTTTGGCCGGTAAAATAATCAATGCGGTACGCAGTTTGCGTACCCAAGTGCACAGCCGGGACTGGGTTGGGCTGGAATGTTCATTCAAGAAAACAGACAGCTTGCTTAAGGATTTGGGACACCTGGAACAGATGTATAAAATATCGGCGGACTGTATTTGCAAAGGCAGGGAACTGGAGGCTTTAAGCGCAGAGCTTGAACCGGAACTCCGGCAAAAATACACCGAAACAAAGAGTCGGCTTAAGGCCAGGCTGCTACTGGTTCAAAGCCGTACGCAGGATATTGCGGGTTATGCTGCCGCTCAATACAAGCTCAGCCAGGATTTAATGGAAAGTCAATTTCCTGCTTTCAAGGGTAAAATTTACGACAGCCGCGGCAGAACATCTCCGGGAATGGAAAGCTCCGTGGTGCTTTCGCGGCACTTATAAAGGTTCTCAAGGAGGATCATAATGTCAAGTACGTTCAGTGGTATTGAAATAGGCAAGCGAAGTCTCAATACGCATCAGCTGGGACTTACCACTATCGGGCATAATATTTCCAATGCTTCAACGGAAGGATACAGCCGACAGCGGATTAAGCTGGAAACAGTTGAACCGCTCTACCGTCCACAGCTTAACCGGGAAGAGGTGCCGGGCCAGATTGGCCAGGGGGTGCAGGGTGCGTCTATCGAACGGGTAAGGGATGAGCTTTTGGAAAAACGCATTGTAAGCGAGGGCAATCTTACCGGTTACTGGCGCACCCGGGATTCCTATCTGCTTCAGGTGGATCAGATTCACCAGGAACCCTACGATACTTCGGTGCGGGCCATGCTGGACAAGTTCTGGAACGGATGGCAGGAACTGTCGCTGAGGCCAGACGGTCAGCCAGAGCGCCAGGCGGTGCTACGGCGCGGCGAAGCATTGATGGATGGCATAAACATGCGCTATTCCCGGCTTCAGCAGGTAAGGAAAATGGCGGATGAAGACGTGGTGGGCTCGGTGCGGGAAGTAAACGGCTTGCTGCGGGACATTAAGGCACTCAACGAGGAAATTGTGAAGTCGGAGGCTTTGGACGACAATCCCAACGATCTTTACGACAGACGGGATTTGCTGGTGAACAAGCTCTCCGACTATCTGCCGGTTACGGTGGACAATCGGGATGCAGACGAGTTTCAGATTCATACTGGCGGTTTGCATCTTATTCAAGGCAAACAGGCCTCCTATCTTGATACTATTCCCAATCCTCAAAATGAAGGGATGCATACGATTGTATGGCAGTCCAACGGGGAAGAATTCCATCTTACAATGGGCAAACTTGGGGCGCTGATTGAGCTGCGGGACAAGGATATTCGAGGTGAAATTCAGTCTCTGGACGATATGACGATTGCCTTTGCCGACATGGTGAACAGTATTCACCGTGCGGCCTGGTCGGCCAATGGGAGTACCGGCAATGATTTTTTTCGGGAGTATCCCCTTGTTGATAATTTATCGGGCAATTACGACAGCAGCGGAAACGGCGTTCTGGATTCCACCTATGTGTACCGGCTTACCGGCATCAATGCCCTAAGTGCGGAATCCCAGCCCGGCTTCGCGGGTACCATTACTCTCGACGGCCCGGATGGCCAGGTTAATGTACCCTATTACCCGATGGATACGGTGCAGATGATAGTTGACCGCATCAATGCTTCCCCGGCGGAGCTTACCGCACGCCTGAACGGGGAAGGCCGACTGGAACTGCGGGCTGGCATTGCCGCCAACATCGGTACGCCTGACTTTGTAATCCGCCATGTAGAAGATTCAGGGCAGTTTCTAACCGGCTATGCAGGCCTGCTGGGGGGAAGCGGACCGGGGGCGGCCTACGACTGGCAGCAGCCTGATGCCGTTCTGGCCCTGCGTCCGGGTGGAGCCGCCTATTCCGTAGCGCCCTTATCCCATCCCTCAGGGTGGCTGCGGGTTAATGATGATCTTCTCCGGGACCCGGCCAGGGTGGCTTCCGGCCTGAGCGATACCGGCCGCATACCGCCGGACGGCGACAACCGCGCGGCCTTGGGCATTTCCCAGCTTCGCCACCAGCCGGTGCTCAGCGGACTCACGCCCACCTTCGACGACTGGTTCGCCCTGGCGGCGGCGGACATTGGCCTGAAGGGGGAAATTTCAGCCCAGTCTCTCGAAAGCCAGAAGCTGGTTATGGAGGAGCTGGAAGTTCTCCGCCAGTCGATATCGGGGGTGAATATGGATGAAGAATTTTCCGAAATGATTAAATTTCAGCACGGTTACAATGCCGCGGCCCGTTTTGTTACGGTAATAGACAAGATGCTTGATACGATTATAAACAGGTTAGGAGTGTAAAAAATGCGCGTTAGTTCCAATATGCCTTTTATTGACAACCGTTTTCGCATGGAGAGTCTGGAGTACCGGACGAATCATCTTCAGAACGGAATATCCTCTTCACGTGCCATGGAAGATTTGCGCGATGCGCCGATAGATGCAGGCCATGCGGTAAGGCTGGATTCCTTTGGCAAGCGGCTTGACCGCTACCAGAAGAACATCGAATACACGAACGGACGCATGGCCCAGGCTGAGGGCTACATAAATGAGGCCGTAACCCTGATGCAGCGGCTGCGGGAATTGTCGCTGCAAGGGGCCCATGGCACCTATACTCAGGAAGAGACCAGCATCATGGCGCTAGAGGTCAACCAGCTTCTTGATGAATTTACCTCGGTGATAAATGCCAAGGGGGGCGATGGGCACTATTTGTTCGCGGGAGACGATTCCTCCATGCCGCCGTTTCTAATCCAGAAGGGCAGGGTTCCCAATCTCGGCCCGGAATCCATTACTGCTGTTAAATATACCGGCGGCATAAGCCGGAGCAAGCTGGAAATTATGGATGGACGAAGCATAGACCTGAACCTTCAGGGCAACAAGGTTTTCTGGGCAGAATCTCAGAAAATTTTCGGCGCCCGGGATACGGAAGGCTTCATCGTACGGGAAACTAACCGCTTCTTCCTCGACGGCAAGGAGATAATTCTGGAAACCGGAGACAACATCCATACTCTGGTACGAAAGATTAACGAAGCGGGTGCGGCAGTGAAGGCATCTTTGGATCCGGTTACCGGTTCGCTTAATATGGAAACAACCTTGCCGCATCAGGTGTGGCTGGAGCCTGTTGAGGGCACCGCCCTGGTAGACTTGGGAGTTCTCCGGGAAGCGGGGAATACCAGTCCGCCCATGAACTGGCATCCGGATGCGATGGTATCCGGCGGCGGAATTTTCGATCAGATTATCGCTTTGAGAGATGCACTGCTTGCGGGCAATCAGGAAAAGATTGGCGGGGTGCTTCTTGGCGGCCTGGATGAGGGCTTGGATAACCTGCTGCGGAATCTGGGCGATATAGGGGCTGTTTCCAACCGCTTAAGCATGGCCTCATCCCGCCTGGACGAAGAAGGGGAGGCCGTGGGGAACTGGAAGTCGCTGCTCGCCGATTTGGACATGACGGAGGCCATTACCAACATGAAGATGCTTGAGTACACACAGGAAGCGTCCTACCGGATTGCGGGCAGGCTCTTCCAATTAACACTCATGGACTATTTAAAGTAGAGGGTAATGTATGACAGCGGAAACCAAGGCTTACGGGACGGTTGAAGTTGATGAGTGCCAGCGGATAAGGATTCCCGCTGGTCTTTACGGCTTCGAAGGGATGGAGGAATACCTGCTGATGGATGCCGAGCAGCATCCTTTTTACTGGCTTCAGTCTCTTGATATGAAGGATATTGCTTTTGTTTTGATAAATCCCATGCTGATTCGTCCCGGTTACGATCCCTGTCTGGATCCTATGGACTTTGAATTATTGGGTCTGCAAGGCCCCGATGATGAGAATCTGCTGATGTTTACCATTGTTACTATCCCGGAAGACCGCGACAAAATGACCGTAAACCTGCAGGGGCCGCTGATAATTAACAGGGAAAGCCGGGAGGGACGCCAGTGCATATCTCTGGATGAATCCTTAAAGGTGAGGCATAACATTCTGGATGAGATTGCCTCTGCTTCGGCGACAGTGTCATGCTGATCCTCTCACGGCGCCGGGGCGAGAGCCTTATCATCGGCGACCACATTGAAGTGTCGGTGGTGGAGATAAAGGGCGATCAGGTAAAGCTGGGCATTAAAGCTCCCCTGAATGTCGCTGTGTTCAGAAATGAGGTTTTTCAGGCCATGCAGGAGGAGAACCGGGCAGCGGCAGCGGCTCCGGCTGATATTCCCGCGCTTGATTTGCCTGTAACCTAAAAAGGGAATCCGGAAGTAATGCTTAAAGATTTTCCTCTATTATTTTTGTGGTATACAGTACAATATCGTTTATAAATTCATCAAAATTCTTAAGCGAAGAAGAGGGCAGCCGAAAACCAATAGCACCTTCATGGCCGCCGCCGTTCTTGATTTGAAAATATTCTATAATCTTTCGCAAATCCAGTACTCGATAGTTTTTACTGCGACGCATTCTGAGCTGAATCAATTCGCCTTCTGGTTTTTTATCGTAGTAGGCTATCAAACTTACATAGTTGCTTTCTTCTGCAAGAATGTTTGCTGCATATCTGGCAACGTCAGGAATAATCGTTGTCCCGAATTGTTCCGCAAGTGAATCGGATTCCTGTTCATTCATGGCTATCCATGAAATTTTACTGTTAAATTTTTTGTACTGAAGAATGTAATGATAGCAGGCCTCTTCCTGTTCCGTTAATATTGCCATTCCGTATTCAATGGCTTTGATAGCAGCCTTCCTACTGCCCGTATGTTCAATGGCTTTGCTGCTCCTTGATTTATCGAAAAGTTCCCTGAAATACTTCAGATGCCTTTTTTCCCGTTCCGTGTTCATGAATTTCCCATGCTGGGTATCGCTGAGTATTCCAATAAGAACAGCTAAAAGAAAATCCTGGCAAAATATGTTTGCAATTCCATACTGTTCCAAAAAATGTTTCTTTTTAGAGAGTTTCATCGCAATATGTCCAACCAACTCGCTCGAAGAGGATACATTGTCCACCAGCCGATAATTTTCATCGCCTATATAGGTTCCGTCAGCTTCCAGATGATGATCGACTTCCAGTACTTTTACATTTTCTTTCTGCATAATGGCCTTAATGTGGTCTTTATATTCCAGCATTGTAAGTTTTGGCGTATCGAAAACAGCCACCGTATCATAATTATTACCAAGCTGTTCAGGGCTTTCAATGATTTTGATGGGATATTGCCTGCAAATATCCAAAAGATGAGCGTGCTTTTCCCTGCAGCTGGAATCTATCACGATGGATACCTGCCTGGAAAATTTACAGCACAGAAGTGCGAAGGCTGCCATGGAGGCAATACAATCTTCATCAGGGTTCTTGTGCCCATTGAGTAAAAATGAATTTCTCTCAACAAGAGTATTAATAATATTATCAATAATTATGTTTCGTTCTTTAGTATTTTTTATACTTACTTTCCATGCCAAGTTTTTGGATTCTCCAAATAATGTAGCCCGATCTCTTCCGGCCTCTTTTGAGGCATAGAGTGCTTTATCCGCATTGGCTAGAAGGTGATGCACTGTTGTCCCATGCTCCGGGCATACGGCAATGCCGATGCTGGCACTGACATATTTCAGCGACCCGCTTTTTCCCCTCAGTAAATCGATTTTGTGCAGAACTTCGCCTAATTTTCGGCAGCGGCTGAGTGCAGTTTTGCCGTCTTTTCCGATCAGCATGAAGGCGAATTCATCGCCGCCGTAACGAACAAGTATATCCGTTTCATCAAAAATTTCCCGAAATATTTTAACCGCAGCGAGTATAACCGCATCGCCGACATTCTCACCGTATTCCCTGTTCAGGGTTCCGAAATGATCCAGATCTACCATAACCAGTGAGAACGGGTGCTTATTCTTAACGGCATTGGAAATTTCCTCTTTGAGAGTTTCATCAAAGAAACGCCGATTGTAAAGTCCGGTAAAATCATCCGAGACGGCCCGACTACGAGCATCCTCGCCCCACTTTATCATACTGGAAAGAAAGGCACCGGTATTCTGCAGACGGTTGATTGCTGTATTCAGCATTCTGTTCATTATTTTGATTGAGATCTGGGGTTCATTGCGGATAATTTTTTGAAATCCCTGCGCATTCAGAGAGAGCAGAGTGCATGCACTGACTGTCCGGCAAGTTGCCGAACGGACATCTTTCTCAATAATGGACATCTCCCCAAAAAAACTGCCTTCTTTAATCCGTGCAACTTCCGTCTCCTCTCCATTTCCGATCTGGATAAAAATTGCAACTTCCCCGTCAAGGACAATATACATCTCTTCTCCAGGATCGCCTTCATGGAACAATTCTCTGCCTTTGGAAAACTTGTGTTGTTTCATAAAGGTGTGTATGCAGGAAACTTCTTCCAGGCTAAGCGAAGTGAAAATATTCAGTTTATTCAGTTTATTCAGTGTTTCCAGCCTCATAATTTATCTGAATCCTCCGGAAACAAAGTAAGGTTTCCTCCACGGCGGCGGCCTTCCAGGGTTAAGGCATGGGCCGACTCTATAAGATTTTTAGCTTCATTGCCATGATCCGGTGAAAGCGTAAGGCCAACGCTTATTGAAAGCGCAATATTTGTTTCTCCCAGAACAGGGGTCAGATCGAGTTTTCTTAAAAAGTTTCCAATCTGCATGCCTGAGTCCCATAATGTATTACGTGAAGCCTCTGGGAGAATAACTGCATTTTCATTTCCGGCATAGCGGAACAAAAGTTCTGTATCCGGCACTGCGCTGCTCAGGTTTTCGGCAATGTATTGAAGCATCTTATCCCCAATTTCATGGCCGTACTCATCATTGATACGTTTGAAATTATCGACTTTATACATAAGAAGCCCTACTACGGCGTTCTTGTCCAGAATACTCTTCAGCGATTCTTCAAAATTAATCCTGTTCAGCAGTCCGGTTAATTTATCAACATAAACCTGTTTTTTGAGTTCCCTCACAAGGAGGGAATTACTTTTAACAAATGTGTTAGCCTTTCGGATACGGGATGAAAAATGAGCCAGAAACCCGTGTATCAAATGAGCACTTGCCTGCGGCAGCTTCTGTATAATATCGGAAAGACTGCTGTTTGTATGGGGAAATGCCAGAAGTTTTGTGGCACCGATGGCTACTGCGCTGGCACTGCGAGGTTCTTTTGTAAAGAAATCAAGTTCGCCAACACAATCCCCTGCCAGGTAGCGGGCAATATCAACCTGATGAGTTTTATTTTCCAGACTTCTAATCGCAATAACCCCCTCCAGTATAATAAAAAACTGAGAAGAGCTGTCCCCGGCTTGAAATACAGTCTCTCCATCAGCATAGTCATATTCTTCGCTCAATGATTTCATGATAGCAATATCCGCAGGATGGAAATCGGAAAACATTTTCGAAGATCTCAGTAATTTATTAATATCCGCATTCATATAGCTATAATACTTATATATGATATTATTGGCAAGTAGTATCATTGCAGACATATTTTTACATCAGCGGAAAATGGTTATGAAATATTATATAATGCTTTCACCATTGCTGATTTATGCCTGTCAATATAATTCTTAAGATGCTCATGGGATTCTTTTGACTGAGAATCCGCTCCTGCCAGTTCAATAATCCCTTCCATACGGCGGTACCACAGATAATGAGTATCCATTGGCTCTGCATGGGGACTGTACTGAATTTGCTGCCTTAACTCTTCACTCAGCTGAATATGATTCGCGCTTCCAGTGATATATCTTACGGCACCGGATTCTCCTGCCATCAGAATCATGCGGCGAAACCCGAGTCCCATGGCATCATCGCTTCGGAAGCCTTTGAGCTGTATATCCAGAGAACCAAGACGGAGTTCCCAGCCCTCTTCGCGCCGGGCACGCCGAAAAGCGATAATTTCATCTCTAATTTGATGAATCTTCTCATTGTCAAGGCGATGTTTTTGCAAGGAGGCACGCCATTGGCGCAGCACAGGTTCATAGCGCTCCATAAGATTCGCCCGGGAAACAAAGCGATCCGTATCGGAAAGCAAAATCCAGATGTTTGAGAACCGCTCAGAAAGCCTGGATTTCAGTTTGTAGAACAGAAAAAATATCTCCTATACAAGGCATTAAAAAGCTGCTAAAGGTGCCTTCTATTTTATGGATACAGAAAATCCGATACCTTACTTTGGAGACGCCTTTCTTTCAAAGGGACTCCATGAAATATTAACCAGGTGCTCAACCAATAATTTTTCCCATCAAAGCATACAGGGTGGGGGTCAGCACCATCAATAGACCAAGAAGCCAGGTTTGAAAATTCATGCGCTTGTTCATATCTTCAAAACGCTTGTCTACGGCTTCGAAACGCTTGTCGATATAGTGTATTAACTCTTCAAAGCGCTTGTTGGTAATTTCAATAGACAGCTTTACCAGCTCAATAACAGTGTCCTGCTGACTATCCCCGCCAGGCTTATTCTCAGACAAACCAGCGGATCTGATACTTTTGTATATTTTATCACTGTTCTTTTTCAAATAATTTTCAAACAGCCTGGGAAATTCTTCCGCTATTACATCCTGAATTCGATTTTCTTCCGT
>MUIB01000016.1 GCA_002084135.1 Spirochaeta sp. LUC14_002_19_P3 | reverse complement strand
TTCAATGCTTAACAGATGGACGCATCCCGGACATGGTAGTTTCGGGCATAAACTATGGGGAGAATATCGGTAGCGATGTTACCGTATCGGGAACTGTGGGAGCGGCGATTCAAGCGGCGGTTTGGGGCATTAAGGCTGTGGCTGTATCTTTGGAAGTGTCGCACGAGTTTCATTTTCAGTACGGAAAGGTGGATTGGTCGGCGGCGGTGGCAATTCTGCGGCGAACAGTGCCCCGTTTGCTTGGCTCCGAATGGCCGCCGGATGTCGATATAATCAAAATAGATATTCCCGGAGATGCCAATAGCTCAACGCCCTGGAAAATGTGCCGTCAGTCCCGTGAACCGGGGTGGTGGGGACTAACACCAAATGCCCATCCCGAGTCGGAAGCGGGGGATGTTAATGTGCACCGCGGCCCTCGTGCCGGCCATGCCTGGGGCATGGAGGACGATGGTGCCGTTCTGTTGAACGAACGCCGCATTGCCATAACTCCTTTAAGTATAAATATGACCTCTCGTGTTCCCTTGCCGGACATTCAAAAGCTGATGAATGAATTTCCTGGTAACCCACTTTAGACACATTTCAGGTGCCCTTGAAACCATGAAATAAATATCATATAGTATCAGCGGAGTTTTTATGCTAACGAATCCCCTTATTCTTTCGCCGCTGCTGGCGATGGTAATTGCCCAGATATCCAAAGTAGTCATTGTCGGGTTAATCGATCACCGCTGGGCACCCAAACGTGCGGCGGAGACTGGCGGGATGCCCTCATCTCATTCGGCGGCAATGGCGGCTCTCTGCACTTCGAGTCTTCTGTATTACGGTGTGGCCAGTCCGTTTTTTGCCATATCCCTGGTTTTCGGCATTATTGTTGTTTACGATGCAACCGGAATCCGCCGGGCAGCGGGACGGCATGCGGAAATACTTAACGATTTGCTGGCGGAATTCTCCCATCTCTTCGACGAAAAGTCCCGGCCTGCCGCTCTTAAAACTTTGCTGGGGCACAGCTACCCTCAGGTTCTGGCTGGACTGGGGCTGGGCACGGCCATCGCGTTTATTGTGAAGAGATTTCTTGCAGTATAAAGCCCATTTCGGTTAAAATTTCCCGGCATACCTGCGCTTCGTCCCATGGCCGGGGCCCATCGGCATAAATGATAGACTGCTCATGCCCCTTCCCCAGAGCGGCAATTAAATCCCCCTCGCGGGCCAGGGAGAATGCTTTTTGAAGCGCTTCCCGCCTATCGCGAATGAGATAAAGGGTCTCATTCAGGGTTTTGCCTTCCACGCCCGCGGCTATGGCCTCCAGGATTTGCATCCCGTCTTCTTCGCGGGGATCCTCATCGCTGAGAATGATTATATCGGCGTACCGATCGGCAATGCGCCCCTGTTTGGGACGCTTTTCCACATCGCGTTCACCTGCCGATCCGAAAACAAGAATGAGCCTGCCTGGAACAAGTTTTTTAAGAAAGGGTAAAATCTTTTCAAAACTGCCGGGCGAGTGGGCATAGTCTACCATAACATGAAAATTCATATTCCCGGCAATGGGCTGCATCCGTCCTTTTATCCCGGTTAATTTGGGACAAACCTCAATAAAATCCAGGGGATCGCAGCCCAGAAGTTCAGACACGGTACAAATAGCGGCAAGCAGGTTTTCCAGATTAAACACGCCGGGCAGGTTGATTCTCCCTTTCTGTTTTCCCCATGGCGTATGAAGCATAAATTTTGTACCAGAGGCATCCGGCCTTATAGCCGACACATACAAATCTGAATCCGCACTGGACAGACTGTAGGTAAAAACGGGCTTTTCCCCCGCCGCACGGATAAAGTAATCCCTCTGAGGATCGTCAGCATTCACAACGCCAAAGGCATCGCGGTCTTTAGAATCGGCAATGTTATTGAACAGACGGGATTTATCTCTTCTGTAGGTTTCCCAGTCGCCATGAAACTCCAGGTGTTCACTGGTAATGTTTGTTAGAACCGCCACACTAAAATGCACATCGGCCAGACGGCTTGTGCGGGGTGAAAGGCCGTGGCTGGTGGCTTCCAGAACGGCATATTGCTGCTGGGCTTCCACCATGGAGTGCAGCATTTCGTGAATATGGGGGGCCTCAGGCGTTGATTGACGAAAATGGTTCGGGCCGATTTTTCCGCCAATGGAAAATTCTACAGTTGAAAGACTTCCGGCGGCAGCCCCTGAATATTCCAAGAGCTGACGGATTAAAGCAACCGTTGTACTCTTGCCATCCGTACCGGTAACGCCTACTGTGGTAATTTTCCTGGATGGGAAATCCCAGAAATTCGCCGATGCCGCCGATAAGGCCGCTCTGGTATCCTTAACCTGAATGAAGCAAACATCCTTCCGCTGCTGCTGGAGCGGCTGTGAGTAAACGACAGCGGCGGCACCTGCCTCCACGGCCCTATCAATATAATCATGGCCGTTGGCATGAATGCCTGCAAGCGCGAAAAACATTCCCTGAGCGGCAAGGTCCCGGGAGTCGTAAGCGATGGATGCAATGACAGGATTGGAATTATTGCTTACCGATACAGGGTTCAGAGATTCTAACAGGCTGTGCAGGGGTTTCTCCAGCATAGATACAGTATAAAGAAAATATGGAACAATGACTACCCTTTGAACTGGAGGGCCATCCACAGCCCTCTCCCGGTGCTTTTTGCAAACCGGACCAGATGCTACCGGGCTACCAAAAGAATAACCCTCGCGGCGCCAGGGGTTAGCAAAAATACAAAACTTGTAACTTGCTTCGCAGAATTTTCGTTGTATGCAGTTTGGGGAGAACCCTGAAACAACCCCGGTTTCAGTCTTTCCTTAGCGGGCCATAAGGCTTCATAAAACTTTCGTAGGCTTCATCGACACTGTTTTCAATGGCGGATTTTATATGCTGACTAAAACTGGTAATTGCTCTGTGCCTATCAAGATAGGGTGAATCCACGGACGGCAGTATAAGCTGGTAAGGATCGAGTTTCAGAGCCGTTGATAAAGCCACCAGTGTATCCGCGCTTGGCCATTTCCGGCCATTTTCAATATCGCACATATAGCCTGTACTTATGCCGACACGTGCGGCCAGTTCTACCTGGGAATAACCTGCTTCCCGGCGCATGCTGCGTAAGTTGGCAGCAAGTATTTCTAATAGCTCACTTCCCTGCATAAGCGCATCTTGTCAGCTTTACTACTTTGTGAAAATAAAATATAAGAAAAATTAGGATTCGCTGAGAGAGAATTTATGTTCCCACATTCATGAGCTAAATTCACAAAAAGTACATTTTCTTATATATGAGCCCTAAACAATTTAGCACTCTGATATGTTCTTCCCGGATATTCATGGCCTCAACCAGTTAGCTCCCATGATAGAAGGACATCCTCAAATATCATGAATACCCATCGAATGGTTGGGTATCGAGTTGGTTTGTTTTTCTGGTCCCATATCGATACTTTGTGAGTGGCCAGTGCTTCCCGCACTCTCTTTTCCGCTAAAGAATAGATCATCAAGGATAACGTCATCACCATTATCAGTGCCATTATACGCTGTGGTTTCTTTAGGGCACCTCTAAAAAAACCATTGAGTTCTTGACTCGAACTTTTCCGCCGCTCTTAAGTTCTCAAAATGCGCACGTAGCTTAAGCTGGCTTAAGCTTTTGCCACTCGACAAAAAATTTTTTCGTCAATTTCCTAAAGCGCTTTTTTAGAGGTACCCATAAGTTGATTATGTTCCTTTAGTTTAAAATGCCATACCCTAAGAGCAAAACAAGTGCCTGTCTCCATGCAACGCACAGGCAGGCCACTGGAGCAGGCTCCGCCTGCTCCCCTATATTTGTTTAATTTCTTCCTC
>MUIB01000177.1 GCA_002084135.1 Spirochaeta sp. LUC14_002_19_P3 | reverse complement strand
AAAAAACAGCTTTAGGAAATTGACGAAGAAATTTTTACCTCGGGCGGCAAAAGCTTAAGCCAGCCTAAGCTACGTGAGCATTTTGACAACTTAAGAGCGGTGGAAAAGTTCGCGTCAAGAACTCAATGGGTTTTTTGAGGTGCCCTTGAGTCATTATACAAAAAACTTCATGCTGGAAGAATATTTATTACAGCTGCAATGGCAGGGAAATTATTACTTCCGTTCCTTCGTTTGTACTGCTCTGAATATCGACAGTACCCTGATGGGCTTCGACAATCGTTTTCACTATATGCATGCCTAAACCAGTTCCGCCGTGTGAATCATGCGTATATAAAGGATCAAACACATGATTTATTGTTTCATTATCCATTCCAATGCCGTTGTCTTTTACAGTTAATAAGAGAAAGCCCTCTTCCTGTTGAGCGGATATAATGATTTCACCCAGTTTAGAACAGGCATGAACAGCATTATCAACAAGATTGATAAGCATTCTGAGTATGCGCTCTGTATCCAGAAGTATTACGCCACTGAATTGATTATTCCATAGAATATTAATCTCTTTGGTTTTGAGTATTGCGGCCATACTTGTTTTAAGGCTTTCAAATAAATCAGCCGTTTTCATTGGAGCATAGGCAAGATGGAACTCCCCTCTGGAATAATCAAGCCATTCATTGGTTAGATTGGTAAGTCTTATGGTTTCGCGGCGTACCAATGAACAGCATTTTTTTAACTCATTGAGATTAATTTCCTTCTCAAGATTGAGTTCCAGCATATCTGCATAAGCCTTGATAACTGTAAGCGGATTCCTGAGATCGTGCATAATTATTGATGAAAACTTACCCAGATTGGATAGCCGTTCCTGACGTAATAACTGTTTGTGAGCAATCTTGAGATTATTATTTGCTTCAATGAGTTCCAGGTTGCGGGAGCGCAATTCATTTATAAAACTGTCATTGCTGAGGCGGACAATATTAGATATATTTTTAACCAAAGCCATCGTAATGGCACCCCGAAGTTTAAGCAGCTGGCGCAGATTATTTGCTTCTATTGAATAACCCTTTATATCTGTTTGAGCTACTATCGTTGCACTGCGGGGTAGTTCATCGACAATACTCATCTCTCCAACAATATTCGGTGCTTTGGTTGTCGCTATCAAATCAGCATTACCAGTATTGTAGTCAACCCATATTTCTACCGAGCCTTCAAGAAGCGCGAAGAGTTCATTGGCATCAAACCCTTCTTTGGCAATAACATATCCCTTGGAAAATTTCATTACCCTGCATAGCTTTGCAATAGCATCCAGATCTTCATCTGATAATTCCGAGAAAACACTGATTTTTTTTAATTCATCTGCTATATTACCCATAATAATTAGCCTACTATTAACATACTCCCGCGGCTAAATCCATGGGATTCTTCCGACCTACGAACATTGCAGAATGGCTTCTGTCTTATATGTTCTCCTTGATGAGATAATGCCCTGCCTCAATAACAACATACTCATTACTCAAAGAAAAGCCGCTTTCATCCCATGGCTAAAGATCGTAGGCTTTCCGCTCCGTGTCGTAAAAACAATCAAATTTCAGCCCGTTGATCCCAAATACCAGAAAACCTGCCTAAGCGATGTTAAGCAGGTTTTTCATCATGCGATGCAGGCAAATCCTTAATTTACAGAAGGAATCGTCTACCAGGTATCTGGAATATCATCTACATCGCGGTTCTCTTCAGTGTAAAGATCCGTTACCGCCCTTATATCGTCAAAATATACGTAATAGCGGCCATAAGTTTCATCAAGATTACATTTAATATTGAAACCCTTAATCATTACACCTGGACGATCCTGATAGTGATAGTCTTGCTGTTTGATATGAGAAGGTATGGTTACTGTGAGTTGTTTCCAGCCAGAAAAGTTCAGTTTACCCATAGGGAGTATCGTGATAGTCCCAGAACTGTCTGAAATTATAAGCTCCAGTCTGTGTTCCGTGTTTCGACCAGCAACCCAAACAGAAACAGTCTTGGTAATACCCTCTATAGGTATCGGTTTACTGGACATAACCGCGAAGTCCATAATTCCTCTGTGATAGAAGTCAACTTTTGCCCCGATAACATTGACATCGGCCACCCCTAAACCAAACTGCTGTTCATCTTCAAGCGGCTCTTTGCTATCGGGGGCACCAGGGAAAGTACGCAGGGATATCAAACCATTATCAGAAGGCATTACAGCATACCACAGTCCTGAATCTTCCATTTTATTGATGGAAATTTCCTTGAGTCTTTGGTTTGCAGTTACTTCAGTGTCGCCCGATTCTACTTGAGCAAAAACTCCGGAAAGCACTGTTGCCGATAAAATTAATGTTAATACAAGCTTTTTCATTTTATTCCTCCGATAACCAGATTTCATCAATTCTTTGCTTATCACCAAGACCAACACCATCATAGCTTGAGTTCTGAATATCCGTCAGAACCTTGATGTGATCAAAATAAATGTAAAATCCGGAAACTCTTTCATTGGGATGGGTCGTTACAATGATTTTAGTCAGACTTAAAGCAGGCCCCAGACTACTCGATGCCTGCTTAATATAATTCGGCATGGTAATGTACATATTCTTCCAGCCGATGAATTTCACACTGCCGGGAGCTCTGCGATTTTCATTCCGGTACGGAGCAAATCGATGGACAATTCCATTATAGTCCTGAAAAAGAAATTCGACATAATAATCATAATTCGATCCCCATACCCAAAAATCCAGGGTTTGCACCTGGCCTGGAAGCGGTACAGGCTTGGCGATAAACTCGTCGCCGTCCTTAACCCCCGGTATAATCTCGATCTGATTATACCCTTGGCGGTCAAATGCACCATGAACCCCGAAAATACCGAGAGTTTCCGGGTCATTCGGTTGATAGCCAAACAAATCGACCGGCCATTCATTCATAGCGTAGGCTGTTCTTGGGAACTCTTCCCTGGAAAATTTGCTTCCGCGGGCCATCCAGGTTATTGGTTCCCCAGTATCAGCGAAATAACCTGAATCCGGGCCATCCCAAGTTTCGATAATCCTTGATTCCAATCGTACAGTAATCTCATCCGCTCCCAAAGCGCCGACAAAAAGTACAAATAGAAAGAATACAGATAACCATCTAACTGATTTCATTTCGTCTCCTTTATACATTACTCGTATATGTTACCTGGTTGCACTGTTTTTGGCAAGCGTTGCCCGCATACAGAAACACCATTATCTATATTATGAATGAAAACTCAAAGAATGTCAAATACTTTTTTACATTTTCAGCTTTCCGGGATAATAAATGCTTGATTGTTGAACCTTTTTATTCATTGCGGACACAAGAACCTCTCTCATTCTTCCGCTATCACTCTCTATGCTGGCAATTATTCGGCTGTTCCAGTATCCGCCAGCCAGTGCAAACTCAGTAATTACAGGCTGCTGCATATCCTGCGTAGCCTTAAAAGCCTCAATATTCAGGGGCCCTGCCAAAAAAATCAAAACAGAAGCGTCAGCGGCTTTCCCTGCGAACTCATTCGGCAAAGTCTCATCCATTCTCCCGGAAGATTTAACTTCTATAATGGCAAATTCTTCCTGCACAGCGTCATTGTAGGCATCGAATAATTCAGAAATATTATCTGAATAAAGAACAAGAGCCGGTTTTTCCTGTTCAAGGGCCATACTAGCGGCCAACCTGCCGATATCGGCCAGCGCCTGCATTTTGTCCATTACAGTCCCAATAACATTTTCACCGGAACCCGCCGGAGGCTCCCCCCCCGCAATAATTATGCGACTTGACCGCAATACCGGTCGTTTCGCCTCGTGAGCATTCCACGGTGATAATATAACAATATCAGGAACAAATGCCAATTCGGCAATCATATCGGTAAGCGAAAACTCCCCATCCGCAGTGCCGTGAATAATTTTTTTACCCCTTAAGCGGGCACGAAAACGGAATAAGCCACTGTCTAAGCCCCAATTATCAATAATATCGACATAGTTATCTCCAACTATAAGCACAGTTTCACTACAACCGACAAGAAAAAAACTCATTATGAACAGGAAATACCATTTCATGCTAATTGAGCCTGCCGCGGGAATTCAAAAACACAGGAACTACAGCGCATAAAGCCAGCAATAAACCTACTATCCAGGCGACAATCCTGCCTCCGCCGAAATACAGCACCGGGACAAGGGTTAAAACAGAAGGCATAAGCAAAGCCGCGGCAAGTGCGACATATCGTTCTGAACTGAATAATTTCAAGCATAAATGCACCAAAACCGAGGAATAGCCGATAACAGCCAGCCATATCAACGGAAGCAGAAAGAAATAATATAGCTCAAATCCCCGTTCAGCCGTTAAAGCCGTCCATATTAAATACACAGTCGCCATACCACTGAACCAGCCGGCCGCTGTTCGTATGCGTGAATGTGAAGCTGAATTGGAACGCAGAATAAGCACAATACCCAGCGTGCCGGGTATCATCGGCCAGCCAACCCCTCTAATCCATGCCCATGAATACAGTTGTGCAAAGTTCATCCCAAAAGGATTTCTTGTAAGCAGGCCGAGAGTAATCAGCAACACTACCATACCGGCAAACAGTCCGCCGAACCAGGGCAGGAATATGCCCTTCCAGCCGCTGGAAGGAGGTTTGTACAGCGAAACAATCAGCAGATACCAAAGCGGCGCAACCGTAAGTATAAAAAATGACATAACACAGAAAAACTATCATAAATAAAGAATGGAAGCAATGACACATTTGAAAATTCGGCTGTTTTCATGCAGAGGCGAACAGGACTGCTCCAGAAATACGGATTTGCCGATTTTCTTGGGCGTTTCGGGTCTGTGTAGAAATGGAAATTGGGTTTACCTGCCAATTACGGCTGGCAAGTAATACGTGTCAAAGGCCATTTCTACACAGACCCGCCGGGCTTTGCGGGGGTTCCGCCTGCCTCTGCACGGCAAAACCGGAGGTTTCACCGCGCAAAGGCAGGCCGCTTACGCGCCCCTTCAATCCCTAACGCATCCCCTGATAAAAAATATTATTCGCAACATCTACCCACTCCCCCGGCGTAACAGTTTCCGGGCGGCGGCTGAGATTTATGCCCGATTTTTCAAAAGCAGGTATAATGTTATCAGCAGAGGGCAATCCCTTAACGTTCCCGGCAAATTTCAGATTGTTGGCCAGAGTTTTACGTCTTGAAGTAAACATAACCCGGATAAGCCGCCGAAATATTTCCAAACCGTGTATCCTGCCAAAGGGCTCAGCCGGTTCAAGGATTATAATGCGCGATTGCACCCGGGGCGCCGGATAGAACGATCCCGGCAATAAGCGCCCGCCGTCTATTACCCGGCCATGAGTTTGACAGAGAATTGAGAACGAGGAATAGGCTGATGAAGCGGGAGCGGCAAGCATCCGCTGCCCCATTTCATCCTGTACGGTAAAAATACAGCGCTGTGCCAGAGACTGATTTTCCATAAACGCCGCGATAATGGCGGAAGCCGCATTATAGGGTAAATTCCCCAGCACCCGGTCTGGTATGTTTATTCGCCATTCTTCTTTCCAGGTACGCATAACATCGCCCTCCACAAGTTTTGCCAGGCGCGAACCCAGAGATTCCCGAAGCCATTCGCAGTAAGCCGGATCCAGCTCAAATAAGGTTAGTTTAACACCGGGATAAAGCATGAGTTCGCTCATGGCACCCAGGCCCGGGCCAATTTCCCATACATTGTGTCCAGGTTCAATTTCAAGCAGCCGGACAATTTTCTCACGTGCTCCCTGATTAATGAGAAAGTTCTGCCCCCAGCGTTTGCGCGGTGCTATCCCTCGCGCTTCCAGGAAGGCACGGATTGAGGCAGGGGAGTTGTGGTTCAGTAGCATTGGCATGGCTACGGTAAGTGTACGGCAGTATAACAGCGGATGCCAAGAGCAGCCAGGGAAGAATAGCACCCGGCTGCAACGCCGGAATTTGTGAAAACAGCCCGGCAATTACGGCCATCCACTCGGTAAGGTTATTCATAAAGACTGCAATATAGGAGAAAATTCCTTTTTGAGGCATAAGCATGAGCAGCGTTCCCCCTGCCATAGACAGCGCTGTAAGTGGAGTAAGGAATGCCGCAGAAAGTATTGCCGCCGGACGCCATACCCCAAACACTGTTCCAACAATGGGCATAGAAGCACCCTGAGCCGCGAATCCGATGCCGATTATGCTGGCCAGCTGTTTGGGAATACAGCGGCTGAGCAAAACCGACAAACGGAGTCCGCCTGTCAGTATTCCTGCCAGTGCCGTGTAGCTGAGCAGAAAGGACAGCGTGTACACACTGCGGGGAAATAAAACCGATTGGATAATAAAGGCAAGGCAGAGATATTGAAATGGGGCCGCCTTAAAACCTCGATTGCGATCCCTGTTCCACAGTCCGTACATAATAACAGCCCGCACCAGCGAAGGCCGGATACCAATCAGAAGTAAATAGGTTAATATAGCAATAAGTGATAGAATAGATGCCGCCCGGATACCCAGTATACCTTTTGTCAGCCAGCGGATGGCGATGGCTATAAGCCCTACATGAAAACCGGACAGGGCAAGGAGGTGAATGCAGCCGGCATCCTTGAAATTCCTTATCAAACGGGAGCCCGAATCAATGCGTCTGCCCAGAATAAGCGCAGAAAGAAAAGTAAACGTATCACGGGAGGCCGCTTCTAAGCGGGTGCTCATTACATACAAAACATGATACCTCCAGGCCAGAGGGCGCAGCAGCCAGTTTTCCGGCTGAATGGTAGTGCAGAACCAGCGCAGAGAATTATCCTCCGCGAGAGCAAATTCCCCCGATGTTTGAATAACCCGACCGGCCCCTGATTCTGCCTCCAGGAACTGCCCGAATACAGTAACACGGCCTTTAGCCCCGGCCTGGATATTCATACCTGCTGTTTCAAGCAGCCGGGCATCCGCTACCCACAAATTTCCCCGAACGGGAGAAGGATCCTCAAGTAAAACAAACCGCGCTTCCCTGACACTTTCCATGCGGATTCCGGTTGAAGCACTGATATTTTGAATTTTAACCACAGCTTGAGAACCCCAAAATATCAGAAGACCCATCAGAACAAGAAGCAATATTTCAGCAGCATCCCGCAAGCGGCGAAGTTGGGGCTTAAGATAGACTGTTTTCCAGTTATAACTGAAAAGAAGTATAAGCGGTATCAGCAATGCTGTCGCGGTTATCAAGTACAAATACGCAGACCTGGAACTGAACGCATCCAGCAGCAGATATACAGTGCCCCCAAGAGCTATGGGCGGTATCAATGGCCATTTTTTCTGTCTCATATATTATAAGACGAGCGCAAAGGCCTTGAAAATTCAATTTCCCTGAATTTTTTTTATAATTTTTTCAATTTGACTTTGCAGTGCCGGGGTAAAATCGGACATTGCAACCCATTCCAGTGCCGGAAGCCCTTCTTTGGAATCAGCTTCTCCCTGGAGAGGTGCCCCTTAAAATGATTAGTTACATATTATATAATTTATTGACTGTTAAGTCAAGCGCGGAAAGCTGAAAGTATGTCTGATATGGCCAAAATTATTTCTTCCGGATTTCTGGTACTGCTTGTTCCAGTACTGATGAATGTATTATCCGGGAGGCTGTCCGGGATATTTCATATCCAGGAACTGTATATAAAAATATTTCTTATGCTACCTATAGCCGGACTGCTTTTTCGGCTGACACTGCCGGAAGAGCCTTCTTTGAGGCTGAAGTTTGGGTGGCGTAGTGCTGGCATCTTTGATATTCTTGCGATACTGGTGCTTACATTGTTTACTCTTTCAATGGGGCTTGTTCTGCCGCGCCGGGCAGACACCGGGATTCCATTGAGTTTGCCGCTGATTCCGGTTTTGATTCTGGCCGTGCTGTCTGCTCTGGCCGAGGAGCTTTATTTCCGTTCATGGCTTCTGACAAAACTTACGGACTGTGTTCCATATACAGCGGTGGGATTTTCCACGGCGGGATTTGCCTGCATGCATATTTGGCAGGGATGGCAGGCGGTTGTTTTTGCCGCTATAACCGGTATAGTTTATTCTCTATACTTTTTGAACCGGCGCTGTATTGCCGCCCTGATTGCCGCACATTCTCTTCATAATGTTGTGGTTGTCTTGTATTCCTTTGGACTTCCTACTGTACCTCTTACTTGATTTCAAATGCGCCAGCGTCTGGCCTGGTGCTTCTAGCGGTGCCGCGGGCATCGGTAGCTATGGGGTTAGTCGCATCCGCAGGCAGGGTTGCCGCTGTGCTTAAAGCCAGGTTGCTGTACCAAGTGCTGGCATCGCTGCTGTAGTAGAAAGTTGTTCCTTTTTGGCGAATATACACGCCGATATCCACTGCCGAGCTACCCGCAGAGATAGCCATCGTTTGCACAGAGCCGCCATTATCAGCCAATGCTACAAGGTTAGGATTTGTAGTAACCACACCTACTGTATTCAAGGTATAGGCATTGTCGGCATCCTCTAATTTAATACCTGTAGCAGTAGTGCTTGCTGTGGTGCCGCCTTCTAATACGCTGTTGTATAGATTGATGGTTTCACCATTAGCGGTGTTATTTTTCACATAAATATTACCAGCACCAGTATTACCCCAAACTATGCTATTAACAAGGGTTAGAGTGCCGTTATCGAGGTATATTCCACCGCCTTTGTCGGTGGCTGAATTGCCAGACAGGGTTACATTATTAAGGATGGGGGAGGAGGAGTCTGAGTTAAACATCCCGCCGCCGCCATCGTCGCCGGCTGTATTGGCAGAGAAGGTCACATTGTTGAGGATGGGGAAGGAGGAG
>MUIB01000067.1 GCA_002084135.1 Spirochaeta sp. LUC14_002_19_P3 | reverse complement strand
CACCAGCCAGCATTGATACCCGGCTTTGGAAAATATCCGCGCCGCGGTTAGCAGTTCTTTCGGCAGGGGGAGGGAATCCATAATAATGAATTTAAATTATATGCGTCCTGTGGTCAAGTGGGGAGGGGGGATTTGGGAATTGAGAATTGGGAATGATGAGGGATGAATTGGGAATGATGAGGGATGAATGATGAGGGATGAATGGGGAATTGGGGACGGGGGATTGGATGTGGTCTTCTTAAAAAAGATTGTTCCTTGAACTATTTCGTGTTTTTTGCCTGCCTGTTCGGCAGACAGGTGCTTTTCGCCTGCCTGCCGAAGCCTCGGCGCAGACAGGTGGTTCCAAACCGCAAAAGGAAAAACCATCCCCCGAACCTGAAACCTCCAGCCTGAACAACACACAGACTTAAAATATTCCTGTTACGGAGAATACGCGCTGATAATACCCGCATATCCAGTCCATCCAGTCGCAGTCTTATAGGTGTCAACCGCACTGCTCGGAACTTTAATGGATGTTACCGTTGAGGGGAAAACATCGCCGACCAGAGTGGCCGGAGTTGTATCGTTTGTTATGTTCACCGTTGCAAGTTTTCCATTGGCACTGTCAGTCTTAAATGTATCTGTTAATTCGCTATAGTCTCCTTCCAATGTTACTTCCGTTATAACATCGTTATTGTTGAAGAGTTGAGAGCCAATACTGGTAACCGAGGCCGGGATAGTCATGGATGCCATCGCAGTGCCTCCTAATGCTTGAGTGACAAGAGTTGTAACAGTGCCTGGTAAGGTTGTAAAGGACGATTTTGTACCAGATAGTGCCGAACCTGCAATATGTTCAAGACCACTCGGCAAGCTGGTGAGATTTACTCCAGAGCAGCCGTAAAATACAGCGAGATCCAACTGTGTCAATCCACTCGGCAGGCTGGTTAAGGTTATCTTTTTGGCATTGAAAAATGCGCTTGAGCGAATGGTTTCAATCCCGTCCGGCAGGCTAGTTAAGGCCAGGTTAGCGCAACCGCTAAATGCATGGGCTTGAATAAGGGTAATCGTTGGAGGCAGCTTTATATCCGTTAAAGCATTATAATCCTTAAATGCACTATGCTCCACCTCGGTAACCTTCTTTCCCATCCAGTATCCCGATACTTCTATCTCTGTGGCTGTAGCACTTCCTTTTTTTACACTGTATTCCGTATCACTGTTGATAAGGGAGTATTCCAAACCATCGGTACTCCACATTGCATAGAGGGTTAAATCCGCAGTCAGAGTTACCTCTTCGGTTAAGTCGTAGTAGGTGCCGGAACCATCAGCCGCGGTATTCCAGGCGGCAAGAATGCTGCCTGTCTTTGTTATTCCCGTGGGAACAGGAATGGCGACGGCAACGCCTGTGCTAAAAGCCGTTGTTTCCACCGCGCCTGAGCCGCCATTGGGATCCAAATGTAGCTGAGAGAGTGGTGCTGGCGCGCATCCAATAAAACTCAGGGATGTTACAAAGAGAACAGTTAGCCCTGAAACCGACAGAAATTTCGTTGATTTCATCTTATCAACTCCTTTGTGTTGTCGAAATGCTCACGTAGCCCGGCTACGCTCCGCTTTTGCCGCCTTGTATCGACAAAAAATTTCTTCGTCAATTTCCTAAAGCGGTTTTTTAGAGGTACCCAAAAAAATATTGGCATCCCGGTAAATCCCCACGCAGGGAATTTTCCAGGGATGCCGTTATGTAAAAAGCCGGTAACACCAGCTTTTTTTCGAGAGATAGTGGTCCACGAAAGGCAAGAACAAAGAGTCTTTAAAGATGTGCTACTTGGGAAAATTGATAATTGGGGATGGGGGCATTGGATGTGATCTTCCTGAAAAAGATCATTTTTTGAATTATTTCGTGTTTTCCGCCTGCCTGCCGAAGCCTCGGCGCAGACAGGTGGACAAAACCGGGGGTTAGATAATATTAAAGACTGAGTGCTGTTCGCTGTTCGCTGTTCGCTGTTCGCTGTTCGCTGTTCGCTGTTCGCTGTTCGCTGTTCGCTGTTCGCTGTTCATAGTGTTATATTACCATATCTAATAATTTATGTCAAGCACTGATTGTGAATTTTTTATTATTTTTGAAATTTTTTTGTATGTATGGAAATATCAAAATACTTTTACCGGGAGGCAAGGTTCAAAACTGGAGGCTGGAGGGGGGAGATTTGAGAATTGGGAATTGGGGACGGGGGGATTGGATGTGGTCTTCTTAAAAAAGATTGTCTCTTGAAGCATTTCGCCTGCCTGTTCGGTAGACAGGTGTTTTCCGCCTGCCTACCGAAGCCTCGGCGCAGGCAGGTGGTTCCAAACCGCAAAAGGAAAACCATCTCCCTAACTGAACCCTCCGGCCTCCAGCCTGATCTAAAGCCTGACCTAAATCCTAAAACAGGCTTCCAGTAAAGATCATCCAAAAAAATTTTCATTTTTTTTTCTGTTTTTGAATTTTGAGGCGGTTCGCGGCAGTCTTTATAAGTATGATGGAACCAAAAAATCTTTGTGCGGTATGCGGAGGCATTGCCGCTTGTGCCTTTTCTCCCTGTGAGGAATGTGAAAAACGGATGCGCTGGTATAATACAGATGCCTGCTCTGTCTGTGCGGCTGATTTGGCTGGAGCGGACAATCCGTGTCCGGACTGCCGCGAGAGGGAAGAGGCGTGGGCCTTGGATGGACTGAGCTGTATTGGTCCCTGGATGGGGCCGCTGCGGGAATGGCTGTCCATGCTGAAATACGGCGGCGATGCCCGTCTGGCACTCTGGCTGGCACGGGAATTGATAGAAATCCGGGCTAAGCGATGGCCGGATCGGCCTGTTATTCCTGTGCCACCGCGCCGGGGAAAAATTCGCCGGGAAGGCCATTACACCGTATATCAGCTAGCAGATGTACTGGCAGGAGATGGAATTCCCGTGCTTAAGGCTCTCACGCGTCTGGACAAAATGACCCAAAAGAGTTTAAATCGTGAAGAACGCTTGAAAGGATGCCGATTAAGTTATAGAATCAATGCAAGGGTGAATCTTCCGCCGTCTGTTATTCTGCTGGATGATGTAACAACTACGGGTGCTACACTGTCAAAGTGTGCCACTATATTGAAATCTGCCGGAGTTAAACAAGTTTTCGCGATGGCGGTGTGCAGGGATTGACAAAAATGGCGGTATGTGTTAGTTCTTTATTAATACGAATTACGTCCTTATAGATGTAAAGAGTCCGCACCGCGGTCTCTTTTTTTTCGTCTTTTGGATACTTTTGAAAAAGTCAGAGGTGTCCCGGAGGTATTATTCAGTGGTACTTTGGAATAATTCATACGTGGATTGTCAGAGTTTCCCTAAGGATTATGGAGATGGACGCAGAGCTGGAAAGCGCGGTTAATAAATTGCTTGACGGTATGAATCTTGCCCTTGTGGAGATGAGTCTAGGCCGTCATCATGGAAATGTTCAGCTTCGGCTCGTTGTTCACAAGACTGGAGGAGTCAGTCTTGACGATCTTACTGAAGCTCAGAAAGTAATAAGACCCCGGTGTGAGCTGCTTATAGAGCGGAATAATTTGACGCTTGAAATATCATCCCCGGGAATAGGACGAATTATTAAACATAATCGTGAATATGGTATATTCACAGGAGAGAATATCAGCATTCTTACTGGAAACGAGTGGATAGCTGGTAAAATTGTTGCGGCGGATGATGAATCTGTTGTTTTGGAAACGGGCGATGGGAGCCTGAAGATAAATTTTACTGACATTCATAAAGCCAGAATTGATTAAAAGGAGATATACATGGACGAGAGTTTTGCGGAAGCAATTAAAAATATCCAGTCTGAGCGGAACATTCCCGAAGAGCTGGTACTTTCTACGATAGAAGAATTTCTCTTGGCCGCTTACAAAAAAACTTACGGCACTTCGGATAATGCAGTGGTGCGGTTTTCCGATGCAGGTGACGAGGTGGCCATATATGCCCGAAAAATTATTGTTGATGATGACGACCTTTACAATCCTGTAGAGGAAATTGAGTTGTCGGATGCCTTGAAGTTTAATCAGGAATGCGAGGTGGGAGATGAACTGCTTATAGAAATTGATCCAAAGGATTTCGACAGGGGTTCCGTTCAGAGTGCCAAGCAGAAAATACGCCATAATCTCCGCGAGATACAGAAAGACACCCTCTATTCTGAATTCAAGGATAAGGTGGGGGAGATGATTATAGGCTACTACCAGCGCGAAAGGAACGGCACTATTTTCGTTGATTTGGGAAAAACTGAAGGCATACTCCCTAAGCGGTTTCAATCGCCCCGCGAAGAATACCACCATGAAGATCGAATCAAGGCGATGATTGCGGAAGTGAAAAAAACACCCGGCGGGCTGGAAATAATTCTTTCGCGCTCTCATGGTGAGTTTGTCAAGCGCATATTTGAGCTGGAGGTTCCAGAAATTTACGATGGCACGGTGGAAATATTCAAGGTTGTCCGGGAGCCGGGATACCGCACAAAGGCGGCCGTTTATTCCACACGGGAAGATGTCGATCCGGTTGGAGCCTGCGTTGGACTCAAAGGGGTAAGGATTCAGGCCATCGTGCGGGAGCTGGAAGGCGAGAAGATCGATATACTCAAATATGACAGCGATCCTGCTGTCTTTATACGCAATTCTTTAAGCCCCGCAGAAGTTCGGGATGTTATTATTCTTGACGGAGCCAAGCGGCAGGCATTGGCCATTGTTCCCGAACAGCAGCTTTCCCTTGCCATAGGCAAGCAGGGATTCAATGTTCGTCTTGCAAACAGACTTGTGGACTGGAATATTGATGTAAAAACGGAGAAACAATTCCAGGAGATGGAAGTATCCCAAGACCCCAATCAGGCGGCTTCCAATCTTTTCAGCGGTATTCAGGAAGGTAAAAGCGGAGAGGAAATTACCCGGATCAATGAACTCCCGGACATATCCGAACGCCTTGTATCTCTGCTGAAGGAAAACGGCATTGAGCTTATTGAGGAACTTATCGGCTTATCTCAGGATGATTTGGCAGGCTTGGTAGGACTAACGGCGGATGATATTGAACATATCAGTAAAATTATTGAAAATAGTGTTGAGATTATAGAAAGTTTTGATAATGAATCGGATAATGAAACAGACAGCGAGTTGGGTGCTAAGCCGGATGATAATGATACGCCGGATAAGGGATTGGATGATGGTTCCGAACAAGCTGAAGATGGTGAAATGAATAAACTGGAAATGTATGAATGTCCTGAATGCAAAGAGCCTATTACGGTAAATATGACAACTTGCCCTAATTGCGGTGTAGGATTGAGTTTCGAAACGGAGGAAGCTGAGGCGTAGCAGATTATGGCAGATGAAAATAACAAAAAAATACCAAAAACAACTCTTATAAAGCAGAGCAAGACTGAAAAACCTGCGGATCCGGAGTCTGGTACCGATAAAAAAAAGGTTGTTCTTGTAAAGAAGAAGGTTGTTGTAAAAAAGCCTCCTGAACAGATTCATGAATCATCTCCGCCCTCTTCATCCGGCGGCGAAAAGGCCGAAAATACAAAGGATAGCGGGGGCACGGCGGAAAAGGCTGAAGGTAGAGTTCACCGCGGGAATGAGTCTGAAGCGCAGAAAAAAGATAAATTTGAATCGCGCAAATCATCCGGCGGTGGGGGGCGAAGAGGCGGTTCGGGAAAAAATAAGTCCGGGAGATACCATTCCCCATCTATTGAACGCATTGAGTCAGGCAAGGATTCGGCGGCCTCACCTCCCTGTAGCACCGGCCAACGTGGAGTACAGGTGCTTGATACATCGCGGACAGGCGGACGGGCGGGATTTGTCGCCGGCCGCCGGGTTGATGGAAGAAATCAGCATTTTCAGGGCAGACAAAGAACTCCGGGTGAACAAGGTGCCCGCGGAGGATTTAGAGACGGATCCGCGAGGCGAAACAATAATTTCAGCGGACGATCGAGACCATTCGGCAACAATAACAATGCTCCCGGCACGGATAATAGACCATCCGGCAACAGAACCGGTGGGCCTCGGCGGCCTGGCGCTCCCGGCTTCCGCCCAGGCGGATTCAGTCAGCCAATGGCGCCGCCACCACCACCACAGTCTCAACGGGGTAAAAAGTTCTACAAAGCCAAGAAAACCTACGAAAAGAATAAGGAACAGCAGGAAAAACTTCATCTTTACTCAAAAAAGAGGCTGTCTGTTCAAACCAATCCTGTTCCCAAGAAAATTGATATTATGGAAGTTATTACGGTTTCTGCCCTGGCCAAGAAAATGAATCTTAAAGCTTCCGACCTTATCTCCAAACTGATGGGGATGGGAATGATGGTAACGATTAATCAGCAGATAGACGCGGAGACGGCGGGAATTCTGGCGGATGATTACGGGTGTAAGGTTAATATTGTAAGCCTTTACGATGAAACCATTATAGAATCCAATAAGCATGAAAACACTGTTCTTGCCTCCAGGCCACCCATTGTTACCGTTATGGGACATGTCGACCACGGTAAAACCAGATTGCTGGATGCTATCCGAGACGCAGATGTTATTTCCGGTGAACATGGCGGTATTACCCAGCACATAGGTGCATACATGGTGCATACGGAGAAAGGCAACATTACTTTTCTGGATACTCCGGGCCATTCGGCTTTTACCATGATGAGAGCCAGGGGTGCTCAGATAACAGATATTGTCGTGCTGGTGGTTGCCGCTGACGATGGGGTTAAGCCGCGCACGGTTGAGGCCATTGAGCATGCCAAAGCGGCCGGTTCGCCCATTATTGTTGCCATCAATAAAATGGATCTTCCGGAGGCCAATCCCGAGAGGGTTAAGCAGCAGCTTTCGGAGTATAATCTTATGCCGGAAGATTGGGGAGGTACCACTCAGTTTGTTGAGATTTCCGCTCTTAACGGCGATGGTATTCAGGAACTGCTTGATACCCTGACTCTGGAATCGGAGATGCTGGATTTGAAGGCCAATTGGGATTGCCGGGCCGAAGGAAAGGTTATTGAATCCAGGATAGATCAGGGGCGGGGCATTGTTGCCACCGTTCTGGTGGAAAATGGCAAAATCAGCATTGGAGATTCATTCGTTGCCGGGATTTTCCACGGCAAAGTAAGGGCCATGTTTGATGACAGCGGGAATCCCGTGAAGCAGGCGGAGCCCGCCATGCCGGTGGAGATTCTGGGATTTTCAGGCGTTCCTCACGCGGGAGATCCTTTTCAGGTTACGGAAAACGAGCGGGATGCGCGGCAGTATGGTTCCAAGCGCCAGGAACTGCGCAAAATGGAAACAGCCCGAAATGTTAATAAAATCACTCTGGATAATCTTTATGATTCTATTCAGATAGGCAGTACGCAGGACTTGAAAGTTATTATCAAGGGTGATGTTCACGGCTCTGTTGAAGCTCTCAAAACCACTCTGGAAGAACTCAGTACCAATGATATTAAACTTTACTGTGTTCGTGCGGCTACCGGTGCCATTACCGAAGATGATGTAAATCTGGCCGCAGCTTCTAATGCGGTAATAATAGGTTTCCATGTCCGTCCTACTCCCAGAGCTCAGGCGGTTGCAGAACGCGAAGGCGTGGATATCCGGAAATACAATGTTATCTTTGAAGCAGTAGATGACATAAAGGCGGCCATGGAAGGCATGCTGGCTCCTGAATATGAGGAGTATGCCACTGGCAAGGCCGAAGTAAGAAATGTGTTCAAGGTGCCAAAAATCGGTGCCATTGCTGGCTGTATGATGCTCTCCGGTATTATCAAACGCAAGAGCCGTGTTCATGTTTATCGGGAGGATAAAGTCATTCATACTGGCGGACTGGCCTCTCTGAAGCGCTTCAAGGATGATGTGAAAGAGGTTAAGGAAGGCTATGAATGCGGTATTGGACTGGAGCATTTTACTGATATTCAGGTAGGCGATGTTCTGGAAGTTTTTGATACCAGAGAAAAGGCGAAAAAATTAGGAGCAGCTGAGGGCAATGAATGAAATTCGGCGCAGGCGAGTTGAAAGCCTAATCCGCGGCAAGGTTAGCAATCTTATCGCTATGGGGGAGGTAAAGGACCCCAGAGTGGATTCATCCATCGCTCTGACTCAGGTAAAAGCGGCGAAAGATCTGGCATCTGCCCGAATCTGGGTGAGTTCGTTTGGGGGTGAAGAGGCCACTGCGAGAGCAGTGAAGGGTCTTACTTCAGCGGCAGGCTTTATCCAGTCGCGGATAGGCCGCGAGATGCGGATGAGGAATACGCCGCGGCTGTTTTTCTCGGCGGATAACGCATTACGGGAAGGGTATGAGGTGAATAAACTCATAGATGATGTAATAAAAGAAACCTGTTAGAGAAAAATTAACTCTAAAGAACCTACCGAGGAGACTGTAACCATGCTTGCTGAAAAAGTTCCTGAAAGTGGGGATGCCTTTGAAGTTCTGAAAGTTGTAAGCCGAAGCAAGAAAACCCGCCGGGATTATGAGATTCGGGAAAAATCCTTAAAAGATCGGGCGAGTATGAAATCCTGGTACATGAATGAGGGCATGAAGAAGGGGATAGAGGAAGGGGTAAAGAAAGGCCGTGAGGAAGGGGTAAAGAAAGGTCGTGAGGAAGGGGTAAAGAAAGGTCGTGAGGAAGGGGTAAAGAAAGGCCGTGAGGATGCCATTCTTCAAACCGCAAAGAATTTAAAAAATGCTGGCGTAGTGCTGGATATTATCAGTAAGTCCACGGGCCTTTCACTTGATGAAATACAAAAGCTCTGAAACAAACTTTCACAGCCATTCCTTACCCAAGCCAAAAATCTTTTTCAACTCCCCTGCTTGATTCTCCCGCCAATTACCAGTTAAACTGCAAGTATGCTTCAGCTCCTCGACCCCAAAATCGGTTTCGTATTCAAGAATATCTTCGGAAACAAGTCCAAATTAAACATTCTCATCAGCTTTCTCAACGCTGTTCTCACTTTCCCGGATG
>MUIB01000163.1 GCA_002084135.1 Spirochaeta sp. LUC14_002_19_P3 | reverse complement strand
GCTTCAATCCTAAACAGCACGTAGGAATCCCGCACATCGGTCTGTGCCCTTTTAGGAACCTCTGTCGCCGTTATTTCCGTCGAGGTGGGAGAAGCACATGCCACCATAGCTACCAACACGGCTACCAAACATAGCAGCGTAAACAAATTTTTCATCTTTTACTCCTTGTTTGAATAGCTCATGCAATGTACTATATCACAGCCTGGCAGGGCTGTCAATAATGAAAACCCTTTTGTGAACCCCCAGCTAAGAATTGAAATTCACAATCGACGGGTTGTAATCCTCCGGGGGGGCAAAGCCGAGCAAACTGATGCAGGTTGCGGTTACGGAGCTGATGCCCAGGCCCGTGTTGAGGGTTTTGGAGTATTCGCCGCTGTAAAGGGGATCGTAGAGCAGGAAGGGGACGGGATTAAGCGAGTGGGACGTTTTGGCTTTGGGTTTGCCGTTTTCCTTATAGACTATCTGCCCCTTCTTGCGTTCGTACATGTCATCGGCGTTGCCGTGGTCGGCTGTGAGAATGAGTATACCTCCGGCGGCTTTTACGGCGTTAATAAGGCGGCCAATTTGAAGATCCATACATTCCATGGAGGCAACAACGGCCTGGAATACTCCGGTATGGCCTACCATATCGCCGTTGGGAAAGTTAAGTTTAATGAGCTGGTATTCTCCGCCGCGGATGGTTTCTACAACCTTATCAGCAATTTCGGCGCATTTCATGGCGGGGCGCTGTTCAAAGGGCACCAGATCGGAGCGGACTTCAACATAGCTTTCGAGGGTTTTGTCGAAGTAACCGGTGCGGTTGCCGTTCCAGAAATAGGTAATATGGCCGAATTTTTGGGTTTCGCTGATGGAAAACTGTTTAACTTTGGAGGCAGTAAGGTATTCCGCCATGGTTCTGTCTATGGCAGGAGGGGTAACGAGGTACTGTTTGGGGATGTGGGCATCGCCGTCGTATTCCATCATTCCGGCGTATTCCACTTTGGGCACCCGCACGCGGTCGAATTTATCGAATTCGGGGCCGCCTTCAAAGGCTTTTGTGAGTTCTATGGCTCTATCGCCGCGGAAGTTGAACAGAATTACACTATCGCCATCGAGGATGGGGCCGGCGGGCTTGCCGTCTTTGCCAGCAACAATAAAGGGAGGGAGGTCCTGATCGATGGCACCGGTTTTTTCCCGCAGGGCGGATATGGCCGCGCTGGCACTGGGAAAAATATCTCCTTTGGCGAGGACATGGGTTTGCCAGCCGCGTTCAACCATACTCCAGTCGGCATCATAGCGGTCCATGGTAATGTTCATGCGCCCGCCGCCGGAAGCAAACTGGGCATCGAAGGAGGCATCGGAAAGCTCGGCCAAGGCTTTTTCGGTTGGGGTAAAGTAGTCCAGGGCACTGGTTTCGCCAACATCCCGGCCATCGAGAAGCCCATGAACCCGCACTCTGCATACACCGGCTTTTTTGGCATTGTGAACCAGGGCTTTAAGGTGATTCAGATGGGAGTGGACATTGCCGTCGGATATGAGTCCGATGAGATGGAGTGTTCCGGCGGATTTTTTTACATTTTCGCTTAGCTTCTTCCAGGTTTCGCCTTCAAAAATTTTGCCGGTTTCGATGGACTGATTCACCAGCTTCGCGCCCTGAGCGAACACCCTTCCGCAGCCCATGGCGTTGTGTCCCACTTCAGAGTTACCCATGTCGCTTTCGGAGGGCATTCCAACCGCGGAACCGTGAGCCTTGAGCCGGGTGAAAGGCCAGTTGGTCATGGCGTTATCCAGGTTTTCGGTAAGGGCGGCTTTTACCGCGTCTCCGTCTTCATTGGGACTCAAGGCGACTCCGTCCATAATGCAGAGTACCACCGGGCCTTTCCGTTTGCCAAAAAAATTGTTGTGCTTGAGCGCGTTTACCATAAATTTCCCCTTTGGTATTGTCTGCTTTCAGTATTACACAACAGTCAGAAGGGAGTCAATATGCAAACTTCAGCGATAAAGATCAGCAAGACACAATTCCAGGAACAGCCTCTATACAAGATATTTCCGGGGCACTTTACCCGCTCCCTGTCGAACAATTTTCGCCGGTTTCCCGGTAAGATCGATGAGTGTGGAAGGAAGCCGGCCTGAATATCTGCCGGAGTCTTCAATTATAATGTTTTCATTTTTGAATTCAGCGGCTATCAGGGACGGATTGTCCATGGGAGGCTGGCCAGTGCGGTTTACACTGCTTGAATACAGCGGTGCGCCTACTTCGCGGATAATGGAACGAAGCCGCTTGTCCCCGGGTATGCGGCATGCAATTGTGCCGCCTCCCGCTGTTGGGAATATAAAACTGTAAGGACCAGGCCAAAGGGACAGGATGGAGGTTTCCGGCAGTATTGCATCCAGGCTGGAAAGATATGAGGCATCGGCAATCAATACCAGAAAGGGATGAGTCTCACTGCGGCCTTTGAGGCGGCGAATCTCATCTTCAGCATCGGGGAAGTGCCCTACAATGCCGTAAATGGTATCGCAGGCCATAATAACCGCCTTTCCCCTTAACAGCGCGGCTACAAGAGGTGCACGGCTATTGGTGCTGCGCGTAAGAAGCATTTTTTACTTTTACGATAATCAAGCCGAGTGTTAGACTTAAAAGCCCTATTATAAAACCAAGAATACGATAATAGCCGCTGCTTTCTTCCTTTAGCGGTTCCAAGGCTATTATCCGGCCAATATCGGGCAATGTACGCGTGTATCCCGAATTGTTCAAATAAATGACTTGTTCCTCTGGAGAATATAAACCCATGCCGCGGGCTTCTATCCTTACGGCAACAGGATCAAAACGCAGGGTGTTGAGTATTTGAGTTAACTTGGATTCCCTTACTTCCATTTCCTCCATATTCTCCGCAAGCAGCTGTATCCGGCTGTTCAGACGGGCACTGGCATATACGCCAGTTTTCCCAAACAGTATCATGGCTGTGGAATAGATAAAAAAAATAATGTATAAAGACAGGAGAATAATACGCTTCATACTATAAATTGACGGCTTATCGCTTATCCTTCTTTACAAATAACATCATTATTTGTATATTAAAGACACAGGTTTAGAGACACGAGATACCTGTAGAATGGGCAGGATGAAAAATTCGGTTTAATTAACATAAGCCCGAGACGATAATGAAATGAGAAGATAGAACCTCTGGAGCATTTATGAGCAGAAACAGTAAAGAGAAAGATTTTGAACGCTATGGCGTATGGGTAAAAGCTGGTCCCGATGGCATATCTGTTGCGGACAGCACGGCTTACGACATAGAAGATACCGATACCGATACCCAATTTATTACCGATTTGGAAGATATGACACCGGAGTCTTCAGATGATTTTGAATTTTCAGAGAATGCGGGAGACAGGAATACATTTGAGGATGATTCAGATAACGAAGAGGCGGTCGAATTTTCTCTGGATAATCTGGAAGGCTCCGGGAAACCGCCTGTCATAGAGGTTCCTGAAGACAGCCTGGAGGATTTTGGCGATTTTGCCGATCTGGAAAATCTTGAAGACTTCGATGGAACGCTGGACGAAGAAATTCCCAAAGACAGCCCGGAGGTTGTGGAATATCTGAGTGATCTGAATGACCTGGACGACCTGGACGACCTGGAAATCCTGGATGATTCCAATGAACCACCTGCCGCAGAAACTTCAGAGGACACTGATGATTTCAACGCGCTGGGTGATTTTGATGACATGGAAATTCTGGATGATTCCGATGAACCACCTGCCGCAGAAACTTCCGGGGACACTGATGATTTCAACGCGCTGGGTGATTTTGATGACATGGAAATTCTGGATGATTCCGATGAACCACCTGCCGCAGAAATTTCAGAGGACACTGATGATTTCAACGCGCTGGGTGATTTTGATGACATGGAAATTCTGGATGATTCCGATGAACCACCTGCCGCAGAAACTTCCGAGGACACTGATGATTTCGATGAACTGGATGATTTGGATGGTCTGAAAATCCTGGATGATTCCGATGAACTGGATGATTTGGATAGTCTGAAAGACTCCAAAGAAATCTCTCCGAACAATTCTTCCAAACCACTGCCTGTTTACACCTCTGCGGATAGCAGGGAGTATAGCCAATACGACTCCCGCGTCCATGTACTGGAAAAAGGCATAAACGACTTAAAAGAGGAGATACACCGTCTTCGGGATGAAATTAAACAGATGTCCGATAAATCCGCAAAAGAGGAGACCGACAAGCAAGACTGGGGCTTTTTTGAGGATGAAGACAATGAAATAGTAGCCTTAACCGATGAAGAACTGGACAATGTACTGGATTCCATTGATATTATTGAACATGAGACCGAAGATTATGATGCGGAACCAGATGGTGAATATGAACTGAATAAAACAGAAGAAACAGATACTCAGGCAGAAGACGTTATCAGTATTGAAGACTTTGAATCCCCGGGTGATGCAAACAGTCCAGACGCATTGAAGCTTGAGGATCCGTTTGACGACGATATTGAAGTTTTGGATATGGATGAGTATGAGACACCGGAACCCATTACGGAATCCGATGCGCAGGATGAAGCATTTGATGTTGTACTCGGTGAATCCTCTGATTCAGCTTTGGAGTTGGATTCTGATGACTCCATTGTCGATATTGACACCCTAAAGCAAGGCGAAACGTTCGATTTGCCGGATATAGACGATGAAGCCGAAACTGAATTTCAGGAAGTCGCTACATCGGGAGCCAAGGCATCGCCAGTCAGACAGGAAAATATGAAAGAAGTCATGGAATACATGAATCAGCTTCTGGAGTATCTGCCTAACAAAAAATACAGGGAATTCACCCGCAGCAGACATTTTGATGCCTATAACAAGATGCTGGAAGAGTTAGGTATTTCCGGTTAAAGGAAAGAAGAATCCATGGATGGGGTTTTCAGAGTACCGCAATAGTACTCCAGGGAAGGATTATTTTAATTCATATTTTTACAGTCGGACAAGTTAATGAATGAAGTTATTATGGAATCTGCCAAAACCGGGGCATTAACGGCGCGGTATAATTCCATCAGCATTCATTCCGGTTACGATCCTGAAAAGGAAGCCCTCCGGTTTCTCGACTCGCAGCAGATTGATGCCCGCGGCACAGTTGTTATTATCGGTGCCGGTTTGGGCTATTTAGACGCACTTTTGTCGGCAAAATATCCGGCATGTAAAATAATTTCCTGCCATTTAATTCCCGAACTTTATCGGCGGCGGATAGAAAGCAAGGCACCGGTACACCGCTGGAATCCCGCCGCCAATACAGACATTGAGAGTTATTTTTTTGAGGTAATTGAAGAACTGGATACGCTGAGGCTGCACATTGTTGAGTGGCCAGCGGAGGCGCGGGCCGTGCCCGGGGAAGCGGCACAGGTAAGGAATGCTTTGAGGCGGGTTGTACGGCGCTATACCGGAAATATTACAACAACAGCGGCATTTGGCAGGCTGTGGCTGCGCAACACCCTCCGTAACTTCCTGGAGATAGACAAATTTACCGTTCCGGAACAATTCAGCGGTGCCGTAGTTATCGCAGCATCCGGGCCCTCTCTGGAGTATCAGCTGGCGGCACTCAAAGCAAATCGGGACAAATTTCAACTCTGGGCACTGCCCTCCTCCCTTCCCGCCTTGCTAAGAGCGGAAATTCAACCCAATCTGATATTTTCCTCCGATCCCGGCCATTGGACGCGCCTGCACAGCCGCTACTTTCCCAAAGACATACCCATAGCCATGCCGCTTACCGCGCTGCCGCCCCCTCCTTCATCGGCACCGCCCATGCTCTTAAGCCAAAACGCTTCGGGGGAAAGTTTTCTTTTAGGAGCAGAAACATGGCCGCGTGTTCAGGTGCCTCAGGCAGGCTCCGTGGCAATTACCGCAATCGAAGCCTGGCGCAAACTCTGCCGGGGGCCCCTGGTTCTGGCCGGTCTGGATTTATGCTGGTCCGATCTCCGCGCCCACACCCGTCCCCATGCCTTTGATAGCTGGTTTGCTGCACAGGCCGGACGCCTGCGGCCCCATCTTGCCATTCAGTGGAAAAATGCCGAAAGCGGTGCTCCCCGGCGTATCGGACGATTCAGAACAGGATTCGCGCTGTCGGCTTATGCGGACTGGTTCCAGTCCATTCAATTCGATGCGCCGGTATTCAGGCTCACCGCAAAAGATCAGCCTGAATACCCCAATGCACTCCATGGGGTAAAGAATGCCGGGGAAGCCGTGTTTAACGAATTTACCCCTGTAACCCTTAGGTGCCGGGTACAGCCCGCACCACTCAACCGGGAAAAGCGGCGACAGAAAATTCTCAGCTTACTCCGGCAGTGGCATGAAAATAGCGATATGAACGTGGGCTATTTTCTCGATCCGCGGGGCATTCTCAACATGGCTCGCCGGGGCACCGTTTCGGAGGAGGCATGGGAAAACCACTGCGGACGTGTAAAGGAAGCTCTCAGAGAGCTTATGGAAACCTGTGAACGCTAAAGAGGGCCTACTTGGCCGCAACCTGGCGGCCCTGAGCCTGCGTCATTCCCGCCTGGCGGCGAAATTGTCGCTTACGGAAGGCAGCTCCGGGCTGGAATTTATTCTGTCCCGGCAGGGGGCCGCCGTGCCTGCCCTGCGCCGCAGCGGACGACTTTTCCCGCTGCATTCCCGGTTCGAGCCCATCGCCGAAGGCAAGCGCATAGCCGCTGAAGCCCCCCGGGGATTCATTACCGCCTTTGGGCTGGGCGGGGCATACCACCTTATGCCCCTGCTGTTTCCTCCCGCAGGTGAGTCCGGGCTTACGGGATTGCTTATTGTTGAAAAAGATTTAGCCATTGTGCGGCGCATTCTGGAAGAGATTGATCTTACGCGGCTTTTTTCCGACTGCCGTGTAAGCCTCCTGGTAGATGTTGAGCCGCGGGAACTGAGCCAATTTCTTCTTGAGCATTATCTTCCGGTGCTTTACGGCAATTTCGGCACTATTAGCCTGCGTTCCCGCTGGGATTCCGAACAGCAGTGGTTCAGCCAGAGAATGGATGCCCTGCGAAACCTGCCTGAATGTTTGAGCCGGGACTATACCGTACAGAGCCGCTTTGGCTGCCGCTGGTTCGTCCATACCGCGGCGAATTTGGCCCGCAGCGAAGAAAGCCATTGCGTTATCCCGCCGATAAAGAAATTGCTCATCACCGCCGCCGGGCCATCGCTGAGCGGACAGCTTGAGCGCGTGCGCCAACTGCAAAAAGACGGTGCTTCGGTGCTTGCCACCGACACCTCACTCCCGGTACTCCATGCCGCCGGTATCGCACCCGATTTCGCGCTTTCCATCGACTGTCAGATAATAAGCTATCATCATTTTTTCAGGAAACTTCCCCCTGAAACCACCCTCATACTGGATATGGCTTCCCCCCCTTTTCTTACCAGACAAGCAAAGCGCATACTCTTTTACGCCAGCGGCCATCCCTTTTCCCTCTATCTGAACAAGCACTTCCGCCCCTACCCGCTTCTGGATGTTTCCGGCGGCAATGTTACCCACACCGCCGCATCTTTCGCCCAGCAGGCCAAAGCCGAGGAAGTAAGACTCTTCGGCGGCGACTTTTCCTACCCCGGCGGCCAGCCATACTCGCCCGGCTCCTACCTCTATCCCTATTTCCACTCTCAATCTGTCCGCACGGCCAGCTCAGAGCACCGTTTCTGGGAATTCATTGCCAGAAGCCTCCCTGAGCGCGAAAAAACATCCTCCGGCTGGCGGTGGCGCACCAAAATAATGGATTATTACCGAGAATCGCTGGAATCTTTCATAAAAACAAGGAATTACACCTTTATTCAGGAAGAAGGCAGCGGTGTACCCTTAAGCTGCACCCCGAAAAAGCCCGCTCCAGGCCAATCCCCAATAAGTAGCCCCATTAGCCCGGAGCGCCAGCCCTGGCAAAACTTCCTTCAGCATTACCGTAACAGCCTGCGCTCCCTGCCCCCCCTTACCCTCCCCCATCAGGACTACCTCGAAAAACTGAAACCCGCAGACAGGCAAGTCTGGGCCACCCTGCTTCCCGCGGCGGCGGCCCTTCAGGGCAGTGCTCCTTACGGCCTTTCAGCCGTGGAATCCGCCCGGCACTGGACCATAGAGCGCATAACAGCACTGCTGGAACGGCACAACCGTTTAACGCCAGTTTGAAAAGCCAAGCTGATCCTGTATTCCGGGAATTGCAATATTATCCAAATATTCCTTTTCAACATCGATACCTATAAATTTTCTGCCGCTGCAACAAGCGGCAATACCGCTTGTTGCACTTCCACAAAAAGATGCCCTCCAGGGCACCTCTAATCTGAAGTTTTCACAATATTCGTGCATATTTCATTGCTAATTATATTCATAACTATGACTTACAAGAAAATACCCATTGGAAAATGTCCCCATGTATATTGATTTTTTTCTTTCTACTCTATTGACATATAAGTCTATCTTTCTATATTATTCACCCATGTATATCCAAGTTGTTCTAAATCGCATTAAAGGAAGTAACCAAACTGACAATCCATCAGCAGAAGATGGTTGAAATATTAGGAGTTAAACTGTAATGTCCCCAATATCGTGAAGTCTGAAATTTGATTTAATTTGTTATATAGTAAATTTTTATTTTATTTATTTGGTGAAAACTTCAGCTTAGGGAAATAATTCCCCCTTTACCGATAATGCGTCTTTGGGAGTAGCATATCACTCCCACCGGCTCCGGGAGCCGCCTCAAAACGAAACAGAGCGGCCTAAACCACAAAGGCAGAACCATCCCGCTAACGGCACTTAGGGAAATAATTCCCCCTTTACAGGTAATGCGTCTTCGGGAGTAGCATATCACTCCCACCGGCACCGGGAGCCGCCTCAAAGCGAAATAGGGCGGCCTGAACAGCAAAGGCAAAACCATCCCGCTAACGGCACTTAGGGAAATAATTCCCCCTTTACCGATAATGCGTCTTCGGGCACAGCATATCACTCCCACCGGCGCCGGGAGCCGCCTCAAAGCGAAATAGGGCGGCCTGAA
>MUIB01000114.1 GCA_002084135.1 Spirochaeta sp. LUC14_002_19_P3 | reverse complement strand
TTAATCTGTTCTGTTCTGTTCTGTTCTGTTCTGTTCTGTTCTGTTCTGTTCTGATTCGATCTGTTTTCATAATTTCATCTCCTTTTTTGAAAACATAATTTAGCAGCCGGTATCCCGGTTATTAGCAATGCGGGTAGCACTACTGCCAATATTGCTATGCACAGCAAGCATTCCGCCCCAAGTGCTGTGCATATCTGGGGTTCGGATGCTTATGAATGGTACTATACCTATAATAAATGGAAATGTCAAGCAGGAATGGGATTTTTTATTCGTTTTTTTGTATTTTTTGAAATCGTTGTGAAAATGGCCAGAAACTGATTATCCTCATCCTGAAGGTCAGACATTTTTTCTGGTTTTACCACTCCGCTTTCAACCAGCAACTCAAGCCAATATTCCGTTTCGTCCAGTTCTTTTCGGAACCCAAGTCCTGGAGGATTCAGTGGGGGTTTTTAGAGGTGCCCTATAGATAAACACGGATGAAATGAGGATCGATCATGAATGTCCTCCTGCAAGGTTCTCCAAGCTCGTAAGCCAGTCGTTGAAGTGTCGGCACTTTTGACGGAGTGTTGGAATGCCTATTTTGGCCGCAACGACTACTCCGGCCATGACTTTGCTGTATTCCTGGATTTCAGCGATGATTCGTTTGGATGGCGCAGTTGTCGGCCCATCATTGATTAACTCGGGGTTTTTATCAGCCACCATATTTTTCAGTTTGTCGATCGGTCCGTCATGATCCAGATACTCCCAATCCAACTGTTGAGGGTCCGCCAGAATCAGGGCCTCGAACTCATGGAGTTGGATATATGGGATAAGACGGGGGTCGTTAATGTCCTGCTTCATTGCCAGTTCCAACACCTCTACACGTTTGTATTTGTCTGCCTCTTGTTGAGAAGTCGCATAATCTGGGAAATCATCCGGCAAAGCATATAAGTCAAACATGGTGGTAAACCGACATTCAGCATGATCGTCTTCCTTCAGCCAAGTCTGAATGTCTTTCTTTGCCTTTTCGTAACTCAGCAAGCCGCCGCGATATTCCTTCACGGGCCGCTTGTCCTTGCTCGTCAACACACAGCGGGCATCTACAAAGACATTGAAATTGGCCAGGTGTGGCTCAAGTACCGTCCTGACAAAAGCCTGTTCGGTCTGGCCTTCAGCGGTAATGTGCAGACGGATCATGGCTGGCCTCCCAGCACATTTTTCTCCCACAATTCGGAAAGACTATAACGTTCCAGCCAGTCACCAAGCTGCTCTGCATCCAGTTTCTTGAAAACGGAACAACGCTTTTCATCATCTCGCTCAACCACCACCAGATCTTCTGGAGAAAACTCGTCCACCAACCTGGTGGATTGCGTCGCTAGCAGAATCTGAGTCTTTTGAGAGGCGGAGCGGACAATTCCAGCCAGTTCGGTGATGGCTGCCGGATGAAGCCCAAGCTCCGGTTCGTCCAGTATAATGAATTTTGGTAGTAATTCCGGGGGTTGTAGCAAAAGCGTCGCCAGAGCCATGAATCGCAGGGAACCGTCCGATATCTGGTCAGGGTCAAACAAATAACTGCTATCAGTATTGTCCCTCCAGTTAAGACGCACATAATCTTTATTTCCGGGAATTGGATCCAAATCGAAATCACCAAATTGAGGCATCACCCGCTGGATATGGCGTATAATCCGCTCGTAGTATTTTCTAAACTGGGCATCCTTCAGCATCTTCAAAAACGCCGCCAGATTACCGGCGTCGTTGCGCAGATATTTCACGTCGTCCACATAACCCCGATCCTTTATCTTGGCTGTGTCCGAGGTGTCATGAAACTGATACGCGCGGATGCCGGATAGCAGTTTATATAGGATTTTGCTGGTCTGCTGGTCGTCTTTACCTAACCCCGATTCCGAGCCTCCAGCATTTAGGAAGTACTTCTGCGGTTTCGGCGATGGCGGGTTCATCTTGTGGTATGTGATCTTTTCATCGCTGATGAACAAGCGATCCGGCAATCCGTACGACAATTTCACTTCGTACGTGTCATGGGCAGCATCTGATTCAAAGCTGAGCGTGAACGAAATGGATTCCGTTTCCTTCGGTCCATAGAAAAGAAGACGACTGACTCCCTGTTTGCCCACATACTGCTGGAGGGCACCGGTCGTCAAGAAGTTCAACATTTTGAAGAACGATACCAAATTACTCTTGCCGGAACCGTTGGCTCCAAGAAGGACTGTTACATCGCTTAACAGAATGGTTTGCCCACTGGTTCCATCAATGGATTTATAACCCTTTAGCTCTATTTTATTAAGCTTCATAGTATTCTCTTCATCGCTTAACGGTGTTTCTGTAGGTTCCGTGGTGAACCTTGCTCTTCATTGTCTTGTCCTCTATCATTTTCTTCCATCTCCTCTGACCGGTATGCTGAATCTGCATATATTTGTTGTCCTTCGTCTGATTCATCTCATGCTAATCAGTATAACAGTTCCAGGTTTCTTTCGGAACCCAAGTCCTGGAAGATTCAGTGGGGTTTTTTAGAGGTGCCCTCTTGAAAGGTTGAAGAATGAGTTATGAAGTATGAATTTTTCATAATTCATAATTCGTTTTTTCGTATTTTTTTGAAATCATTGTGAAAATGGCCAGAAGCTGATTAGCCTCATCCTGAAGGTCAGCCATTTTTTCTGGTTTTACCACTCCGCTTTCAACCAGCAACTCAAGCCAATATTCCGTCTCGTCCAGTTCTTTTTTAATCTTTGTGTCAAGTCTGTTTATAGGCTTCTACTAAATACAATTTTCTTCTATTATGGGAATCTATGAAAATTGTTATCGCATCAGATTCCTGGAAAGGCAGCAATACCAGCATACAGGCTGCCGTATTCATAGAAAACGGCGCACGAAGAGTATTTCCCCGCGCCCAGTACATGAAAATCCCCATCGCCGACGGCGGCGAAGGAACAGTTGCCGCGCTTACCGAAGCATTGGGCGGCAGAATAATTGAAGTTCCTGCCGAGGATCCTCTTCAGCGGCCAATTACCGCGTTTTATGGGGCCATCGGCGACAAAGCCGTTATGGAAATGGCCGCCGCCAGCGGCCTGCCTCTACTCGCCAAGGAAGAAAAAAATCCCCTTACGGCCAGCAGCCGCGGCACCGGCCAACTCATTGCCGCCGCCCTCGAAGCCGGATACACCGACATTACCATCGGCATAGGCGGCAGTGCCACAAACGACGGCGGTGCCGGAATGGCACAAGCCCTCGGCTATCGGCTTCTCGACACCGAAAACCGGGAACTCAAACCCGGCGGCGGCGAACTCATCCGCCTCGCAAAAATAGACCCCAGCGGCGCACATCCCCTACTCAAATCTGCCGCCATCCGCATAGCCTGCGACGTAGACAACCCCCTGCTCGGCAGCAAAGGTGCCTCCCGTACCTATGGCCCCCAGAAAGGCGCCGATGAAAGCGACATTGTGAAACTTGAAGCCGCTTTAAGCCGTTTTGCGGACATAGCCGAAAAATGGAAAGGCGAAACCCTCCGGAACATCCCCGGTACCGGTGCCGCCGGTGGCCTCGGATTTGGATTGCTTGCATTTTGCGGCGCAGAAATGCAAAGCGGCATCGAAACCATCCTTAGCCTCGTTAATTTCGATCGGCACCTTCAGGGGGCCAGTTTGGTAATAACCGGAGAAGGCCGCATCGACGGCCAGTCCATACACGGCAAAACCCCTATGGGAATAGCCGCCCACGCCAAAGCCGCTGGTATTCCTGTTGTGGCCATAGTTGGCAGCCTCGGTACCGGTGCCTCCGCCATCTATGAGTACGGCATAGATGCCCTCATGCCCACCGTGGATACAGCCATGAGCCTGAGCGATGCCATAGCCCGCTCCCGCGAATGCCTCGAAGACACCGCCGAAAGAGCCTGCCGCCTCATCCGCATAGGCATGGACATGCAGGAAACATTGAAAGCGGAAAATCGAAAAGGGAGGATGCCGGAATGAAGCCTCTCAGCTCAAAATTAGCCCGCTGCCTTTTTGTGTTTATACTGACCTCCCAGTTAGCCCCCTTTCTTCATGCGCTTCCTCCGGGGGATGAGCCATCTCTGGGGCCCTTCGGCGGCAGGAATCTCTTTACCCCCCACAACCCCTGGTTCAGCTTTCCCGGAGACAAAGCGGCCGCCCTCCCCAAAAGCACCATTATTGCCCGCATCGGCCTCTACAACCTTAACGAATTCGACACCTACCCCTACGAATTTAAAGATTACACTTTTCAATCCAATGGCAAGCTGAGCGAGCAGGGGCAGCTTGAAACGATATCCATGGACTATGAAAGCACGGTTTTCGAACTCGGTGCCGACTGGCAGGCCGCAAAGAACCTCCGTCTGAGCACCGAATGGCGGCTGCATTTTATATACGGCGGCTTTATGGATGCCATCTTTGAATGGTGGCACAACGCCCTCGGCGTGAACAATGCCGGAAGGGAATATTACGATCAGAACAGAGCCTACTGGAACATCCAGTCCCAAAACGGCTTCAACTATTCCGGCAGCGGCACCACCATTGCCCCCGCCGACCTCGACCTCCGCGCCATATATACCTTTTACGAACAAAAAAAACTCGCCCTTGCCGCCGGAGCTGCTTTCAAACTCCCCACCGGCATGAGGCCCACGGGCTTTAGCTCCGGGTATCCCGATCTGGGCCTGGAATTCCTTATCGACTGGCACCCCTGGAAACGCTGGGCATTTTACACCAATGCTGGCCTTATATTCCCCTTCGATGGCCAGGCCCGGATTATGGCGCAGCTTATCCCTGCCATAGAATTCCGCCTTAGCCGCAGCATTTCCCTTGTGCTTCAGATGAACTTCCAAACCGCCGCCATTACAAACGCCATCAAATACGAACACGCCCCCTACGGCATAGTGGAATTTATGTCACTCCCCCAAACGAATATGAAAGTCGGCATTAAAGGCCGCCATGGCCGCTTCGAATGGCAGTTCTATATCGAAGAAGACCCCTTCACCTGGGCCGGTCCCGATCTTGTTCTCTACTTCAGCGCGGGTTACCGCTTTTAGCCCAGCCCTTTTCTTTTCAAAAAGGATGATGCTTGCGGCGCCAGAGGTCAGTTAAGAAAAAAGGCCATATCCCTGTCCATTACCCGGTAGAAACTTTTTGAGATGTTATGGTTTTCACCGGGATACCGATAGAATTCGGCCTTAAGGCCCGCTGCCTTCAGTTTGTCCATGAGCTCCACACTCCACGAAAAAGGCACGGAAGCATCGCTGGTACCATGGTGAACCAGAAGGGGAACCGTAATCCGGCTCAAATAGCTTAGCGGCGTAAAAGAGGCCAAATCATACCCCGCCAGCTCCGTTTGAAGCTCTGCCTTGAGACGCTCGGCCAGAGCCGAATTTCTCTTGGCGCGGAAATAGAGTACACTCTCGGGAAATGGCTTTGAAACAGCCGCCCACAGTGTCGCCGCCTTTATTTTAACCGGTAGAATGTTTTCCGCCGCCTCCAGCACCCACAGGGCTATTTCTCCTCCCATGGAGTGCCCGTAAAAAAACACATTATCCGTATCGGCCTCGGGAATACTGCCCAGCGATGCCAGAATATTCATTACGTCCCGGGCGTAGAGTGCCCCCCGGAACAGCCCTTCCACGCCGCCAGGTAGCCCCCCTTCCGAATTCCCGTGTCCCCGGTAATCCGGTTTCACCACCAGAAAACCGCCTTTGGCATAATAGCGGGTAACCAGCCGGTAAGAGCCCTCCGTTGTGTAGGAAGAGGGCGGAATATAGCCGTGAGCCACCAGAATAACCGGCCAGCCCCTCGCTGGTGGACTTTTGTCTGGCATTTCCACCAGTGCCCGAACCATGGCACCCCCGCTGCGGTAAGCTACAATCCGCGCCCGTGTGCCTTTTTCCGTGGCCAGAGTTTTCACATTTTTCACCGTTTGCGGCCTGTACTTAGCGGCAAAAAAGGCCTCCATTGAGTCAGGATGAACCCCCGGCATCTCCGCCGCGGCCCTCATTACAGGAAGCAGTGCTACAAAAAATACAAACAGGTTAACCCGCATTGTAAAATCCTCCTTTGCTGGTATAAGAATTATACTCCATTCTTCGATGTTTGTTGACCTCTGGCGCCGTGAGTGCGATGCCGGTTTTGGAGGCTTTAGGCTGGAGGGGGGCAGGATTCACCACGGATGGGCACAGATGGGATGGTAGGGGGATGTTCAAGGTTCAAGGTTCAATGTTCAAGGTTCAATGTTCAAGGTTGAAGGGAGAGGTGAAACCTTCGAGGGATGTAAAATTTTCTCTTAAATGAAATTAAATATTGTTATCAATGTTGCTAGTATTGCAAAGCCTAAGCCCAGGAATACATACATTCTATCAAACCGTTTGTCCATATCATCTTTTACTTCTTCAAACCGTTTGTTCATATCAACTTTTACTTCTTCAAACCGTTTATGCATATCATTCTTTAAATCATCTATGGCTTTTCCTTGATATCCCAAATCGCTTTCCATCTTTCCTATTTTTTCATAGAGGTAGTAGTCTGTTTCTATGATATGCTCTGTTTTTTCTTTTTCCATATTCTTTTATCCCTATCTCACACGCACTCATGAATTTTAACCCTGCGTTCAATTAATTTATACTCATCAATGCGGTATATGTCTACTGGGCACCTCTAAAAACCCCAATTTAGTTCTTGACTCGAACTTTTCCGCCGCTCTTAAGTTGTCAAAATGCTCACGTAGCTTAAGCTAGCTCCGCTTTTGCCGTCCGACAAAACTTTCTTCGTCAATTTCCTAAAGCGGTTTTTTAGAGGTACCCATAATCCATGGGCACTCCATCTAAATGGACAAATTGAAGGGCAAGGCTGTATCAGATGCTACCCTGATACAGCCTTCGATGATTCGTAAGCCTATATTCGATAGGCTCTGTACCGATTCTAATTGCCTCTTGGAGGCCGCTCGCCGCGATCTCGGGCTTCACTCACTTTGAGTGCGCGTCCCATGTGGTCCTGACCGTTCAGGGCATTGATTGCAGCATCTGCCGCATCGTCATCTTCCATCTCAACGAATCCAAAACCCTTGGAACGGTTGTCATAGCGATCGATAATTACCTTGGCACTGATAATATTCCCGTGTTGGCCGAATAAATTTCCCAGCTCCTGATCGTCGACAGAATAGCTGAGATTACCGACATAAATTTTCTTAGACACTTTTTTTCTCCTGGTCTTATAACTCCATAAGCGGTAGTTCGATCATGTGCGTTGATACGGGAATGGTTGGAAAGGGGTCAAGGCCGTGGGCTTCGAAAACTCTCATCATTGCAATCATACGCTGCAGCGACCGGATAACATACCGGACTTATAGTAAGGCCATGTTAGCATAAAGAATAAAAACTGTCTAGACAAAATTATTCAAAAATAAAAAAATATTTTTTTTAGGGACATTTCAGGGTAGCCGTAAGCCTTAACTGCCCCCTGTAAGGAAAGATTTTCAGGGATAAAGCCTATACCTGGGGGGCATCCGGCGTATCTAACAGTTCTTCTCCATGGTCTTCTGCCCATTTTCTTTCCTTTAAGCGCCAGAATAGTTTATTGTTGACCGATTTTGAGCGTTCAATGTTGGTTAAGCCTATTTCGCATAGCTGCTTGAATCGAGGCTGAAAAAGCATGGCGTAAGGACTTTCTTCATATTCTTTCAAAATTTCCTTGAATCCTTCTTCAGCCTGTTTCAATTTGCCTGTTTTGTAGTGGATAAAGGCTTTTTCATAGTCGGCGGCAATATTTTTCTGGATATTTTCAGGATAACGGATGGTAAAGACTTCATAGTAGAACATGGCATCCTTGTAGCGGCTGTCGTCCAGAGCTTCCTGGGCGTTCTTGAAGAATATTTCCGGCGACCAGTCTGTATCCAGAGTGTCTTCAACCGATGCGCAGGATGTCAGCACCAGAATTGCAAGACTGATGAACCAATGTCGTTTATATTTGGGCACTCATGCCTCCTGTTCACTGATATAATAATCTGTCGGATACCGTGAATCAAGAGGAAGAGGGAAAATTTTTTGAGTTTTTTGTAGGGTAGCTCTAAACTGACTTTGCCCGCACACAGCAAAGCGGCTTTGAGCTAGAATTTGGACTTATCCTCTTTTGGTACAAAGCGAACTGTAAGGATGCGCTTTTTATGGGTATTCAGGATAACATAGCAGCCTTCAGGTAAATCTATTGCCGTGCCTGGTTCAGGTATGTGCCCGAGTTTTTCCAGCAAATATCCGCCTAAGGTATGTATGTTGCTGTCATGTTCCAGATTCACGCCCAATTTATCGCTGATGGTGTAAAAATCCGCAGTGCCTTGGGCAATCCATCCGCCATTGCCATCCGCACATATTTCTTCCGGAAAAAGATTATCTCTTTCGTCATAAAGATTGCCAAAAATTTCTTCCATAATATCTTCGCGGGTAACAATACCGTTCAGGCCGCCGTATTCATCGAGTATAATGGCCAGATGAATAGGTTCATTTCGGAATTTTAAAAACAGCTCATGGACTTTCATACTGCCTGGCACAAGGCAGGGAGATGCGGCGTACTGTTCAACCGGGCTGTCAGCGTTTTCCTCCAGTGCTGCGGCAATGTCCACCAGGGATATCACCCCGCAAACATGTTCGGTACCGCTTTTTATAACCGGCATACGGGAATGGCGGCTTTTGAGAAGGTATTCCAATGCTTTCCTTACAGGAGTTTCGTTCGTTACGGTAAATAATTCGGTACGGTGAGTCATAATGGCTTTTACCGGAATGCCGCTGATGCGAAAGACATTGCGGATCATCTCCTCCTCATACGATTTTACCACGCCTTCATGGCCAGCCGCCTTAACGTGATGCAACAGCACTTCCCGCGATAGAACTCTTTTGGTGCGGCCTACGGCCAGATATGTTAAAGTTCTGCTAATGGCGGTAATAATCCAGATAACAGGGCGCAGCAGCCACGAGAGGATAAGAATAGTTTGTGCACTTCGCAGGCAGAGGGTTTCGTTTGCGGTTAAAGCTATCTGCTTCGGGGATACTTCGCAGAATATAAGCACCAGAAGGGTGAGAACCCCGGTGGTTGCGGCAATATAGGGTTCTCCGAACAGTTTCATGGTCATGGCGGTGGTAAGGGCCGATGCGCCCAGATTTGCCAGGTTGTTACCGATAAGCAGGGTGGTAAGCAGAATATGCGGCTGTTCGGTGAGTTTTCGTACCAGCCGTCCAGGACGCTTCCCTTTTTCCGCCAGGGCGTTAATCTGCCCCGGTGTAAGCGAGGTATAGGCTGTCTCCATAGAGGAAAACAGGCTTGAGAGAATTAAAAGGACAACAAGCAGGATGATATACATCATCAATATTTCAGCTGCTCGGCAGATAAAGGATCGTCCATATCTCTAATATAATAGTTCAGGCATAGAGTTTCAAGGATATAATGACTTGTTATCAATTCTTCCATCCACAAGGATAATATGCTACTTTGTAAAAATAAAACGGAGGTATATGAAAGTTTTAATTGTCGGCGGAGCCGGATACATAGGGACTCATGTTGTTCACGCATTTATGGATAATGGTGTAGAAACAGCCGTATTGGATAATTTTTCTTCCGGAACCAGGAAAAATCTTCCAGGGGGGATTGAAATTTTTGAGGGAGATATTGCTGATAAATTGTTTCTGAATAAGGTTTTTTCCCAAAAATGGGATGGAGCTGTTCATCTGGCGGCTTTTAAGGCTGCCGGCGAATCCATGGAAAATCCCGGGAAATATGCGGAAAATAACATTGCCGGAACAATCAATTTGCTCAATGCCGTAACGGAAGCAGCAATGCCGGCTTTTGTCTTTTCTTCTTCCGCGGCTGTTTTCGGCGAGCCTGAATACCTGCCCATAGATGAAGAGCATCCCACGGTACCGACAAATTTCTATGGTTTTACCAAACTTGCCATCGAAAATCTGATGGATTGGTATGCACAGCTTAAAAATTTCCGCTTCGCTTCACTGCGCTACTTTAACGCCGCCGGGTATGATATTCAGGGGCGTGTTACAGAACCGGAACGCTCGCCGCAGAACCTGCTGCCGATTATTATGGAAACCGCCGCAGGCCTACGGGAATCCCTTACTATTAACGGCAGCGATTATGATACTCCCGACGGCACCTGCATCCGCGATTACATTCATGTCAGCGATTTAGCCGATGCCCATGTACTGTCAATGCAATATCTGCTGGACAGGAAAACGAGCATTAAGATAAATCTTGGCAGCGAAAAGGGTATCAGTGTTGCCCAGATGGCGGATGAGGCCATGCGGGTTACAGGGTTTAATTTTCCCCGGACAGTGGGCGGCAGGCGCGAAGGAGATCCGGCAAGGCTGATTGCCTCATCCGCGAAGGCAAGGGAGTTGCTTGGCTGGGAAGCCAGCCGCAGTGATACGGAAACACTGCTTTCGAGTGCCTGGGCTGTCTATGAGCGGTTGAAGCGGAAGTTTTAGCCTAAGGGCACCTTAAGAGTATCAAAGTTCTCCCAGCATGGTTTGTATTCCAGCATTGTTAATGAAATTCTGCACCATTGTTTCCGTGAGGCGTTCGGTTAGGCTATAGTCGCCGAAGGAGAGGAATTGGGACTGGGAGAATTCGAGGAATTGTTCGGTGCTATAGTAGACTTCCCAGGGGATGCTGCGGATTTCGTTGCTGCCATCGCTATTTCCATTGAGTATTTCGGCGGTAGTGAGAAAGCTGATGCGGTTGCTGAATTCCATTTCTGCCCAGAGTACCATTTTTACGGAGGCATGGTTGGATTTCAGGGCGTTTTTTACATTGGAGAGCTGCTGGTTCATCCACAGGCTGTTTCCGTAGTAGGAGTCGAAGAGGTGGGCGGAAATAACTTTGGTATTGTAAGAGGCAGGGTAGAATTCGATTTTAACGGAGTGGTTTATGCTGATGGGGACGGCGGCACTAACGAGGCGGTGCTTGGGGATGTAGGTTACTGAGAGTTTTGGGGCACCGCTTACGGATCGGTTCCAGGTTACGGTTCCATTGAAGATGTAATCGTCGGTTTTGCTGGCGTTTATCGATATTTGTCCCCCGAGTTCAATGTAGTAGTCGGCACCTCTGTCCAGGGCATCCTGATAGCTGTAGGGGGAAATAAAGCTGAGGAATTCGGGATGGTCGCGGCTAATGATGAAGCGTTCCAGCTCGGCGTATACGGCTTGCTGGAGTGCCTGGAGGCTGGAAATGCGGGTACCTTTTACCTGTATAATCAAGGGACTGGAGGAGAATGCCACGGTAATTTTTCCTGTTTCAATGCATTCGGTGCGCAGTGTGCGGATAAGTCGGTAACCGGGTATAATGGTTTCAATTTCGTCTATGATTTTAACGGCTTCTATGTAGGATTTATGCCTGTCTTCTTCGATGCGTTCCAATACCTGGCCGTAAAGCAGTTCCGCGGCGGTTTCTTTGGCCTGTGCCAGTTCGGTGCTAAAGTCGCGGGGGCTTAAAAATGATGCGGCGGGGGAGTCGGCGGCTTTCCGGTTCATTTCCACGAGCCGGAGGTAGATTTTCCAGGCTTCGGTTTTTTTATTTCCAGGGCTGTTAAGCTGACTTTCGGCGAGTCGGCTGAGTGCATTGTTGGCCTGCTCGAAGCGTTCTTCGAGAAAGCGGCGGGCTTTGGCCAGTTCGGGGCCGGGCTTGTTTTTTTCCGCGGCCAGGCTGTAGGCTTCCAGCGCAAATTCCACGGCTTGGGAGTATCGGCCCTGTTGCCAGGCATCTGCGGCTTGGGCGAGTTTCTGACGGGCACTTACACAGCTACCAGGAAACAGAAGCAGAAGAAGGATTGAGGGCAGGATTGTTTTCAGGCAGATTTTTTTTCTTCTCATTCTTGAATATCCTTAGAATACCTCTAAAAAAATAGTTTTGCAACACTTGATTCAGGAAAAATGTCTTTTTTCAATTATTTTTGAAAATTTCGATCTCTCTTGGCAATTTCAACCTGTTATCAGGCTTTTTTCGGCTTCCGGGGCACGCCCACTTATCCCAGGGATTGTCTCAAATACAAATAACGACAGATGTTATAGGGCACCTCTAAAAACCCCATTTAGTTCTTGACTCGATCTTTTCCGCCGCTCCTTAAGGTGTCAAAATGCTCACGTAGCTTAAGCTAGCTCCGCTTTTGCCGCCTTGTCGACAAAAAATTTCTTCGTCAATTTCCTAAAGCTGTTTTTTAGAGGTACCCAGCTTGAACTTCTTGTATTCAAAATCACCCCCGATCAATATCTCCGGGAAGAAATAGTTCATCCTATAGCTGATGCTGTTTTCTCCCTTGTACTGGTTAATATCCGTTTCGGTATCCGGGTAGTCAAAAGATATCAGCTCATCCTCAAAACTCCATCGTTGATATTGAACATCGAGTCCACTGTAAATTTTGAAATAGGAGAACGCTGGAAACTGATACAGGATATTGAAATCATACAGCCATGTATTGAAGGGCACTAAATTGGAATGACTTTTCGAGTAATGCGTCCACTGAGACGAGTCGTACTCCTTCCAATCGTAATTCTCCATAAAGCCGAATCCGTCATTGATATTTGTGTGTACAGCCGCCATGAAGGATAACTGCTTCAAAACCGTTACTTCCACACCGAGTCCAATGAAGAATACATTGGCGACAGACCAGTCCAGTTTGCTGTAATAGGGGTTGTCGGTTTCTTTGGAAGGGAATACGATTTCGTTGACACTGCCGTTTTTCAGAATCGTGTCCAGAGACACGGAAATGTCCACATTGTCCGATAGTTTTCTGCGCGCATTGTGTTCTTCGTCACAAAAAGCTTTGAAGTTACCTGCAAAGAGGATAAACATACCGAGTACAGTGATTGCCTGTCTTAAGTGCTGCATGATAAAGTCTGTAAAAGGGCATCAGTCGGAATCGGGCAGGCCGTCCATGACATAGGTTCCTTCGGTGAGGAAGTCACACAATCGGGAGGGATTGTACAGAAAAGAAGCATATCCATAATCGACCCAATATGGGATTTCTGTATCAAGCGTGGCTTCGGGAACGATTTTTCCGTTTTCATATCGGATCAGTCGATCTCTGGCATAAACCGTACCGTCATAGGTAATTTTAAGCCCGAGATAAGGATTTTTGCGTTTGATTTCTACCTTCTCCCGTTCAGATTTTTTATGTCCCGGATAGTGAGGGGATTCCACAATGAATCTGATGGATCCTTCTTCCAGTTTTTTAGCTTCATAATACCCATCATCGTTCCAAACTCTGCGAAACCGGGATATCCAAATCTTGTCATGTATAATCCTGCCATTCTGATCAACAACATCTATACGAATATTCTCTAGGTGTTCATGCAAATTCGGCAGATTGTTGATCTGAACCGTGAAGCCGAAAAAGTAAATATCCGGATCACTGTCCGCAGGAAGTTGAGGACATGATGTGAGTAACAACGCCGCGAATCCACTGAAGATAAAAGACAACAGAACCGATTTTTTCATATTCATATACCTCCTAAAAAATGAAAAAGCCGGATGATGCCTCCATCCGATGAAGGCATCATCTTCTGATACTCTAATACATCCAATTGACTGTCTCGAGGATAAACATACCGAGTACAGTGACTGCCTGTCTTAAGTGCTGCATGATAAAGTCTGTAAAAGGGCATCAGTCGGAATCGGGCAGGCCGTCCATGACATAGGTTCCTTCGGAGAGGAAGTCACAGTAATATGATATTCCGCACCCGCCGAGAGGGTACTCTACCCAATTTGGTATGTTTTTATTATACACTGCATTCATTGGGTTCATCTCTCCGTTTTCATATCGAACCAACTGATCTCTCCCATAAGTCTTCCCATCATAGGTAATTCTAAGCCCGAGATAAGTAACTCCGGCTTTGATAGCATCTTTCTCCTCTTGAGTTTTATCACCAGGATGGTTGCGAGATATTACTACGAATCTGATGGATCCTTCTTCCAGGTCCTCTTGACGATAACCATCAACAGTAGGAACTCTGCGAAGTTGGGATAGTAGAATATCAGAGTATATAGCGTTGCCATCCCTATCAACAGAGTCTATCCTCACTTTTCCATATAGAAGATTATCACTCAAATTCGGCAGATTGTTGATTTGAACCGTAAAACCGACGAAGTAACCGACCATCCAGCAGTCCTGCTCCACCACTGGCGGAGAACAGGATGTGAGTAAAAACGTCGCAAAACCAATGAAAATAAACAACTGAATTAATTTTTTCATATTTTCACACCTCTCGAAAATGGATACCTCTAAAAAAATAGTTTTGCAACACTTGATTCGGGAAAAATATCTTTTTTTCAATTATTTTTGAAAATTTCGATCTCTCTTAGCAATTTCAACCTGTTATCAGGCTTTTTTCGGCTTCCGGGGCACATTCAGAGCCCACTTTGTTACTCCGCTTTTACCCTGGCTCATAGGCGAGAAAGGCACCCAGCCAGCGTTCGGCTTCCTGTTTGGACATGCCGCGGCGGGCGGCGTAGTCGATTAACTGATCTTCGGTGAGTCGGCCTACGCTAAAGTATTCAATGCCGGGCCGGGCGAATATGTAGGCGCATACCGAGGCGGGGGGAACCATCATGGAGCTTTCGGTAAGGCTTACGCCTATGTTTTTTTCTGGAGAGAGTATTTCAAAGAAGTCGCGTTTAATGGTGTGGTCGGGGCAGGGGGGGTAGCCGGGGGCAGGGCGGATGCCTTCATAGCCGCCTTTGAGAATGCGTTCGGGGTTTGCGTCTTCGTTGGGGGCGTAGCCCCAGAGTTGAGTGCGTATCCGGTGGTGGAGCCATTCGGCGGCGGCTTCGCCGATGCGGTCGGCTAAGGTTTTAATGACAAGGGCACCGTAGTTGTCGCCAGCGGCTTCTCTGGCGGCCACTGTTTCGCTCTCACCGATGCCTCCGGTGGCCGCGAATATTCCAACCCAGTCCTGTATGCCTGAACCCTCGGGCGCGAGCCAGTCCGCCTGGGAGAGATAGTAGGGGGTGTGTTCTTTTTTGCCGGTTTGGCGCATCTGGGGGAGAACTTTGAAGGGCTGGGTGTCGCCTTCTTGCTGGTAGAGCAGAATGTCGTCGCCTCGGGAGCGGGCCGGGAACAGCCCGACAACGGCGGCGGCTTTGAGCAGGCCGCCTGCCTGAATTCTGTCCAGCCAGCCTTGGGCATCTTTGAACAGCTTGTTTGCTTCGGGGCCTGTTTGGGGGTGTTCCAGCAGCTCAGGGTACTTGCCGTTAAATTCCCATGCACGGAAGAAATAGCTCCAGTCGATGAGGGGGATAACTTCGGCCATGGGGATGTTGTTGAACACGTTTACACCCAGAAATTCGGGGCGGGGAAGCTGGCTGGCGGGGCTCCATCCGCCGGGCGGCAGCCAGGGTTTTTCCCGTGCTTCGGCCAGAGACAGGTAAACCTTATCGGCGATGCGTCCGCTTTTATTCTGACGGAGGCGTTCCTGTTTTTCTTTGAGATTGCTGGTGAAGCGGCCGCTGGCGGCTGTGTCGGTGAGGGCGGCGGCGATGGCCGGAGCCAGGGAGGCGTCTTTCACGTGAACGACCGCGGATGAGTAGCCGGGAGCAATCTTCAGGGCGGTGTGAACTTCACTGGTGGTAGCGCCGCCTACCATTAAGGGCCGCTTCCAGCCCCGCGTTTCCATGGCTTTGGCGGCGGCGGCCATTTCGTCCAGGCTTGGGGTAATGAGTCCCGAGAGTCCAACAATGTCCGCCGATATGGCTTCGGCGCGGCTTATTATGTCCTCGGTGGGCACCATAACACCCATGTCTTCCACAAAGAAGCCGCTGCACTGGAGTACCACGGCCACAATGTTCTTGCCTATGTCGTGAACATCGCCCTTTACCGTGGCCAAAAGAATGCGTCCCCGGCTTTCCCGGCTGCTTTTATTTTCCTCTATGTAGGGCTGGAGTATGCCCACGGCTTTTTTCATTACCCGCGCACTCTTTACCACTTGCGGCAGAAACATTTTCCCGGAGCCAAACAGCTCACCAACCCGATTCATGCCCTTCATAAGGGGGCCTTCAATTACCGCCAGGGGGTCATTCAAAGCCAGCCGGGCTTCTTCCACATCCTCATTCACCCAGCCGGTTATGCCCTTTACTAGGGAGTATGTAAGGCGCTCATCGACCGGCGCGTCCCGCCAGGCAAGGTCTTCAGCACTGGCTTTGCCTCCGCCGACGTAGGTTTCGGCAATGTCCAGCAGTCTTTCTCCGGCATCTTCGCGGCGGGCAAGGATAACGTCTTCAACCCGTTCGCGCAGCTCCGCGTCCACTTCGTCGTATATTTCCAACTGACCGGCATTCACGATACCCATGGTGAGTCCGGCGGCGATGGCATGGTAGAGGAATACCGCGTGCATGGCTTCGCGAACGGCATTGTTGCCCCGAAAGGAGAAGGATACGTTACTAATACCGCCGGAGAAGCGCACCCCGGGCAGTTCCTTTTTAAGGGTTTTCACCGCCTCGATGAAGTCTTTGGCATAGCCATCGTGCTCAGGAATACCGGTGGCCACGGCGAATACATTCAGATCGAGAATAATGTCTTCAGGGGCGTATTGAGCCTTTTCCACCAGCAACTTCACGGCCCGGCGGCCTATGCTGACTTTGCGCGCATAGCTGTCCGCCTGACCCTCTTCATCGAAGGCCATAACGACAATGGCAGCCCCGAAGCGTTGCACGTCCCGCGCCATGCGGAGAAATTCCTCTTCACCCTCCTTGAGGCTTAAGGAGTTCACTACCCCCCGGCCCTGAATACATTTGAGTCCGGCGAACAGGGCCTCGGGACGCGATGAATCTATCATAATCGGGACACGGGCCACATCCGGCTCCGCCATAAGCAGGTTCAGAAAGCTGGTCATTTCCTCTGGAGCATCGAGCATGGCGTCGTCTACATTAACATCCACCATCTGCGCCCCATTTTCCACCTGATCGCGGGCAATTTCCACCGCTTCCTCATATTTTTTCTCCCGGATGAGCCGGGCAAATTTCCGCGAGCCGGAAATATTGGTGCGCTCCCCCACGTTGACAAACAGGCTGTCTGTGTTAATGAGCAGGGGTTCCAGGCCGCAGAGACGGGTTTCCGCTGCGCTTTTTTTCGCTTTGGCAAGGGATCGGGGTGCAGAAGCGGCCATTTTTTCCCTTATGGCTTTTATATGCTCCGCAGTGGTGCCGCAGCAACCGCCAGCGATATTGATGAGCCCTTCGGCGGCCATGGCACCGATTACCTCCGCCATTCGTGCGGGGCTGTGGGTATAGTTCCCTTCCTCGTCCGGCAAACCGGCATTGGGGTACACGGAGATGGGGGCATCGGCAACCTTGGCCAGGGCGCGAATATGGGGCACTAAATCATCGGCACCGAGGGCGCAGTTCAAGCCAACCGAAAAGGGGCGGGCATGGGACACGGAATGCCAGAATGCTTCGGGAGTTTGGCCGGTAAGGGTGCGGCCTGAGGCATCGGTTATGGTGCCGGATATCATCAGCGGCAGGCGGCTGACATAATGGTTAAAAAGATCCAGAATGGCATGGATGGCGGCCTTGGCGTTGAGGGTGTCAAAAATGGTTTCGATGAGCAGGATATCGGCTCCGCCGTCTATGAGGCCGCGGGCGGCTTCCCGGTAGGCATCGCGCATCTGATCGAAATTCAGCTCCCGGTAGCCAGGATTTTCTATGCGCGGCGAGATGGAGAGGGTTTTGCTGGTTGGGCCTATTGCTCCGGCGGCGAAGCGGGGGCCTTTGCCGCCTTCCGCAAGAAAAGTGTCTATGGCACGGCGGGCTATTTGTGCGCCGCTGTGGTTTAATTCGTAGGCCAAAGCCTCGGTGCCATATTCCGCCTGGGAGATAAGTGTGGAGTTGAAGGTGTTGGTTTCAATAATGTCCGCACCGGCGCGCAGGAAGTTTAAATGCAGCTCCTCTACCAAATCGGGCCGGGTTAAACTGAGCATGTCGTGGTTGCCCATGAGCGGTTTTGGATGATCTTTGAAGCGGGTTCCTCTGTAATCGGCTTCCTGAAGTTTTTTTGATTGGTACCAGGTGCCAGCGGCTCCGTCGAGGATGAGTATGCGCTGTTCCAGCAGGGCCTTTAGTTCACCGGTTCTATCTCCTACAGGTTGCTCATCAGAGTCCAAGATAAGCCTCCTTGATTTTGTTATCGGCCAGCAGCGCTTCGGAGGTGTCGGTTTGAACAATAACCCCGTTCTGGAGCACATAACCCCTGTGGGCAAGTTTGAGCGCCATGTTGGCATTCTGCTCCACCAGAAAGATGGTGGTGCCGTGTTCGGCGTTAATGCGCTCTATAATACTGAAAATCTGCCGCACAATAAGGGGGGCCAGCCCCAGAGACGGTTCATCCAGCAGTAGCAGCCTCGGCTTGGCCATAATGGCCCGGCTAATGGCTAGCATCTGCTGTTCGCCGCCGGAAAGCGTGCCGCCGGATTGATGGCGCCGATTGGAAAGGATGGGAAACAGCTCAAACACATAGTCCAAATCGGCTTTGATGCCCTCCTTGTCGTGGCGCAGGTAAGCCCCCATATCCAAATTTTCCAGCACGGAAAGCTGAGGGAAAATTCTCCGGCCTTCAGGCACCTGGCATATTCCCAGAGAGACAATTTCATGCGGCGGCAGGCTGGTAATGTCCTTGCCCTCGAACAGAATTTTGCCGCTTCGGGGCTTTGTAATGCCGCTGATGGACATAAGGGTGGTGGACTTGCCTGCCCCATTGGCTCCAATAAGGGTAATAATTTCCCCCTCGCGAACTTCCAGACTTATGCCGTCCAGAGCGCGGATGTTCCCATAATAGGTGTGAATACTATCGACTTTAAGCATATTCATTCTCCCAGATAAGCCTTGATAACGGCGGCATTGTTTTTAACCTCTTCCGGTTTGCCTTCGGCAATGAGCTTGCCGTAATCCAGCACATAAATTCTCTCGGACAGACTCATTACCAAACTCATATCGTGTTCAATGAGCAAAATGGTAATGCCCTGCTCGTCCCGAATCCGGTTTATGGTGCGCTCCAGCTCCCGGGTTTCCAGAGGATTCATGCCCGCCGCTGGCTCATCCAGCAGCAAAAGCTGCGGCTCGCAAGCCATGGCACGGGCAATTTCCAAAAGCCGCTGAGCCCCATAAGGCAGACTGGAAGCCGTTTCATTGGCATATTTTTCCAGTCCCAAATTCCGCAGTATCGCCAGCGAATCGGTAATAACCTGTTCTTCCTCTGCCTGAGTTTTCCTGTCGCGGAATATGGCCCCGAAAATATTCGCTTTCAGCCTGGAATGGCGGCCAATCATAACATTCTCCAGGGCTGTCATGGTTGAAAACAGCCGGATGTTCTGAAAAGTGCGGGCCAGCCCCAGCTCGGTAATTTTATTCGGCTTCATGCCGTTAGTTTTTACCACCGTGCCCTCTGCGGAACTCACCGATATATTCCCCTTCGTGGGCATATACACCCCGGTAACACAGTTAAAAAGAGTGGTTTTCCCTGCTCCGTTAGGGCCAATCAGGGCGGCAATCTCCCCCTCCCTGATATGCATACTTACATGATCCACGGCGCGAAGTCCGCCGAAAACCATGGAAAAGTCTTTAATATCCAATATATGGCGGCTCATAGCTGTTCTCCTACTGAATAGCGTTTGCGGATTCTTGGGATAATACCCTGCGGCCTGAAAATTGACATAATTACCAGAGCCGCCCCGAACACAAGCATGCGGTAATCCGAAAGTGCCCGGAAATACTCTGGAATAAGGGTTACCAGCAGCGCACCCAGGCATACGCCGGGAATGGAACCAGTCCCCCCCAGCACCACCGCGACAAGAATCATAACCGATTCCATCAGAGTGAAGCTACCCGGATTGATATACGTGGTTTTGCCCGCCAGCACCACCCCCGCGAAGCCTGCCCAAAGCGCCCCGAGCGCAAAGGTAATGAGCTTGGTGCGGGTAATATCTATGCCCATGGCCTGAGCGGCTATTTCATCCTCCCGCATCGCCTCCAGGGCCCGGCCTATGCGGGAATCCTCCAGCCGCCGGATAACGAAAATTGTCAGAACTACCATAAGAATTGCAATAAAATAAAGATAACGGGCAGAATTCTGCAAAGACAATTCAACAAAAAACCCCGGCCTGGGAATTTGCGCGATACCCTCCGGCCCTTTGGTAAGATTCGTTAAGTTTTCCAGCAGCAGGCGCATTATCTCCCCAAAGGCCAGCGTTACAATAGCCAGATAATCCCCCCGTAGCCGTAGCACCGGAATCCCGATAAGCAGCCCGAACAGCACCCCGGAAACGGCACCCAGCGGCAGTGCCGCCCAGAAAGGCCAGCCCCAATGGAGATAGAGCAAGCCATAATTATATGCCCCAACAGCATAAAAAGCCGCATAGCCAAGATGCAACAGCCCCCCGTAGCCAATAACAATGTTCAGCCCCAAACCGAGAATTACGAACATTAGGGCACTGGTAACAATGCCCACCTGATAAAAGCTTACCAGAAACGGAAACAAAGCCGCAAGGAGAACCAGCCCCCCCAGGGAAGAGAAGCGGACAGGCTTGTGTGCAAAAATTGCTTTTAGGCTCACCTTCTCCGCTGAGGCTGCATCGGTTTTCCCGCGCAGTATACGTCCCAACAGTGAGCCAAGTGCGCCTCCCATCCTGTTTGCCGCAGATTCAGCACGTTCTCCGCCAGCCGCCTTGAAGCCCCCGCGATTGCGCCTGTCGAGAAAAAAATTCCACACCAAAGTGAAAAGAAAGCCCCCCACGCCAACATAAATTAAATTGCCCCAGCGCCATCGTACCGTTGCGGCAGTGGTATTTATCTTTATCACCATAATCGGAAAAGTGAGAAGAATCAGCCACAAGGCACTTAAAATAGACGAACGAATATATTTTTTGTTCATACGCGCTACACCTTCTCAATCTGATTACGGCCTATCAACCCGGAAGGCTTGAAGACCAGAATAAGAATAAGGATAACAAAGGCAAAAGCATCCTCGTAAGCACTGGAAATATACCCGGCACCGAAACTTTCGGTCATGCCCAGTATGAAACTCCCCAGCACCGCCCCCGGAATGCTTCCGATACCGCCAAGAACTGCGGCGACAAAGGCTTTAATACCCGCCAAAAACCCAATATAGAAGTTAATCTGCCCCATGTGATTGGCAATCAGCACCCCGCCAATAGCCGCCGTTGCGGAACCAATGGCAAAGGTAAACGTGATAACCTTGTCAACATTAATCCCCGACAGCCGGGACATTACCTTGTCCTGGGAGGTGGCCCTCATCGCCTTTCCCGTGCGGGTGAACTTGATAAGGATGGTAAGAAAAATCATAACGATCAGCGTGGAAACAAGTATTACCAACTGAGTTGTATTTACCAGCGACTTTCCGGGAGTAAGGAAGGAAAAATTGGGAATCATCGAACGGAACGGCAGAAAGTCCGAAGTTTGAGCCAGCCGGACATAGTTCTGAAGAATAAGCGACATGCCAATAGCACTGATAAGCGCGGTAAGCCGCGGCGCGTTCCTTAAGGGCTTATAGGCAATCTTTTCCATAGTAACCCCATAGCCCACCGAGAAAAACACCGCAGAAGCCAATGCAATGCCTAGAATAAGCAGAGGCGGTAGAGCCGTGGTAATCTGAAGGACACCGCCAATAATAAGCGCCGTAAATGCCCCTATCATATAAATTTCCCCATGGGCAAAGTTAATAAGTTTAATAATACCGTACACCATGGTGTAGCCCAGCGCAATCAGCGCGTAAATACTCCCCTTGGTTAAACCAGCCAAAAAAAGCTGTAGAAAGAATTTCAACGGAGTCTCCTTATACCTCTACAGACTCCATCCGTGGAGTTTCAGAGGTTCCATTATGTTTTTTGCCAGTATATATCAGAATTGATAATAGTAGGAAGGGGGAAGGGTAATGGGAATGAGAAGGAAAAGTCAATCTTGAACCTTGAACTTTGACCCACGCCCCCTAACCCCTAACCCTATCGCTAATATCCAATCTGCATAATCTGCGTAATCTGCGGCTAAATAGCTCTTTACCCGAACCCAAAAATGAAGCAACCCTTATATTTTACTAAAGGCTGACCCTAAGAAGGAGGTTATAAGAGTTTCAAAGAGAGAAAAAATAGAAAGAAAGACAATAGCAAGAGAATGTTAGAAGGAAAGAAAGAAAGAGAGAAGCTGAGAAAAAAAATAAGGAAACTGGATCGCGAAAATAAAAAGAGAAGGGAAGAAAGAGACAAAGAGAAAATAAGAGGACAATATAGGAAATAGTCGTGTAAAGACATTAATAAGGTCAAGGGGAAATGCCTGGATACGAAAAAATAAAACTATTTAGGTACGATGTTGAGTACGAGTCTCACAGTTTCAGCGGAAGTTGTACAACTTTGGGGTTGGACGAGAATGTCTGTTTTACTTGCGAGAGAAAGCCGACTGGGTAGGGTGTGGCGTAGTGGATAAAAAAATGCTTCATTAGTGATGCACTAATGACATCAGAATTATGACCCCAGCTGTGACTCATGACGGAAGAACTAAAATATCATTCCTGTGCCCGGACTGCTCTCGAGTCAGCCTACTTTTAGCAAATGACAAAGAGTGATGTTCAAGATACTTTCTTGCTGTCATTTCAAGTTAAACATTTTCAAAATTGAAAATCTTAAAACTTGAAAATCATAAAATC
>MUIB01000075.1 GCA_002084135.1 Spirochaeta sp. LUC14_002_19_P3 | reverse complement strand
GAAAGAAAGAAAGTAAATCTGAAAATCTCGTCTTCTTTGCCTTTGCGGTTTTTCTGATACCATTTCTGGATTACAGGAAGAATATCATCGTTTAATTTTTTAATTGAAGGGCAGTAAAAAGCGACTTTACTTTTAGTTCCGTTTTTGTAGTCTATGTCATAATTCGAGAAAAAGTCAGTAAGAGCCTGTTCAATAAATACGCTTTCTTTTACGCTTGCTTTTCTTATATCCGGTTTTTTAAGAAATTTACCAATACCTATGTTAAGGGGATAATTATAAACAATGTCCTGTATCTGGTTAAGTGTAATATTTTCCTTTTCTACTTCAATTTTTGTTTTTACATAGGGTGTACCAGATAAACCAATTACAGAATTAACATTACCATGCTGATTCAAAACGCCTACAGCTAGCCTTAATTTTTTCTCTCCGTTGCCAGTTGAGCCGTAAGAGTGATGAACTTCATCCAGTATTACAGTTAGATTAGGTACTTGCGATAATGCTTCCCGTAACTCGTTTGTCTTTTGTATATCCTCTATTGTTCGCTTGTCAAATAATTCATTTTGTCCCTTTTTCAGGTTTTCTACCAATGGTCGGTCTTTGTCATCATAGCGTTCAAGGACAACTTTTTCGGCATTGGTAATAAAAACCATACCGAAGTCTTTTGTTTGCTTTATTCGATTTACTTTTTCAAGATTTGGGTTGTTCCCGTGTAACTTATCTTTTCTTTTTGAACTTAAACTATCAAGTATTTCAATAGTGATTAGCTGTTTTAACTTATCCGCTTCTTCCTTCGGCAATATCCATTCAGGGTTAAAGTCTTTTATTGTTCTTAATGAAGGAAGAATAGCTGTTTTTGAAGCCTGGGGGGCAAAAACTACGAAATTATGAGCAAAGGGAGTATCTTCTTTGAATAAAGTTGCGAAATACATATCCAGATAGATAAAACAAGCCATCAGAAATGTTTTGCCAGCACCCATCGGCAGGCTAAAAAGATAATTTGAATAATCGAAATTATGTAAAAGTTCATTAAGCAGATTGTCCCAATCAATCGTACTTCCTACTGGGTCGCTCACTAACTTTTTTTGAAGGTTTTTTAATCCATTATCCAAGAAAAACTGGTTTAGAAATTGTGTTACATAATTTCCTTTGAATGTGTAGTAGTTATCATAATCTTGAGCAACAACATCATCATATAAAATTCCTTCCCGAACCATATCTACAAGTTTTTTATTTTCAGCGGCAAATTTAATCCATAAATAAGTTTCAATGGCTTCTCTTTGCGGGGGACGAAGCATTCCTGTTTCTTCAATATGTTTTAGAGTATTATTGAGTAGAGACTGGTTGTTTTCTTTCTCTAGTTTTATCCATGTTTCAGTTTTACTTCTTATTAAACTGTAGATTGTATTCATTGCTTCCTCTTAAATGCCAAGCTCTTTATCATTGTAATATTTATTCCCTACCATAGCCCGCGTTCCACCAACAGTCGACGCAGTCCCTTATAGGCCACTTCCCACTTGTAGCCGGAAACATGGCGGGAGGGCATTGCCAGGCGGTGCTGATTTTTTTCAAAGCGAAATTCGAATTTCTGCTGTTTGAAGGTGTTTACCGCTGATATGTCTTTCAGCGGGAAAACCATGGCGGAGCAGCCTTCGTTTCCAATTTCCAGTCTGTTTTTATACAGCCGTGCCTCGCCGCGGTAAATGGGGCGCATGGGCATGGCACGCTTTGCCTTCATAAGGGTAATGTTCGCATCGCGCAGCAACACCGGATCGGAATTTCCGTTTAGTTCGGCCTGGTCTATTTCATCTTTTATCTTTTCACTCAGCATGGCATTCTGCCAGTTTTTCCAATCGGCTGGAGAAGCAAAATCCGGTCCTTCAGGGGGATATTGGAAAAAACCATAGCGGTCGACATAAATGGAATAGCCGCAGGCGCAGGCCAGAGAGTTTCCCTTTGAGTGCAAGGTGCCGATGCCCTCGCAGGAGGGGCAGGCGAAGAAGGCCAATTCAAGGTGTTCCGCCCGCTTCTCCCCGGCAATGGGGACTTTTGCGGAATTCTGCCAGGCATAATCATCCTGAACAATGGTTTCTCTCAGCCGCCGTTCTATTTCCGAAAGTTTCAGGGATTTTATCTCCGAGGAATTGATAACACGTTTGAGATGCACTTCTATTCGGCAGCGGCGAATTCCCCAGGCCCAGCGCGGCTTGGTAAGGTAGCCGCCCTTTATAATAGGAATAATAACCGGTATCTTCAAATGCCGTACCAGCTTTGCTGTTGCGGGAATGAGCGGCAGGGAACGTCCGTCCCAGGTTTGCTCCCCTTCGGGAAAAATTCCGGCACAGTGTCCCATGGAAATGCTTCTCTTTATCGCATTCAGGGTTATTAGGTCCGATTGCTCCTTAATCTTGGGAATAGCTCCGCCCAGAAGCATGAATGCCTTGAGCATGGAATCGCGGAAAGCTCCATCGGAGGCAACCCAGTGGACGGGCCGGGGGAATATGAAGCTGAGAATAAAAGGATCCCATTGATTGGTATGATTAGGGAGCACCAGATAGGGGCCGCGGGTGGTATAGATGTCCCGGAGATTCTTATAGCGCACATTCAAACGGATAAACATAAGTATAGCCAGCGGCAACTTGGCTACAATATTCATCATCCAAATGATGATAGCATGAAAAATATCAAGAACGATCCGCATAATTTTCCCGCGGGCAACAAAATTTCTAACGCTTGGAGAACTGGAATTTCTTGCGTGCTCCGGGCTGTCCGTATTTCTTGCGCTCAACCATGCGGGAATCCCGGGTAAGGAAGCCGTTGGCCTTCAGGGACGGCCTGTTTTTTTCGTCCAGTTCTGCCAGGGCACGGGCAAGACCATGACGGATTGCCCCGGCCTGTCCACTGATTCCGCCGCCGGATACATTCACATAAATATTCAGTTTGTTATCATTGGCGGTAACGGCCAGCGGCTGCTGAATAATCGATCGGAGATTGGCCAGATCGAAATATTCAGCCAGACTTTTGCCATTCACCTGAAAAGCGGCGGCACCTTCGCGGATGTATACGCGGGCAATGGAAGTTTTTCGCCGACCCGTGCCGTAAGATAAGTTCTTAACCATAATTTTCTCCTGTTTTATACGGTGAGTGCCGGAATAGTTCCTGAACAGGACACAATCCGGCATACCCACTTCGCGGTTCTACAATTCCATGGGTTCCGGTTTCTGCGCATCGTGAGGATGGGCAGCCCCGGCGTAAATTTTTACATTCCGGTAGAGTTTGTTACCTAGCGGCCCTTTGGGAAGCATGCCGCGCACGGCTTTTTCCATGGGGGCGGCAGGCTTGCGGGCGGCGAGTTTGCTGTAATTTTCTACCTTTAAGCCGCCAAGGTATCCCGAGTGCCGGTAGTAGAGCTTGTCCTGCTCTTTTTTTCCGCTGAGATGGACTTTATCGGCATTTGTAATAATGACATAGTCTCCAACTTCATGGAAAGGCACATAAAAGGGCCTGTGCTTTCCCCGTAGAAGGTAAGCGGTTTTGGCCGCTACCCTGCCAAGCGGTTTTCCTGCCGCATCAATAATGAACCATTTGCGTTCAATGTCTTTTGGTTTTTTGTATAGTGTTTTCATATTTACCTCTGAAAGTTCTAAATAAGAGAATATTATTACCCATTCTGAATTTTTAGTCAAGAGGTTGCCGATAAAAAATAAGGAATTGGCTAAATCATTGCATGGGTAAGAAGAATCGAATCTTGAAACTGACAGGGATATCTGTTAGGCTTAACAAAATGGAGATAAAACTATGATCCGAAACAGAAGATTATACCGCGGCATAATAATGGCAGTTATACTGATTTCAATCCTGCTCCCGGTTTCCAGTCAGCAAGCATCGGATCGAAGTGATGATATCCTTGATAAAGGCAAGGATATTCAGCTTATGGATATACAGGATCAGTCTGACGAGCCTGATGCTCCGCCTGACAAAGTTCAGGATCAGTCTGACGAGCCTGATGCTCCGCCTGACAAAGTTCAGGATCAGTCTGACGAGCCTGATACTCAGCCTGGCAAAGTTCAGGATCAGTCTGATAAAACGGATGAATTCCAGCCTGAAACAGTTAATAAACGTCTTTCAGCTCCGAATACTGGCCAGCTGGAGATAATAGCCAAAACGGGTGCCGCTTTGTATCTGGATGGAGTTTACATTGGCGTACTGCCCTTTGGTAAGAAAGCCGTTCTGGGAGATGTGCCGATTGGTGCTCATACGGTTACTTTGAGTTATGGCAAGGAGAAAGAAACCAAATCGGTTATGCTTGTTGAAGGCATGACGGAAACTTTATACTTTACCTGGAGAGATATATTGCCTGTTAATACAAGTAACGGCTTTATCCGGGTGGAGGGCGGCGGCCTGAAGCTGAAAATCAGCAGCGGCGGCAGTACGAAAGAAAAGGATATCATTGTCGGCAATTTTATCATGTCGCAGCATGAAGTTACCCATAGGGATTTTCTGGAATTTCTCAATGATGCTCCTGTTTCTTCATCGGGTATGCTGAACCGGAATCTCATGATTATCCTTAACAGTGCTGATGCTGCCATTAAATACAGCAAAAAGTTTCAATTTGTCGGATCGCGTATTGCCAACAGCATTGATACACCGGTTATTGGGGTAACATGGTATGGCGCAGTGGAATACTGCAACTGGCTGAGCAGAAAGAAGGGCCGCGATCCAGTCTATAATATCGGCGGCAGTACTGTGAACTGGGACAGAACGGCCAACGGCTACAGGTTGCCCACGGAGGCTGAGTGGGAATATGCCGCCCGCGGGGGAAGTTATATCCGGGGGTTTACTTATGCCGGCAGCAATAATATTGACGAGGCTGCATGGTACAAGGCCAACAGCGGCAACAGAACCCATACCGTGGGTCGGAAAAAGGCCAATGAACTGGGCATTTTCGATCTTACCGGCAATGTCTGGGAATGGTGCTGGGATGAGGTAATAAAAACCGATAGTCCGGTTAGTCTCAGGGCTCTGCGGGGAGGAGGCTGGAAGGACAGCGAAACCGACAGCCTTATTGCCAGGCGTATAGATGCTTACCCCGACAGCAGTGCCAATTTTTACGGCTTTCGGCTGGCGGCCTCGGAACGGCTGGATACGTTCAGTGGTTTTGGGGAGATTGTTGTAAAAACTGAAATTAGCGGTAAGCTGTTCCTGAACGGCAAGTACATGGCTGTGATGGCAAAAAATGAAGAGGGCAGGCTGAGGAACATCCGTTCAGGCTTTCACAATGTGGAAATCCGATTCGGCGGCATGTCTGTACGGGAGTCGGTTTCGGTAAAGAAAAATCAGGTTGCCGAAGTAAGTTTTACCGGTTCAAAAAATGTTCTGCTCCCCAACTCCTTTGTTCTGGTAAAGGGAGGCGCATTTCAGATGGGTTCCGATAGCGGACAATACGATGAGCAGCCAGTTCATACTGTTACTGTGGAAAATTTCGCCATGTCCCAGTATGAGGTTACCTACCGCGAGTTTCTTGAATTTATGAATAATGCTGAAGTTTCCCCTCAGGGTATGCTTCGCGGCCGTAAAGTATTCAATATCGCCAGTGAAAATGCGGCTATTAAATATGATAGAAAATTTTATTTCAACAGTTCTGTGCTGGTAAAAAGCATTGAAAGCCCTATCATTGAAGTTCCCTGGTTTGGAGCACTGGAATACTGCAACTGGCGGAGCAAAAAGGAAAACCGCTACCCTGCTTATACCATTATGGACGGCAATGTAACCTGGGACAGAAATTCCAACGGCTACCGTCTGCCCACAGAGGCCGAATGGGAATTTGCCGCCAGTGGAGGAGTTTTACCCGAGGGGTATCCCTATGCCGGCAGCCGCAATATTAACCTTGCGGCCTGGTATGGTGGAAACAGCAGCGGCAAAACTCATCCGGTAGGACTCAAGCAGCCCAATGTATTGAAACTGTACGATATGAGCGGTAATGTTATGGAGTGGTGTGGCGACTGGTACAGCACCTATCAGGCCTATAAACAGGATAATCCGGTTGGACCTCCCTATGGGGAATACCGTGTGATACGCGGCGGTGGATGGAATGGATTTTCCTCCACCAACCGGATTACCAACCGGGATTACGGCGTGCCGGAAAATGGCTACAACGATGTAGGCTTTCGACTAGTGCTGTCAGTATTCTAACAAGATGGGTTTTTTAGAGGTGCCCAAAGAGAGGACAAGCATGAAAACACGGACTGAACGGGACTCAATGGGAGACATACAGCTTCCTGAGAATTCCTGGTATGGAGCGCAGACCCAGAGAGCGGTGGAGAATTTTGGTGTTTCGCCCTTTACCATGCCGCCGGATTTTATCCGGGCTCTGGCACTGGTTAAAAAGGCGGCGGCGCTTACCAATAAGGGGCTGGGGGGGCTGGATGTTCGCTTGGCCGATGCGATTGCGGCGGCGGCGGCCGAAGTTCTAAACGGTAAACTGGATAATGAGTTTCCGGTGGATGTTTTTCAAACCGGTAGTGCAACCAGTACCAACATGAACATGAACGAGGTGCTGGCGAATCGGGCTAATGTTTCACTGGGCGGTACAAAAGGCACCCGCAGTCCGGTGCATCCCAACGACCACGTGAACATGGGGCAGTCTTCCAACGATGTTATTCCCACCGCCCTGCATGTTGCCAACCGCTTGGCGGCAGGCAAACTGGCGGCACAGCTTGGTGTATTGGAAAAGTCTCTGGCAGGAAAGGAGAAGGAATTCGCCGAAGTGATAAAACTCGGGCGAACCCACCTTCAGGATGCCGTCCCCATGACTCTGGGACAGGAATTCGGGGCCTTCCGCTCTCAGATTGCCAAAGGCATAAAGCGACTCGAATCCACCTATGCCCACCTTGAAGAGCTGGCTCTCGGCGGCACCGCAGTGGGTTCCGGTCTGAACTGTCCGGAGGGCTTTGCCGAAGGTGCGATTGCCCTCATCGCCGGGGAAACCGGTATTCCCTTTAAGGGGGCTGAAAGCCGCTTCGAGGCCATTGCCTGTCGGGATGCCCAGGTAGAGCTGATGGGTGCGGTAAACACATTGGCGGTGAGTATGGGGAAGATTGCTGACGATCTGCGGCTGCTTTCTTCCGGCCCACGGGCGGGTTTGGGCGAAATTGCGCTGCCGGCACTCCAGCCGGGCAGTTCCATTATGCCGGGCAAGGTGAATCCGGTTATTCTGGAAATGACCATTCAGGTAGCCGCTTTTGCCCGTGGTCAGGCTTTGGCGGTGAGCATAGGCGGCACAACCAGCCCCTTGCAGCTCAATATGATGCACCCGATGATAGCATGGTGCTCTTTGAGAGCCATGGAAATTCTCGGCAATACGGCCGAAGTGCTTGCCTCCCGCTGTATTGACGGCATTAGCGCCGTAAAAGAACGGGCTGAAGGGTGGATAGAGCAGAGTCTCGCGCTCGTTACCCCTCTGGCCTTGCACATCGGCTACGACAAGGCCGCAGCCCTGGCCCATGAGGCTTACGAAAGTGGCAGAACGGTTCGGGACGTGGTGAAGGCCGCTGCGATTCTCAGCGATGATGAAGTGGACAGCCTTCTTGAACCGCGTTCGATGGTACGGTTGGAGAAAAGCTGAAAAATTCTTTAGACTGCCCTTTGCCTGCTCCCTCACCGTGTGGAGGGGGGGTACCTGTATCACAAACAGGTGTGTACTGGAAAAGGTGTGTACTGATTTTTCCTTTTCAATTCCCCTTCTGCTCTTGCCATGGTAATAAACTATACCGATAATAGCAGATATGCGAAACTTTTTATTTGTAGCAGTTCTTTTCATTCTTGGTGGGGCTGCTGCGGTCGGAGATGATTTATATCTTGTTTCAGATATTGAAGTGAAGGGGAATGGTACGGAGGTGGTAATTTCCTGGAGGGATAATACCGGCCTGAAATATCTCCGTTATCACATCCTGCGTCACTACATACCCATTACCGAGCATAACTATAAAAAAGCAGAAGTTCTGGCAGAACTTCCCCGTCGCAAAAAAACATATACAGACAGACCGCAGGGAGGACGCGAGTGGTGGTATGCGGTTATGATAGTTACCAGCGGCAAATTCCATGACAAGTTTCTGGACTGGCAGAACTTCTACCCATTTCCTGTTACTGCAAATTCACCCAGCTACATTGAAAAAGTTGCGAAAGTAAGCTCCATTCTTGTACGCCAGACTGATTCCGAAATTCTTGTGGAAGTTACCGCGGACAAGGACGATCGCGACATTGCAGTATTCCGCAGCCTCCAGCCCATAGACAGTTTGGACAAACTTGATTACGCGAAAGAAATTGGCAGAGCCAGAGGCAAGGTTATCAGGTATAAAGACGTACCAACGCCGCAAGTGCCATATATTTACGCTGCCGTTGATGCAGAGTTATTCGATACCGCTTATCCTTATTTGTTGAATTTTACCAAAATATCTCCATCCATTACAGCAAATTATAAAGTCAATAGTTCCCAGTCCTCTATCCGGTCGTCCCCTCTGCCCAAGCTCAGACTACCAGACGAATTGAATGCTGCGAGAAGTGAGCTTCCACAGAGGTTTCCCTTAAGTAACGATGCCAGACGTGTTATAACTTCCATACTCAGCACATCGGACTTCAATGAACTCGGAGAAGAATTCCAGGAAGAACCGAAACCGATGATACTGCCCGTTGATCGCGGAGAATCCCTGAACCAAAGACAGGAAACCCTCCGGGGAATTCTTGAGGGTCCATTCACATCCGGGGATTGGCAAAGTGCGGAAACAAAATTATTCTCCCTGCTGTCTTCCAATGGTATAGAAGCGGATATACGCAGCCGGGTTCTGTTTTATCGGGGACAGGCCCTTTATTTTTTGAAGCGCTATGAGGAAGCCTTCTTGGCCTTTACTGTATCATCTCAGGATTACTACTCTGAATCCCGGCAATGGATTTTGATTTTGTACAAAAACATGGATATAGGGCACCTCTAAAACCCCCATTTAGTTCTTGACTCGAACTTTTCCGCCGCTACTGCGTTGTCAAAATGCTCACGTAGCTTAAGCTACGCTCCGCTTTTGCCGCCTTGTATCGACAAAAAATTTCTTCGTCAATTTCCT
>MUIB01000132.1 GCA_002084135.1 Spirochaeta sp. LUC14_002_19_P3 | reverse complement strand
TCTCCGCCGTTGACATCGAAGCTTACCGTGTAGGTTGGGTTCGCCGGGGCCTCACACGCTCCCAGGCTTAGCAGAACAATTCCTGTCAGACAAACCAAATACCGGTAAAGCGGAAAATTTTTCCGGCCTGTGCAATTCAATTTTATTTTCATAATTTTACTCCTTTTCGTTTGAATGTATTTATAGTATACATCTAAAAAATTGATTTGTCAAGCCTTTATTCAATAAAAATATTTTTTTTCACTTTTTTGCAAATTTAGGTAAGCAAATGATAAGGAGAGCATGAATTCTACTATCTTCCTTTATCTTCAATACGATGATTTTCTGCTATTATACTGCCGCATCATACACGGCATCTTTCCCCTAGTTTCCCGCATCTGATACAGGCACAACAGCCCACCTGTGCGTTGCAGGCAGACAGGCGAGCTCCCATTCCTGCATTTCTGTAGTCGGGCTGAGTGGATTTGAACCACCGACCCCATGTCCCCCAGACATGTACGCTAAACCCCTGCGCTACAGCCCGATATAAAACGGCCTGAAAGCCATAAAAGAATCTTTCAGGCATACGGATGCCACTATAAACATAAAAAAAAATTCATGTCAAGGGGCAGAAGGCTCCATGTCAATATTTTTAGCTCTTCGGGCTATTGTGTAGTTTCACTCAACGTGTTAAAAGCTGTTTGCGGGGAACCCATGAAGAAAAGCTATTGCGCCATTGATTTTGAAACAGGCTGTTATGAGAGTGCCAGTGCCTGCGCTGTCGGAGCGGCCCGTATTCGTAAGGGAGTTGTAAGCGAGAAGTTTTATTCCCTGATTAAACCACCCGCAGAAATGCCTATTCTGCCTCGTTTTACTTCACTGCATGGCATTGATATGGAAGAGGTGTCTGAGGCACCCACTTTTGCCGAGCTTTGGCCGGAATTAAGCGATTTTATAGGCTCGGACATCCTTCTTGCCCATAATGCACCTTTTGATAAAGGTGTGCTTCAATCGGTTCTAGAGTTTTATGGTCTGGATTATCATGCTTATACCTTTGAATGCACTGTGCGCCTGTCCCGCAATCGCTGGCCCCATCTTCAGAATCATAAACTTAATACTCTTTGCCAGCATCTTGGTATTGAGCTGAATCATCATGAAGCATTAAGCGATGCTATGGCCTGCGCTCAAATTTTCCTGGAAGCAGCCCGTGTATAAGCATAGGCATCTTTGAATAAGGGCACCTCAAAAGATTGTAGAAATATTCTGTTTCCATTATAGTCTACGTGTTCGCTACAGCGAACTTTTACTGGAGGTGGAAGATGAGTGAAGATATAATTGACTGGAGCAGTCACCAGACATCTACCTGGAAAACGAAGATTGGCCTGGCCGAGATGCTTAAGGGCGGGGTTATCATGGATGTGGTAACGCCGGATCATGCAAAAATAGCCGAGGATGCAGGGGCGGCGGCGGTGATGGCCCTGGAGAGGGTTCCGGCTGATATTCGCGCTAATGGGGGAGTGTCCCGCATGTCGGATCCCAAGATGATAAAGGGGATTCAGAAGGCGGTTTCGATACCGGTGATGGCGAAGTGCCGTATTGGTCATTTTATGGAGGCCCGGATACTGGAGGCACTCGGCGTGGATTTTATTGACGAAAGCGAGGTTCTTTCGCCGGCTGACGATCAGTATCATGTTGACAAGAGTAAGTTCAAGGTGCCTTTTGTCTGCGGCTGCCGCGATTTGGGCGAGGCCCTCAGACGCATCGGGGAAGGTGCTTCCATGATTCGCACCAAGGGCGAGGCGGGTACCGGCGATGTTATTGAGGCCGTCCGCCACATGCGCACCCTAATGGACGGCATACGCGCTCTTACCGTAATGCCCCGCGATCAGCTTATGTCCGCCGCCCGCAATCTTAAGGCACCTTATGATTTAGTGGTGGAAGTGGCACGAATTGGTCGGCTGCCGGTGCCCAATTTTTCTGCCGGAGGTGTCGCTACGCCTGCTGATGCGGCCCTTATGATGCATTTGGGAGCCGAATCGGTTTTTGTGGGTTCGGGTATATTCAAATCGGGCAATCCGGCAAAGCGGGCGAAGGCGATAGTGGAGGCGGTTACGCACTATAACGATGCTGCTAAGCTCGCGGCTATTTCCGAAGATTTGGGCGAGCCCATGGTAGGCATTGGCTGCGATGAGCTAAGCGAAGACAAGAAGCTGGCCTCGCGGGGCTGGTAAGTTATGTAAATGTCAAAAACTATTGGCGTTCTGGCTCTTCAGGGCGCATACTCCAAACATCGGGAAATGCTCGCTGCCTGCGGTGCCCAAACGGTTGAGGTACGGGCACCGCAGGATTTGTCCGGTATCGGTGCGCTGGTGCTGCCGGGAGGGGAGAGTACCACGATGAGCCGCTTGCTGCTGCGCTGGGAGCTTATTGAACCGATTCAGAATTTAACGGCTCAGGGAATGCCCATTTTCGGAACTTGTGCGGGACTCATACTGCTGGCAGACAGGTTGGCCGAATGGAATGCGTTGCCCCGGATTGGGGGGCTGGATCTTACCGCTGTCCGCAATGCTTATGGCCGTCAGATAGAGAGTTTTGAAGCCGGACTGGAGATAAATATTCCTGAGGCCGCAGAATTTGCAGAGCATGCTTTTAACGGCATTTTCATCCGCGCGCCGAAAATTCTTGCCGACTCTCTGGGCGGGAATGTGGAAGTATTGGCTGTTTTTGAAAAGAATCCGGTGCTGGTTCGCCAGGGCAATATTATCGCTGCGGCGTTTCACCCCGAGCTGAGCGGCGACTGTCGACTGCATAATTGGTTTGTCCGTGGTTTGCAATCAGGGTTTTTTAGAGGTGCCCGGTAAATAAGTTTTCCCATTTTTGGCTAATTTCGGGATTTCCCTGTATTCATAATCAAGAATATCTTTTATTCTGTTTTATTTCATGGAAAACTTTGTTATTCAAATAAGCTGCCCCGATCAAAGGGGTATAGTAGCGGCTGTAACCGGTATCATGGCAGATAATGGGATAAATATTCTGGATTTAACCCAGCATACTGCTTCGGATGTGGATGTGTTCATGTTGAAATCTGTTTTTGAGGTGCCGGATAACTTTAACAGGCGGAATTTTGAAGAAGCCTTTGAGCCAACTGCCTTAAAATTCCGTATGAACTGGAAAATTTTTTCCACGGAACGCAAAGAGCGGATTGCCGTGCTGGTGAGCCAAACCAATCACTGCCTCTGGGAACTGCTACTCAAGCATCAGGATGGCGAGCTGAACTGCGATATTCCGGTCGTTATTTCCAATCATCTTATCAATGAACCGGTAGCCCGACAGTTCGGCATACCGTTCTATCAGGCCGATTATTCACAGGGAAAGGATGAGGCCGAGGCACGGATACGGAAGATTCTTCAAGAGTACAAAATTGATCTTGTTGTTATGGCCCGGTTCATGCAGATTTTGTCCCCTGATTTCACGGATGCCTGGCATAACAGAATTATCAATATTCATCATGGATTTTTACCGGCCTTCCAGGGTGCCAAGCCTTATCATCAGGCATGGTACAAGGGGGTAAAAATTATTGGCGCGACAGCCCATTTCGCTACCAGTGAACTGGATAGGGGGCCAATAATTGCTCAGGAAGTTATAAATGTTAGCGACAGATCTTCCATAAAACAGCTTATGCGGATGGGTAAGGATGTGGAGCGCCGTACTCTGGTGCATGCACTCGCTCTTTATCTGGATCATTCCATATTTGTCCATGAGAACCGAACGTTTATTCTGCGCTAACCTGGATATTTCACCGAACAAGATCGAGTCAAGAACTAAATGGGGTTTTTAGAGCTGCCCCTATTGTACCCGGCTGAAGAAAACCGGCATTGAGTGAACCGCAGCGGGCACCCTCGGCGACAGCCTCAGGCAAAGCCAAGCCCCCCGCCAGAGAGAAGGTGAGTCCGGCACAGAAGGCATCGCCTGAGCCTATCGGATTAACTTGCATCACGGCAGGCGGGGTATGGCGCCCCGAGGAACCGGCATGGGCATACAGTACGGGGCGTTTGCCCCGAGTTACAACACAATCGCAGCCGCTGTGGGATAGCTCCGCCATAGCGCATTCCACCGCTTCAAGGGCCTGCGCATCATCGGCCTCGCTTACGTTAAGGCGGGGCAGGAAAGTTTGGGCAAATTCAACAAGGTTAATCTTCAGCACTCTCAAGCCCAGCTTCACGCATTCCATGAGTTCTTTGCCGTGAAAATCGGCTACAACATGTATTCCCAGTGCTAGCGCCATCCGGCAAATCTGAACAAAAAAATCATCAGGATAACCTGCGGCCCTGCTGCCCGTAAGGATGAGCCATTTAGCCTTTGGCAGCTCCTGTTCCAGTAGGGCATGGAAAGCACTCACGGTGTCGCTGGCAACAGCTTCGGTTGGCTCTATAATTTCAGTTGCCGCCCCCGTTGCTTCATCCAAAAGGGTAATGCAGGTTCTCAAAGGGGAATGGCTTTTTACCCATCCAGGGCCGATACCCTCCTGAGCGCACAGCTCTAAAAACAGCTCCTTCCCCGGCCCAAGATGGGTAAGAAGACAGGCCTCTCCTCCAAGCTGCCGGAGAACCCGTGCGGCATGAAGACCCTTTCCGGCCGCATCAATTCGCACACTTTGCGCCCGATTCACTTCTCCATGCACCAGCGCGGGAAGTAAAACAGTCCGCTGAAGAGTTGGATTAAGATTGATTACCAGAAAGTGGGCCATGAAATTGTGCAGAGGTACCCGTGAAAATAAAACCGCCTCCTTTTCAGGAGACGGTTTATCATTTCTACTTGGAGTAGAACTCAACCACCATCTGCTCGTTGGCAACGGTGGGAATATCGGTGCGGTAGGGAAGGCGTTCCACCTTGCCCTTGAGTGCATCGCTGTCGACAGACAGCCATACTGGCACCACCTGATTGGAATGGGCCAAGCCCTCCCGAATCATCTTGCGGCTACCTTCCTTTGACAGAATCTCAATGCTGTCGCCTTCGCTAACCATCATGGAAGGAATATTGGACCGATTTCCATTAATCCGAACATGGCCATGACTCACAAACTGCCGGGCTTGGGCCCGTGTTACTGCCATGCCAAGCCGGTACACCACATTGTCCAGTCGTCTTTCAAGAAGAATCATCATATTATCGCCGGTGAGCCCGCTCAGTCTTTTCGCTTTTACAAACGTGTTAAAAAACTGCTTCTCGCTCAGGCCGTAGGAAAAGCGCAACTTCTGTTTCTCCAGCAGCTGACGCCCGTAGTCGCCTACTTTACCCCGGCTCCGGGCACCTCTTTCCTGGCCCGGCCCCTGCGGTTTCTTCTTGAGCAATCTATCATATTTACCATTGCCGTAAATATTAACACCAAGACGGCGGACGATTTTTCCACGAGCTTTCGTGTTTCTCGCCATTGCTCCTCCTTTAGGAGTTGTATTCGCATCCTGAAGACACGTTCGGCTATAATACCGATGATACAGTTATAGGTCAATAGCCATGAAAGCTGGAGCAGGGCTATTTTATAATATTTTTTGGAGGTGACCTTTACTTATGCCCTTCTCTTGGCACAAGATCATCCAAAACCTGAAAAAGAGCCTGGGTGCCCCTGTCTGCCAGGCCGCGTTCAAGTGCCCGCTGATAAAAGGATTCCGCCAGGGAGAGGCCGTTCAGGTTCAGCTTCATGCGCTTAGCCTCGGCGAGGGCTATGCCCATGTCTTTAACGAAGTGGTGAATCATAAAACCAGGATTAAAGTCGCCATTGGCGATGCGGCGGCCAAGATTGTTCAGCGACCACGAGGCCGCGGCACCGGTGCCGATTATATCGATGAGGGCGTGGAGATTAAGATTGGCGCTTCGGGCATAAAGCAAACTTTCCACCACCCCAATCATAGTGCTGGCAATGGCTATCTGGTTGGCCATTTTGCTATGCTGACCACTCCCCGGCGGGCCCATCAGGGCAATGGTTTTGCCCATAAGCTCAAAGAGCGGCCTTATTCTATCGAAGGCTTTCTGCTCCCCGCCTACCATAATTGCCAGTTTCGCCTCACGGGCACCCACATCCCCGCCGGATACCGGCGCATCGAGAGCCATTAGCCCTCTGCTGCGGGCCTGTTCCGCGATGCGTACCGCCAGTTCCGGGCTGGAGGTTGTCATATCCACCAGCACACAGCCGGTATCTGCTGTGGCTATTATACCTTCTTTACCAAAATAAAGCTCTTCAACATCCATGGGATAGCCCACGATGCTAAACACCGCCTCTGCCCCCGCCGTGGCCTGCCCTGCACTCCCGGCCAGTTTTGCGCCCACAAGTTCTTCCGCCTTCTGTGGCGAACGGCTGTACACCGTAACATCATGTTTGGCATTCAGCAAATGCGCACACATCGGCCTGCCCATAATGCCGACACCTATCCAGCCAATCTTCATGGTATATTCCCCCTGCTTCACGTTTATTCACCCTTTACAGGCCCGGCCATAACTCCTGGCTGCGCTGCTGTTTAAAGAGACGGCATAGATAAATGGCCTACGCCTGGCAGGCAAGCAAAGCCCTGGCGGAAAACCTGATTAAAGTGCGGCATAAGTGGTATACATGGTATTTTAAGGTGCCCTTAAGCAGATTTTCCACCAAGGGGTATTTCCAATACAGGTTAAATGTGCGGTAAGGGAACTACTCTTTCCGGCTTATACCTTCCATCCGCCCTGAACAGCAGTGATTTTGCAAAAAATCCTTCCTGCAAGAGAAAAAGATAGGATTCATCCCGCAGGAAGGGAACAAAACAAAACAGTTGTATTAAAACAGAAATGAATTCGTTTGTCAAGCGATTAATTATTATTTTTTTGAAATAAGTTAATTTCTTAATATATATAAAAATACTTTGGAAATCTTCTCGTTTCTGATTCCAGGCTGATTATTTTTATAAAAAACACTTGACAATACTATAATAGTGTATTATTATAGTGGTACACTATTATAGGAGGTGTGAAATATGGTATCTATGGAGAACATGCGCTTTGGCTACGGCAAAGAGGCATTGTTCGATGGTTTGAGTTTAAAGATGGAGAGGGGCAATATTTATGGTCTGCTCGGGCTTAACGGTGCGGGTAAAACTTCACTCTTAAGGCTTATCGCGGGTTTACTGTTTCCCAATAGCGGAACAATCAGGGTGTTGGATGGGGAGCCTGCCAGGCGCGAACCAGGGTGGCTTTCGCGGATATATATGATTCCCGAAGAGTTGAATACGCCATCTGTATCGGAGAAAGAGTATATTGCCGGACGGGCACCCTTTTATCCGAATTTTAATTTTGATCAGCTGGAGCGCTGTCTGGCGGAGTTTGAAGTTCCGCGCAATCGGCGGCTTAACAAGCTGTCACATGGTCAGAAGAAAAAATTCTTTCTGGCTTTCGGTTTGGCCTCGGGGAGTGAAATTCTTATTCTTGATGAGCCAACCAATGGCCTGGACATTCCCACCAAGATTCTCTTTCGCCGTTTAGTGGCAGAAGCCATGAGCGATAACAGGCTCGTTATTATTTCAACCCATCAGGTGCGGGATGTCGATTCGCTCATCGATCCGATTACCATTCTGCACAGCGGCAAAGTTATCTTTGAGCATTCCATGGCTGAGGTACAGCAAGGCATACACATAACCCGTACTCCCGCGCCGCCGGATAGCAGCACGGAAGGCTTGCTCTATACTCAGTCCGCCGTTGGCGGTTATTGGAATGTCTGGGCTGGTCCCGATGAGGAAAATGGTCCCATCGATTTGGAAATTCTGTTCAACACCATAATAAGCAAGCCCGACATCGTAAGCAATCTGCTGTCGGCGAAAGGAGAACAAGTATGAATCAAATACTCAGTTCAAGGCGTTTGGCCAGTCTGGCCAAAAAGGATTTTTATCAGTACTGGCGGCCCACCCTGGCTGTATCCGGGATACTTGTTGGGGCTGTAATAATTTTAGGTTTTATCAGAAGCACTATGGTGGATATTATTCCCTACAGGGAATATTTTCAGCGCTTTCTTGTGATTTGGTGCATAGTGGCCGCGAGCAGCGCGTTCAGGGAACTTCACGATAAAAGCCGAAACGACGATTTCCTGCTCCTGCCAGCTTCGGCTCTGGAAAAAACCCTTGTGCGGCTCATCGGGGTATCGGCAGGTATTCCGCTGATATTTATCGTGGTTATGTTTATAGCCTCCCTATGCACGGAACTGCTGCGGCTGGCAATCCTGAAAACCCCAATGGCTGTATTTAATCCTGTGAATGCGGAGGCATGGCTGGTTATTTTGAGGGTTATTGCTATTCAGTCTGTTTTCTTTCTTGGAGCAGCCTGGTTCAAGAGGCGTCATCTGCTCAAAACGGCTCTTGTATTGCTTGTCTTTTTCATTGCCCTTGGAATTATTGGCGGCACTATCTTCAGAATTGCCTATTCTTCGGTATACTTTTCCCCGGAAGCATCCGCTATAAAACCGGACTTATACATGACATTCAAACAGCTGGAAGGCCCCTGGCTTGGCATTCTGCTGCGGATTATATTTTATGGCGTTATCCCCTTACTCTGCTGGACAACAGCCTGGATGCGGGTAAAGGAGTGTCAGAGCAGCCATGGAATTTAGTCAGCCCAAAGGAATATACCAGCAAATAGCCGATCAGGTATGCGAACGGATTCTGAGCGGTGAATGGGCAGCGGAAGAGCGGATTCCATCCGTGCGGGAACTGGCCGTTGATATGGGCGTAAACCCCAACACCGTTGCCCGGAGCTATCAGTCTTTAGTAGACGATATGCACATAGAAAACCGCCGGGGCATAGGCTACTTTGTTATTCAGAATGCGAGAGAAAGGATTTTAGAAAATATGAAAAACCGGTTTATCAATATGGAACTACCCCGACTGTTTCGCACCATGCAGAAACTCGGCATTAAACCAGAGGAAATTGTTCAGCGGTACGAACAATTCTCCCAGTCTGTTCAAGTGAGTCAAGGAGAAAAACAATGAAAAAAAGTCATGTTATGATAATCGTCCTCGTAAGCATTATTTTTGCCATTATGATAGGCATGATAATTGCCGGGTGCCTTATAGGCGCCACCGCCATGAAGGATATTCAAAAGGAAAACACTGCAACGGCAGTAAAAGAAT
>MUIB01000017.1 GCA_002084135.1 Spirochaeta sp. LUC14_002_19_P3 | reverse complement strand
GCGAATGATGAAGCGGCAGACGCTTTTATGGGTGTAGGCTTCCCATTCAACATGAACTCTTCGTTCGTCCAGGTTGGCTATGCCTTTAAGGTTGGGGCAGGTATTTTTATGAACGATAATGCCTCTGCCCCGGGATATGTAGCCGATAATCCGGTCGCCGGGACTGGGGGTGCAGCAGCGGCTGATTTTAATCTGAATGTTGTGCTGGTTTTCCATGCTTATTCCCACTTTGGCTTTATCTGCAACTTCCTGCATGCTTTTTCGGGCGGTTTTTTTGAGAGTCTTCTGACTTTGCAGGGATGCTGGAGTTTTTTGGGCAACAATATCCCGTCCTATAACAATATCGGTTTCGTGGCGGTTTAGCCAGGCGCGTATTTTGCTTCGGGCACGGGTACTGCGGACATGCTTGAGCCAGTTTATATGGGGATGCGCTTTCTGCGAGGTGAGAATCTGAATGGTTTGAAAATTCTGGAGTGGCCGGGTAAGCGGGATTATTGTATCGTTAGCTTTTGCTCCCATACATTGATTGCCAATGTCTGTATGGATGCAGTAAGCAAAATCGATGGAGGTTGCGCCTTCCGGCAGTTCTATTGGTTCTCCTTTTGGGGTGTAGACGATAATGGAATTCCGAAGGACATCCTGTTTTATAACGTTCAAAAATTCACCAATGTTTTGTTTTTGCTGTTTCAGTACCTGCAGCTGCTTCATTACGGCCAGTTCATCGGGGGAAATTTGATCGGGTTTTTTACGGGCTTTGTAGGCCCAGTGGGCGGCAACGCCGTATTCGGCTGTTTCGTGCATGGCTTTGCTGCGGATTTGAATTTCCACGGCGTGTTCATCGCTTGTGAATACGGTGGTATGAATGCTCTGGTAGCCATTGCCTTTGGGGCGGGCTATGTAGTCTTTAAAGAAGCCTTCATTGGGTTTCCACAGCTGATGAACCACTCCCAGCATTGCATAGCAATCGCTTATGGATTCACAAATAACCCTCATGCCCAAAAGATCGTTAATTTCTTCCAAAAGCTTGTTCCGGTCCTTTATTTTTCTGTAGATGGAATAAAAATGTTTTGGCCGTACTTCGACTGTTACTTTAATGCGTGCTTTGGCCGCGGCCTGGAGTAGCTGTTCTTTCATGGCTTCAAGGTAGCGGCTTCGTGCGTCTTTATTTAAAATAACAAAATCTTTAATTTCAATATAATAATCCGGCTTGAGGTATTTCAGGCTGAAGTCTTCCAAATCGGATTTTAGGGTATTCATGCCAATTTTGCCGGCCATGGGGGCATATATTTCCAGGCATTCCCGGGCTATGTTCAGCCGCCGCTGTTCATTGTTAATGTATTGCAGGGTGCTCATGTTGTGGAGGCGGTCGGCAAGTTTGATAATGATTACCCGGATATCTTCCACCATGGCCCAAACCATTTTGCGCAGGCTGATGGCCTTGCGGGTGTTCTTGCCGATGCTTATATCATTAATTTTGGTGACCCCATCGACAAGAGCGCATATTTCTGTTCCAAACTCCTCCTCCAGGTTGCTGCGGTTTATGTCCGTATCTTCCAGCACGTCGTGGAGAAGGGCGCCGATAATGGTGGGCGGATCCATTTTTATCTCTATAAGGGTTTCCGCGACTTTTAAGGGGTGTATAATGTAGGGTTCTCCCGAATCCCGTTTTTGATTTTCATGCAGTTTGCGCGACCAATGAAGCGCGTTAAGTATTTTACGCCGTTCGGACCGCGGATATATGGAGAGGCATCCGGTGAAGTGGCGGATGGATGCTTCAAGGGCTTCAATGCTGAGAATAAGGGTATGTTCTTCTTGTTCCATGAACTTAAGTTGCCTCTGATTCTTCTACGGCGGAAGGGCCTGCTAAGGGTTTGTCCTGCCGCTTTTGCCCGAAGGGCACCCCAAAGGTATAATACGAAGTGCGCCAGAGGTCAATATACAATGGGGCTGTTTCCTTGCAAAACAGTTTGCCTTCTGCGCAAGGGGTTCATATAAAAGGGGATTGTTCAGGGGAGGGAAAAGTATTAAATTACATTCAAGGAGATATAAACATGGTAAAAGGTGAGGATATTCTGAAAAAGGCCGCCGGGTACCGGGATGAAACGGCCCGGATACTGAGCGATATTGTTAAGATAAAATCGTATTCCGGCGCGGAGAGGGATGTTATTTACAGGCTGAAGGAGCTTTGCGAGGGCTATGGCTTCGATGAGGTGCGGATAGACGGGCTGGGCAATTTAATTACCCGGGTGGGAAACGGCGGGAAAAAGATTGCTATTGATGCCCATGTTGATACGGTTGAGGTGGGCGACCCGGCTCAGTGGAAAAAGGACCCTTTTTCGGGGGAAATTTCCGGCGGGCTGGTTCATGGCCGGGGCACTAGCGATCAGAAGGGGGGGGCGGCGGCTATGATTACGGCGGGGCGCATTCTGAAGGACTTGGGCTATGGCGGCGAGTACAGTGTTTACTTTGTTTTCTCGGTTATGGAAGAGGACTGCGATGGTATGTGCTGGAAGTATTTAATTGAAGAGGAAAATTTTAAGCCGGATTTTGTGGTGTCCACCGAACCGACGAGTTGTCGTCTTTACCGGGGGCATCGGGGGCGTATGGAGATGGTGGTGCGCCTGAAGGGGGTGTCGGCTCACGGGAGTGCGCCTGAACGCGGTGTAAGTGCGGCCTACAAGGCTGCCAGGGCGGCTTTGGCTATTGAAAGGCTGAACGAAGATCTTAAGCCCGATGATGATAATTTCCTCGGTAAGGGTACGATTGTTGTTTCCCAGATTGATGTGCGCGGGCCTTCCCAATGCGCTGTGCCGGATATGGCTATGCTCTATTTGGACAGGCGTTTAACTTGGGGGGAGGATGCGGATTTGGCCATTTCCCAGGTGAAAGAGGCTATTGCTGCGGCTTTGGGGAAGGATGAGCCCGTGGAGCTTGGCATGCCCGATTATACGAAGCGGGGCTGGAAAAATGCCGATTACAGCCAGGAGCTCTATTTCCCTACCTGGAAGATTCCCGAATCGGACTCTCTTGTTCAGGCTGGCGTAAGGGCTTATGAAGCTCTGTGGAAGAGTGCTCCGCTTATCGATAAGTGGACCTTCTCTACTAATCTGGTGGCCACAACCGGACGGCACAAAATTCCCGCTATCGGCTTTGGCCCGGGAGATGAGGATCAGGCTCATGCTCCGAACGAGATAACCCGTGTGGATGATTTGGAGAAGTGCAGCGCTTTTTATGCCATGCTGCCGTACGCATTGGGCACGGAGTAGTTTTAAGGGGAGGCGCGAAAGGGGCGAAAGGGGGAGGCTTTGGGTTTGAGGCTCCTTTTTTTGTCCACCTGCCTGCGCCGAGGTTTCGGCAGGTGGCTCCAAACCGCTTCCAAAAGTAATCAGTAATATCAGTGCAGGCGAGACTACCCACTAATAACCCTTACAGCCTTTGTATTTCTTCCGCCGTAAGACCAGTGGATTTACTGATAATGTCCATGCTTATCCCTGTATCCCTGAGGTTCTTTGCTGTCTGATGAATGCCTTGCTCTCTTCCTTCCTCTCTTCCTTCCTCTCTTCCTTCCTCTCTTCCTTCCTCTCTCCCTTGCATTCTGCCCTTCTCCATGCCTTGCATTATGCCTTTCTCCATGCCTTGCATTATGCCTTTCTCCATGCCTTGCATTATGCCTTTCTCCATGCCCTGCATTATGCCTTCCTCTCTGCCCTGCGCCATGCTTTTCTGGATCATGTCGCTGATAAATAACTGAGACATTTCGTCCTCCTTTTCCGATGTCTGGAATGATTCATATCCCGCACTGTCTTCCTTCATGAAATTATATTCCAGCTCATGTAAGTATTTCAATAGCCTGTCAAAGGCATTCTTCTTCCCGAAGTAGTTAAGAATATTCGTAAAAATAGTTCTTAATTTCAATGCCC
>MUIB01000175.1 GCA_002084135.1 Spirochaeta sp. LUC14_002_19_P3 | reverse complement strand
TTGGGTTCGCCGGGGCCTCACACGCTCCCAGGATTAGCAGAACAATTCCTGTCAGACAAACCAAATACCGGTAAATCGGAAAACTTTTCCGGCCTGTGCAATTCAATTTTATTTTCATAATTTTACTCCTTTTCGTTTGAATGTATTTATAGTATACATCTAAAAAACTGGCATGTCAAGCCTTGAAACAAGAAAAATATCTTTTTTTCATGAAATCCATCCGTTAGATTTTTCCAGTTTTCCGCTCTACCCTATCATAAGCCAAAAATAGACGCAACCCCAATCTCGGCTATTTTCATGAATTTCTACAAAATAGTTGCTATTAAGTTACATCAGAATACATTAGCCCTTATCCTTTACAGACAAGGTGCTTTTTTCAGGGTACCTCTAAAAAACCAGCTTGTGAATGGTGAAGGGTGAGGGAAGGATGAAGGATGAATGGGGAAACGTGAAAATTGAAAAGTGAAAATTGAAAAAGAGCGGCGGAAAAGTTCGAGTCAAGAACTCAATGGGGTTTTTAGAGGTGCCCTTAAGCACATTTCCTTCTATCTTTTTGTGAATATTCCTCATAAGCTGCTGGTGCAGGCAGGGCGTGCCAGCACCCCTCGTATTCTTGAATTCCGCACTACCTTGTTGTTCAGGGTGGCGGCGAGGGTGGTTTCATCGGCGAAAATTTCCACTTTGTGTTTAGCGCGGGTTATGGCGGTGTAGAGAATTTCCCGGGTAAGAAGACGATCGGCTCCTTCGGGGAGGATAACGGCAACGGCATCGAATTCAGAGCCCTGCCCGCGGTGTATGGTTTGAATCCAGGCGGGTTCCCAGCCGGGGAGAACGGCCAGGGGGTGTTCGCGGTTGGGGAATGCGGCGCGCAGGCGGCTGTTTTCGCCGCGGAGGATGGCGCGGTCGCCGTTCCAGAGGCTGCGGGAGGCATCGTTGTGGGTAACGGCGATGGGCATGCCGGGGAAGGGGAGGGTGCTTTTGTTCATGAAGCGGCTGATATGATCGTTCATGGCGGGGACACCCCAGGGGCCGCGGCGCAGAGGGGTGAGGGCGCTGAATGCGTCCAGGGAACCTGGACGGCGGCGGTAGGCGGCGGCGAGGCGGGCGGCAAGCTGCTCCGGGCGGCTCATGGGGGTTAGGGTAAGGGCTTCGCCGTCGATGGCGGCCATGAAGTGTTCCATGCTGCCGCTTCGCACGGCCGCGGCGGCTTTGAGTACTGCGGTGTTGGAGCGATAAACCTTGCCAAGCTGAATAACCGCGCCGGAGAGGAGGCCTGTTATTCCTTTCTCCGCCGCCAATTGAGCCCCGGCGAGAATATCTCCGAGCAGAGCGCCGGCTTCCACGGAAGGAAGCTGATCGGGGTCGCCAGAGAGGAGCAGGGCGGTTCGGGGAGCGAGGCCGCGCAGCAGGGTGTTCATGAGCGGGAGGTCTACCATGGAGGCCTCGTCTACGATTACCAGATCGGCTTCGAGGGGATTGTGGGGGTTGTGCCTTGCCCCGCGGCCTGGAACGATGCCCAGTAGCCGGTGGAGGGTGTGCCCTTGAAGGCCGGGAATGTTTTCGGCCAGGCGCGAGGCGGCCCGTCCGGTGGGGGCGGCGAGTTTAATCCGGCAGTCCGGCCCGAGCTGCTGAATGAGTTTGGCTATGGCGGTGGTTTTTCCCGTGCCGGGGCCGCCGGTAAGGAGCATGATTTTTCTGCCGGAGTGATACATGGCGGCCAGGGCCTGGGCGGGATTGGCGGTGTCGGTGGAGGAGGGGGGCGGGCTGCCGCTGTGGGCACGGGCGCAGAGCATGGCGAGAAAATTGTCTTCCTCACGGCGTCGGCGCAGGAAATACAGGTGGCCGCCATCGGCGCCAAGCACCAGGGGTGGGCGCATTCCCTGCGAATTAAAGGGCAGGCTGTCTGCGGGGGCATCTTCTGCCTCCAGGCGGCCTATGAGCCCCGCCTTTATCCCGTGACTGAGGAGATCATTTAAATACGCTAAAAGTTTAATAAGCGGGATTTCATCACCATATACGGCCATATCTTCGGCTATTGTGTCCAATTTTGTACATAAATGACCATTTCCGGCCTGTTCGGCGACATGGAGCAGGAGCCAGAACAGTTCTTCGTTTAAACTTTCAGCGTATTGGTACAGGGAGGAGGCCAGATGCACACGGAAAGGAGAAAAGCCCATGCTGAGCGCCTGCCTGGCGGCCGGGATCATATTAACACCTCCCCCATGGGGCGGGAGAGCTGCTTCATGCGCTCTAAAGACGGCTTGTTCAGGCAGATGCCGGAAGGGTTCTGTTCGTTCAGGCCGCGCAGGAAGAGGTAGGCGGCACCGCCGATGCTGTCCCACTGTACCGGTTCGCCGGATACGGCGTTCAGTGTCCGGCAGAGTCCGAGCAGGTAGAGTTCGTACTGGAGGTGGTAATGATGGCGGTTCATAATGTCGGGGTAATCCTCTCCGGCCTGGGGGAGGTTGGTTTTCCAGTCTATAATCCACCAGCGTTCATCGGCGCGGAGGAGGAGGTCTATCACTCCGGTAAGGAAGCCTTTTTTGAGCTTCAGTTCCAGTTCCGGGAGGGGGATGTCTTCGGGCAGATGGATTTGAAAATCCACCTCGCGGCGGCGGGAGCTTTCCTCCATATCGCAGAGGCGTCCCAGCTCCGGGATGGGGCAGCGCAGGGTTCTTCGGACGAGGGCCTTCAGGGCCTTGCCGCGGCTTCTGTACCAGTCCGGCGGATAATAGTGCCCGGCCAGCTCCCGGAACAGCGGATCGCTTTTCTCCTGCCACAAGGCTTCCTCTTCCCGGGCAAGGGCAAAATCGCAGTGCTCGAAGCAGCTATGAACCAGGGTTCCGAAAACCGGCCCTTTGTCTTCGGCAAGAAAGAGGTTTTCGGGGTAGGGCGCGTCCTCATCGGGGCCTTCGTCGCCGAAGATTTTACTTAAAACCCGGTTGTCTGCATGAAGCTCGTGTTGGCTATGGTGAATGAGGGCGGTGAAGCTGCTGAAGGCCGGGTCGCGGGTGCCGGTAAAGGCATTTGGGAGGGGCGGGGGCGGGCTGGAGGCAGCTTGTGCCTGAGGGGGCATGGGTGGGGCTTCCGGTTTGGATGCGCAGATGTGCAGGCCAGTGGTTTCGGCTTCTTTTAGCGCGGCGTGAAGGCTGTCCCGGAAGGCGGGGACATCGGCGGAAGCGAGGATTTCATGGGGCGGAAGCCTGCCTTCCACGGGATCATTTTGAAAGGCCGCGCTGAGCAGGGAGTCGATTTGGCTTATGGCTTTCCCATCGGGCAGCGGTGCCCAGAGCTTCCAGGAGGCTCTGGTAAAGGCGACATACCACAGCCGCTTATCCTCTTCCCAGGCGTAGGCGCGGTGCTGGTGAAAATAATCCTCCCGGCACAGCCTGTCCACGGTAAGAACGCCGCCATTGGCAAAGCGGTAGGGCTTATCGGAGCTGCGTTTGGTTTTGCCGGCAAAACCGCCGTAAAGGAATACGAGAGGGAACTCCAGGCCCTTGGCGGCGTGCATGGTCATAACCCTTACGGCGGGGGATTCGCTTGCCAGCCTTACGGAGGTGTTTCCATCTTCGTGAGACTCTTCGGCGCAGCGGTTCAGCCAGCGGAGAAGGCCCGGAATGTCGCCAAGGCCCTCAAACTGCTTTTGCTGGATTAACTCGCTAATATGCTGCCAGTCCTGCCATGTCCGTTCGCCGCCGGGTTCGGCCAGTACCCTCCGTGTCCAGGGCTGTTCAAAGTAATCTGCGGCATTTTCGCGGCCAAGAGCACGGGCCCAGGGGCCCAGACACACGGCAAAGCGGAAAAAGGATTCCAGTGCTTCGGCCGCCCGGCCACGCAGAAACAGCTCGCGCAGTTCCATGCCCTTTTCGGCAAATTCATCCAGATAACCGGCCTCCTCAAAGGTAACAAGCAGATCGGCAGGCAGGCGGAAAAAGCTGTCCAGCAGCACCGCCCGCCATAAGCCCTGGCTTCGGGGATTCTCAATGGCCTGAAGTAGCCCTTTCAGGGCGGGGATAACAGGCTGGGTAAAGATGGAAAGGCTGCGGTATCGGATGGCTGGAACCCCCAGGGCACTAAGGCGGCCGATAATGTCGTCTTCATGGCGGGCGGCGCGAACCAGCACCGCAATGTCCGAGGCTGAAACAGCCTGAACGGATTCGGCTTCCGTTTGCCAGCGGGCCCCGCTTGCGGGGTCCAGTAGGGCACGAATTTCACTAACTATGGCCGCCGCGTAGTCTTCTTCGCTGGCGGCCTTAATGAGGGCCATGGGAATGTCCGCCTCCGGCCAGATGAGTGCTCTTCTTTCCCGGGAAGGGGCGGGTTTTACCTTGAGGAAGCCAATTGGCGTGCTGCCATCGCTACTGTGCTGGAACAGGGGCATGAAAAGCCGGTTCACGCCTTCGGTTAAGGCGGGGCGGGAGCGGTAGTTGGTGTCGAGATGGTAGACGCTGGTTTTGGCAACGGCGGTGCGGGCGGCATAGTAGCTCTGGAGTCCGGTGCCGCGAAAGCCATAAATGGACTGTTTGGGATCCCCAATGAGTGCCAGCAAATGGCCGGGGCTGTGAAACACATCGCGGAAAATTTGCCACTGGCGGGGATCGGTGTCCTGGAATTCATCGATGAGGGCGGCCTGAAAGCGTTTGCGCAGCACTTGTATCAGGGGGGAATCCGGCTGGGAGACAGCCATGCTCACTCTGCGGATAAGGTCAGAATAGCCCCAGTTGCCTTCCTTGAGGCGGCGCTGTTCCACCCGAAGCCGCAAAACCTTTTCGGCATGGCGGTAGAACAGGCCGAGCATGAAACGCCCGGAAAGATTTACCACATTGCCGCCGCTGGTTTCGGCCCTGAACTCGGCAAAGGGGCCAAGAACGGCAAGGAGGGCTTTCAGGGCGGCCAGGAGTTGCGCCGCGCCGGGCTCGCTCAGGTTCTCGTTCTCCGGCACAGTATGGGCGGCATAGAGCAGGTTGGTAAAATGGTTGTTTATGCTGACCTCCGCCGGATCGGCAAATATGGCATCGCTGAGGGCACTGCCGTTCAGTGCACGGCAGGCGGCTATATGTGCCTGAATTTTTTCCAGGCTGTTTCCCTTTTTGTTCGGTCCGCCCGCGGCCTTGAACAGGGCCGTAAAATCGCTGTCGTTCCAGTTTGTTCCAAAAAGGGCGGCAGCGGCCTGTGCGAGTTTGCCGTTCGGGTGCTCCGCATCGTCAAGAAAATTTTGAAAGGCTTCGAGTTCATCGTCGTTGGGCAGCAGGACAGCACCGGGCGGGGTGCTTTCGTCGAGCATGAAGCGCACGGTGTTTTCGATGAGTTTTTCGCTCGAACCGGCTTCGTTACGGGCCTTTTTCAGAACGGCTTCGCCAAGGGCATTCAGCTCCGGGGAGGCCATCCAGGCGCGGGCTTCTTCGCGTTCCATTTCACCGCCGGGCACCAGCTCCTGCTGAAAGGGTGCGGAGCTTTCAAAGGGCCAGGTGCCTAGCACCATGCGGCAGAAGCTATGAATGGTGTAAATAGCGGCGTTGTCGAACTCGGATAGGGCGGCACGGTAGCGTTCCCCTTTGGCTGCTTCTGTTTCTTTTACCCTTTGGTTCAGTATGCTGCGTATCCGTTCTTTCATTTCCGCGGCGGCCCGGTTGGTAAAGGTTACCACGAGGATGCTGTCTATGCTTAGTGGGTTTTTCTCCCGGCCTATCAGCCGGGCGGTAATGCGCTCCAGGGCATAGGTTTTGCCGGTGCCTGCCGAGGCTTCAATGAGCATGGTTCCGGCAAGGGCTGTGCTCTCGGGCTTGAAGACCTGAATGCTCACAGTATGCCTCCGGCCTTGTAAATTGCCTCATACATCTGAGGGAGCAGAGTATTTTCCAGCATGGGTTCGGGGAGGAAATGCCTTCTCCATTTGCAGTCGCGCAGGGCCGAGTACAGGGTGAAGGTGTTGGAAAGAATGGCATTCCAGGCTGTACGGGCGGCAAGGGGAAAATCATCTGCGGCGGCGGCATCTTTGGCCAGGGCATCGGCCAGTTCGGGGTAGAGGGGCAGGGGGCTTTCCTCTCCCTTGCGGAAGGCCCATACCAGCTTTTCAAGGAGCAGGCGGGGCTTGGCGATGAGTATCTTCTCGCCGCCGCTTCCGGCGGGTGGGCGGGTTTCGCTGAAGTAATAGCGGCGGGCCTTGAAATCCCGCCCGCCGAGGCGGAATACCCGTATTTCGTCTGGAAGCTCTTCGTCCAGGGCGGCTGCCAGCACCAGTACCGCTGTCCAGCTTCTCAAGGCGCTGGCGGCGTTGGGGGTTTTGCGGGAAATAAAATCGGTGAGCGTCCATATCTGCCGGTTCGGGGTGCCGTCTTCGTTCAGGAATCCCAGCCCGGAAACAATGCCGCGGACTGCCAGCGGGGGCATGCCGTCGGGAGCGGCGTGAAGAAGGGGGAGGGTGCGCATTTTTTCGGAAGCGGCATCCTCGTTTCTTCCGCCCAGTCGGCATGAAAAGGTGCTTTGCGGATTAAACCCTTCCCCGCGAATTCTTTCCAGCTGCGCGGCCAGTGATTGGGCATCTTCCAACCAGCCCTCCGCCTGCATTGCGGCCAGGGGTGTATTGCTAACAGCCGATTCCAGGTGGCAGCGGCGGGTTAATGCCGCGATGAAGTTTTCAGGGTTTTCAAGAGCGGTAATGTTTTCCCTTACGGCTTCCGCCTGCTGCCGATGCCAGCGCAGGTATTCGGCTTCCAGAATATCACAGTCTTCCGGGTCGCTTTCTTCTTCGCTGAGGCGGGCACCGATGCGCCGTGCGTAAAAATGGCGCACCGGGTTTCTCAGGAAGTGCGCCAATTCTTCCCAGTCCACCGTTTCCATGTCCCCTTCCCCCTCTTCCCTGCCGCAGGGCACGGGGCGGGTTTCCGGGGCGGGGGAGGGGCAGGGAGCCGCCGTGCCACGGGGGGCCAGCGGGTGCTGCCTCATGAGTTTTTCGGCGCCCTCCCCCAGATGCTCCAGCAGTTCCCGTACCGGCGCGGCGGGGGCCAGGGCTTCCCCCCTCTCGGCATCCCGTCCGGTGTAAAACAAAGACAGATGATCGGCGGCGGAGAAGATCACTTCCAAAAGCGCGAAGCGATCCACGGAGGCGCGGGATATGTCTATGGCACGGGGAATTTTTTCCCGCAGATCGAAGCTGGTGAGCGCATCGCGTCCCGGCCAGATATTTTCATCCAGACCAAGGACATAAATACGCCGAAAGGGTATGGCGCGGGTGGGTTTCAGGGAGGCGCAGGTTATTCCCCGTGCCAGATACCGGCCTCGCCGCCCGGTTTCTCCGGCGCGGATTTCATCGAGCAGGGCGCGGAATACCGGCCAGGGCAGCCGGGGATTGGCGAAGTCTTCCAGATGGTTTACGTCTTCGCTGAGGGCGTTCAGATCGCGCAGGGCTTTTTTTATTCGCAGCCGGTGGTTTTCGTCTTCGGCGGAAAATGGGTCTTCACGGCGGGGGGTGAGCCATATAGCGATGAGCTTTTCCCACAGGGCTGTCCATTCCCGCAGGCTCATGGTTTTCCCTTGCAGCGGCCAGATGGTTTCATGCAGTTCGCGTACGGCCTGTATGAGGACTCCGGCGTCTTCGGCCAGGGTGTCCGGGAGTTCCGCTTTGGGGAGGATGGTGCGGCTGTCCTCTTCGTCATGGTAGTAGCCAGCGAGAATGCGCCGGAATCCCTGTGCCCAGGAGCCGGTGCTGGTGTCGGCGGCACCGGATGTACGGCGGTGCTTTTCATCGGCACCCCAGCGGATGTTGAGTTCATCAATGAGGGTTTTCCACTGCCGGGCGCGGGCGGGGTCGGCGGGCGCGAAGCAGGGGTTTTCCAGGAGCGGAAGGAGTTCGCCGCGCCCGAACCGGGAGCCGGGCAGCTTCAACAGGGCGTTGAAAGCGGCGGGGTAGGGGGCTTCGTCCCGATTCGGGAGGTCTGTTATGTTGTAGGGAAGGCTGTCTGCTCCCAGATTGTTTTCTTTGGCGGGGAAAATAATTTCCATGTAGGGGGCATAGAGGCTTATGTCGGGGGCCAATACCCCTATTTGAGTGGGAGCGAGTTCGGGGTTTTGGGCCAGCGCGGCAAGTATTTCATCTTTGAGAATCTCAATTGTGCGCCGAATGCCGGGGCTGTCGTGAATAAGGAGGCTGCCATCATTTTCCGGGGGCGGGCTGAATTCCTGGTTGTGAATAAGGGAGGCGCGGAGACGGCGGAGGGTTGTTTCTCCGCTGCCGGGGTTTTCCTGGTTTTCCTCTACGGCGTCTGGTTTAAGGGCTGGGATGAGGGAGTTAAATCCCGCGGAGAGCCGCGCATTGTTGAGCAAAAAGTACTGGGAGGGGGTTTCGCTGAGGGCGCAGGGGGTAAGCGTAAAGTGATGAACATCGAGATAATCGGCGAGTTTGCGAAAGAAGGCCAGCCCGCGCTCACCGAGAAAGGTGGAGCCGAAGAGAACGATGCGGGCTTCTTCGCCAGTGTATGGTTCATCCGTACCGGAAATTTCCAGCAGTACCCGACTGAGATGGGAATAGGGGGCCTGGCCATTGAACACCCGGCGCCACAGCCGCCGCTGCCAGGCTTCATGCGCCCTGTCCGTAGCTCCCAGACCGGGGTATGGGGTATCGGTTTCCCATGAATCGGTAAGGGGACAGCAGTTCATCCCGTAATGGTGAAAAATCGGCGCAGCCGCACAGGCAAGCTGCCAGAGCCGATTCTCCGGATCGGCCTGCAAATATCCCTTAACGGCGGCAAAGACTTCATCCTCGGTGCCGATTTCTTCCAGAGCCTTGTACAGGGTAAGTTTCATGCCGTCGAGAAACAGAAGTTTTTCTGTGCCGCCCATCCGGTTGCAGGCTTCCGGAAAGCCTGCCGCAAAGAGCCGCAGTGCCTGCTCTGGCATGAGCAAGCGCAGGCCCATTACCCCGCCCATTTTCCGGGTAAGGAAACGGCCCAGCCATTCCCCCAATCCGGCGTTCTGCACAATAACATACACAGGTTTGGCAAGCGGATCGCCACCAAGAAACATATTGGGATACGTATCGGGAAAGGATTGTAAACTTGGAGACTTGTACAGGCGGTAGCCACTCATGCTATGCTTCTTTTCGATGCGTTGAAGAAAGCAGGTTATCGGAAAAAGATAATGTAGAGATTCAAGGCGGCGATAAGGGCAAACCCCAGGCCGATTACCCATTTTACGAAGGAAAATTGTTCCTTGAGAGCTTTGAATT
>MUIB01000174.1 GCA_002084135.1 Spirochaeta sp. LUC14_002_19_P3 | reverse complement strand
ATCCGCCCGCCTGCCGAAGCCTCGGCGCAGGCAGGTGGTTCCAACCCGTTCATGCCTTTCGTGGTTCAAAATGGAGATATTCACTTTCCAGGTGTCATAAAAAAAGAGGGTAGCCCAGCAAGTTATCCATAAATTGTCCCTTTATGGGTTTTCTATAATAGCTAAAATTGCTATGCTTTCAAGGCTATGCTTGTTTCTTTTTTTCTAACTGGCGCGGTATTGGCTGGTATAGGCATCTCTCTTATTAGCCTCTTTGCCTGTAAGCACTTTTACAGGCTGCGTATTGAGCAGGAGCTTACCGATCTTCTTGGCCGGGAGCAGTATCAGTTTACTATTATCGATGTTCGCGATTCACAGGATTTTGAACAAAGTCATATAGAAAGGGCGCGCAATATGCCGTTTTCCCGGACATCTGATTTTTTTCCTTCCGAGAATATGTTTGAACGCATCATTGTATTTGGTCCCAGCGACAAGGCCGCACGGGCCGCCGCCAGAAGGATCAGTATGAACGGCTACTTTAATGTAAGCAGCTATGGGGCTTACCGGCACTGGAAAGGGTCGAAAAGCTAAGAGGCTGAACCCGGCATTCAAAGCACTCCAAAAGGTATAAATTATGAAAGACAGCTACCACAATTACGAAACCATCTCCGTTGATTCCCTGAGTGCGTATCGCGCGGAAGGGCTACATCTGCGCCATAGGAAAACTGGTGCCGAAGTGTACAGGATAAACGCCGAAGACAATGAGAATCTCTTCGCGTTCACATTTCGCACCCCGCCCCCAAACCATACAGGCGTTTCCCACATCCTTGAGCATGCGGTTCTCTGCGGCTCACAGCGCTACCCCCTGAAAGATCCTTTTTTGGAGCTGCTCAAGGGAAGCGCCCACACCTTCCTCAACGCCATGACATACCCCGACAAAACCATTTATCCGGCGGCCGCAACGATAAAGGCGGATTTCCTGAATCTGCTTCGGGTTTATGGCGATGCGGTATTTTTTCCCTGCCTGAAACGGGAAGCCTTTGAGCAGGAAGGCCACAGGCTGGAGTTCGACGACAGCGGCAATCTTGTCCGTTCCGGCATTGTGCTCAATGAAATGAAGGGCAGTTACTCGTCCACGGAAAATTTAATAATGGACTGGAACTTCAGAACCATGTTTCCCGATACCGCCTACCGGTGGGACTCCGGTGGAGACCCGGCATATATTCCTCAGCTCAGCTATGAGGCATTCAAGGCGTTCCATGCGTCCTTCTACCACCCCTCCAACGCGCGGATATTCCTCTATGGCAATCACAATACGGAGGAAGTGCTCGATATTCTGGATACGGAATTCTTAAGCCGCTTCAGCCGCAAAGAGCCTGCTGGTGCCCCGGAACTCCAGCCCCGCTGGAACAAGCCCCGCCGCCAGACGGCATACCGTCCCTGTGCGCCGGGTGAAAGCACCGCCGGAAAAACCACCATCAGCCTGAACTGGCTCTGGGGCGACATGAGCGATCCCTTCCAGGCGGTGGAGGCGCGGGTTATGGCGTACATACTCCTCGGCCACAGCGGTTCTCCTCTTCAGAAAGCCCTTATCGACAGCGGGCTGGGCGAAGACATTTCCCCGGTTAGCGGGCTGGAATCCTCGCTCAGGCAGATAATGTTTACCGCCGCCCTGCGCGGCACGGAGGCCGACAGGGAAGACAGGCTGCTCGACGTGGTGAATTCCACTCTCGAAAAGGCCGCTGGCGGGCTGGATGCCGATTTGGTTGAAGGGGCTTTGCGTACGATAGAATTTCGCCTCCGGGAAATTCGCGGCGGCTCGCCTTACGGGCTTCAGCTCCTTAAAAGGGCACTACAGGGCTGGCTTCACGGCGGTCCGCCCTCGGTCAGTCTGAACTTTCAAGAGCCGATGAACAAACTCCGTGAAGGTTCCGGAAAAGGTCATTTTGAACATTTCATCAGAAAAAACATGTTGGAGAACCCGCACCGCGGCACCGTTATCCTGCTCCCCGAGCCCGGCCTGCTGGAACGCCGCGATCAGGAAGAACGGCAGCAGCTTAGCGCCCTCCAGGAACGGCTTACGGCCAGTGAGGCCGAAGAAATAAAACGTGCCGGGGAAAGGCTGAAGGTATTTCAGGAAGCCGTTCCCAGCCCCGAAGAGCTGGCCTGTATTCCCTTCATTACCCCCGGGGACATCCCCCGCGAAGTGGACAAAATCGCCATGGATGAAGGCCGCACCGGGAACTTCAAGTGGTACAGCCACGAAACATTGACAAACGGAGTAAGCTACCTGGAAATGGCCTTCGATTTGAGCGGCCTGGAACCGGAACTCCAGCCCTGGATGCCCCTGTTCAGCCATGCCCTTACCGAAGTGGGGTTGCCCGGCACCTCCTACAGCGAAGCCGCTCGGCTGCTGTCCCTGAAAACCGGACGCCTGGACTGCACTCTCGAAGCCGTTAGCCCCCTTAACGGGGATAAAGAATGCCTCCGCCTGTTTGTCCATCTCAAAGCCCTTTCCAGCCAATGGGACGAGGCCATGGATATAACCCTCAAACTGCTGAATTCCGCCGATTTCAGCGATATGAAGCGAATAGATGATCTTTTAATGGAAGTCCGTAACGAATATCAGTCTGTTATTATCCCATCCGGCAGTGCTTTTGCGGCACTCCGGGCCTCCGCCAGACATTCAAGGGCCTCCGCCTGGGAAGAGCTATGGTATGGCATAGAGCAGCTCAAATTCCTTCAAGCCGTTTCACGCAAAAAAAACCGCGCTGAACTGGCTTCCGAAGCCCTGAATACAATCCGCCAGAGAATTATCCAGCAGCACAGCCTGGCCATAGCCCTGGCCTCCGACTCAAACAGCTCCGTAAGGGATAAGACCCTCGCCGCGCTAACAAGCCTCCCCGAAGGAACAGCCCAAAGCGTAAGCGTTCCCCCGCTGTTCCGCCATGAAACCCTGGGCGAATCCATTGTTATCGCATCCGCGGTATCCTTTTCCGGTCTTAGTCTGCCCGGCACCATACACGATGCGCCTCTGTTCGCACACACCGCCCTGCTCTCCCACCTGCTCAACACTGGCTACCTGTGGGAAAGCATCCGCATGAAAGGCGGGGCCTACGGTGCCCATTCCTCCGTATCCCGTTTGGAAGGCACCTTCACCTTCTCCACCTACCGCGACCCGCTCATCTCGCCCAGCCTGGCCGCATTCCGGGACTCTCTCGAATGGGCAAAATCCCTCAGCAGCGACATGGTAAAACTCGCCGTTATCGGTTCTGCAGGCTCAGACCTGAAACCCCTAAGCCCCAGCCAGAAAGCCCTTACCGGCCTGAAAAGAAAACTCTACGGCATAAGCGACTCCATGCGCCAAATCCACCGGGACTCCAAACTTACCGCCGGTCCTTCCGACATTAGAAAAGCCGCCCAAAAACTCATCAATGTATGGCCGCAGCGCAGCATCTCCGTTATAGCGGGAGAAGAAAGCCTGAAAGCCGCTTACACGGAAAACCCCGAACTTGCCCAGTCGCGGGTAAGAATTACACTATGAGAGGATATTAATCTTCAAAAAGCCCCTATGCTTTTTACTCAAAACACAGGGACTTTTGTAAAACTTTTATGCAAAGCTCTTACTTCATGCTCATCGCCGCCAAGCCTACCTTCCGTTCTGGCTGTACAGGTAGCGGAAGAAATCCATATCGGTACTCAGCACTTTTTTCTGACCCGGCAACACTTTCTGATAGGATTCCAGCGCCTTCCAGAAGCTGTAAAACTCAGGATCGGCGTTATAGGCCTCGGCATAAATTCGTGCCGCTTCAGCATCGCCTTCGGCGCGGATTAGGGCGGCTCGCGTTTCGGCCTCGGTGAGTTTTATGTCCCTGTCCCGGTTGAGCTGTCCCAGCCATTCCGCTTTCAGGCCGTTTCCATCGGATCGGTAGCCAGTGGCCACCTTCTGGCGTTCCGAGATCATCCTGTCGTACACCGACTGGGTAAGATCGTCGGAATAGCGTATCTGACGGATTACCACGTCCAGAAGCTCCATACCGTATTCCGGCATGGAAGACAGGGAACGCTTGAGCATTTCATTGGAGAGCGTTTTACGGCCATATTGAATGGGCGCAAAAGCGGACTCCAGAATACCGGTACCGGCTTCCTGCAAATTTTCACCCGATTCGGCGGCCAGGGCTGCGGCATCCGCTTCCGCCCGCGCATTGGTTTGAAAGTCCAGAATAACATTGTCCGATTCCAGAATAATGTTGGTTGAGCGCACCGATTCTGTAAGCGGGTACTGCGATACAACCGTGCGCACCGCTGATTCAATAACGTTGTCCAGGCGGGCATAGGCCTCGTCCATCACATTAACGCGCTGATAAAAAACAGTAGGGTCTACTATGCGCCATCGGGCTGTTGTATCCACCCAGATATACTGATTCTCGCTCGTTGGCATGCGCTGGGGGTCTCCATCCCATGAAAGAATCTTTTTGGAATAGCGGGTAACCTTATCCACCGCGGGCAGTTTCAGCTTCAGCCCCGCTTCCGTGTGCACTTCCACAATGCGGCCAAAACGGGTTACAACCGCCTGCTCTCCTTCGGGGATAATAAAGAATGGTCTAAGCGTCATAAGCAGTGCCGCGATAATCACCACGGGAAAAATTGTTTTAAGAATGGTGTTCATATTATTCACCTCCTCCGCCCAGATTTTTAAGGGGAAGAAAATTTTCCAGGCTTTTATCGACAAGATCGGTGTTGTTATTTTCGGCGAACACTTTGGCAAGGGTTTCATAGTAGAGCCGCTCCCGGGTTACCCGCGGCGAGCGCCGGTATTCCTGAAGGTTGGCCTGAAACAGGGCCACCTCGGCTCTGGCCCGGTTAATCCGTGCCTGCTTATACCCTTCGGCTTCGGCTATGAGCTGTTTAGCCTCACCTTCAATGCGGGGTATTTCGGCATAATAGGCCTGCTCCCCTTCATTGATAAGCCGCTCCCTGTCCTGGGTGGCCTTGTTCACATCTTCAAAGGCATCCTGAACCTCGCCTTTGGGCGGTTCAACCTGCTGGAGCTTAACTTCGGTAATACTTACTCCAAGCTCATAAAGATCCAGGGTTTGCTGAATCATTTGCTTGCCAAGGTATTCAATGTTATCCTTCTCCGTGCTAATTACATCCAGTATGGCCCGGTCGCCGACAAGGGCGTTAAGCACGGACTGGGACACATCCCGAAGAGTTTTATCCCGATTATCCTCACCAGGACCGCCGCGGATACGGCTGTTGTCTACCTGAAACAGCCAGGAATGCGGATTGGTAATGCGATACTCAATAATCCAGGTTACATCGACAATATTCAAATCGCCGGTAAGCATTTCCGATTCGTGGGAATAGTCCCGCTGATCGTAGGTGGTGGTAACTCCGGCCTGTACGGTACGGAAGCCAAACTGCTTTGAAAGCACCACCTGGGGAACTTTGTACACTCTGTCAATGCCAAAAGGCAGCTTGCCGTGCAGGCCGTCTTCCACCGTGGCATGATACTTGCCGAAGCGGGTTATAACGCCGCGTTCATTGGCATTTATCGTATAAAGGCTGGAAATACCAACCATAACAAGTATGCCCGCGATAACAATACCCAACAGTAACCCGGGCCTCCCCAGTTTTTGGGGCTTTTCCGGGGTTATTTTTTGATCTGACATAAATCCTCCTGATTCATCAAGAGTAAAGGGAAAAGAAGATAAAGTCAACCAGTAGCCCAGGACGCGGTAAATGGTATCCTTTTACCCTTCATCCTTCCCTTGTCGCCGCAGCAGTATGGCCCCAAGAGATAGCAGGCAGGAAAGCACTGAGGCCGCAGCCAAAAGAAGAAACAAACTCCCGGAGTCCCTATGCTCGGTAAGGTATCCGGCAGTAAGAGCACCCAGACTCCCCAGGCCAAAGGTAAGAGTAAATTTTACACCGAACATATAGCTGGTAAACCGCGGCGGAGTATAGGTTCCAAGAATGGAATTCTCCACCGGCTGGGAGGGAAAGAAAAACAGGGTGAAGCCAATAGAAGCCAGAACAAGCACGGTGCCGGAGCTAAAGCTCATCAATGCCAGGGCCGGGGCGGCAACGGCAAACAGCAGCGCGTAAATTTTAAACTTGTCCATTTTATCCGCCGCGCTTCCCGCCGCGAACATTCCGGCCATACCGAAAGCCAGCGCCAGACTCGCAAGCAGCCCCCCCGCGGTTACATCCGGCAGGAAGCCGAAAGAAACCCGTTCTGACAGATGCAGAGGCAGAACCGTCATCGCGGCGCGGTAGATAAAACCGTTTATAATCACCGCCCCCATCATCAAAACAAAAATAAGCCGCCAATTCCGGCCCATATCCCCATTGGCAAAATTGTTATTTGGGCCGACCTTTTCCGCCGCGTGGACATTTCTGTCCGAAACACACACCAGAATCAGTCCGCATAAAACCGGCAGAAGCAAAAAAAGATAGGCGAAGCGCCAGCCAAGCCACCCCGACAGCAAGCCCGCAATCAGCGGTCCCAGTGCCGTGCCGCCGCTTCCGGCTATGCCGTGTATGCCGAACGAACGGCCAGTTTTCACCGTTTGCCGGGAAATCATCGTTGTACCCGCAACATGATAGATACTCGCGGCCGTTCCCAGCACAAGCATACCGGCTACAAACATTCCGAACGTCGTTGCCAGGCCAATCATACCGCCCCCCAGGCCAATTCCGCTGAAATAAAGCAGCATCGCTGTACGGGTACCCAAAAACCGCACCATTATCCCGGCGGGAAACGCTCCCAGCCCGAAGGCCATGTAAGCCGCCGTACCCACAGCCGCGGCTTGAGTTAAGGACAGGGAAAATTCCCGCTGGACGGAAGTTATAACAACCGGAAACACCAGCATGGCGACATGGCAGAGCGCATGGCCGAGACCGGTGATATTCGCGACAGGGTTTTTCATGTTTCAGAGCACCGAAGCAAAAAAATCAGCACTCTGGCTCCTGATGCTCCAGCTCCTCCAATTCCACTTCCTCTTCGCCATCGACATCGGGCAGATTGCTCAGCTTTTCCACCTTGCGCTCACAGTTACGCAGTTCTTTTTCTACCTGCTGCGCTATAGTAAGCCCTTCATCGAACAGCTTCATCGCCTCGTCTAGAGGCACCTGGCTGTCCCGCATCAGTTCGGCTATGTTTTCCAGCCGTTCCAGTTTTTCTTCAAATCCTTCCATGTTTTTCCTCCCGATGCTGGATTTCCCGGGTAAAACACCCTGAAAACAGCTGCTTACTGCGGTTATTTCGCCTCCAAAAACTCCACGGATGGAGTTTTTGGAGATGAGCTGTTTTTTATGACTGCCGAGGCTCTATCTTCCGCAAAGTGAATATCGATATTATCGCCCGCACTCAGCATGGCCGCCGAAGCGATATCTTCGCTTTTCCGGGTAATACGGGCGTAGCCCCGTGCCAGAATGGCATGCGGAGAAGAGTCCATGATACTCCGCAAGGCCAGTTCCCGGCGGCGGTTTAAAGCGTCCAAATGCTTATTGGCGCCAAGCCGCAGGGCGCTCTGGGCCTCATCGGCACGTCGCATCGCTACCATAAGTTTACTGCGGAGCAAGTCCAACAGGGCAGGGCGGTCTGCCCTATCCAGGCGGCGGCGGGTTTGGCTTAAGCGGTTCTGAAGAATATCAGCCGCCTCGCGGCGAAAGCCCTTAACCCTTAGCAGCAAATCTTCCGAACGGTCGCTCACCAGTTCCGCAGCGGCCGATGGGGTGGCGGCGCGGATGTCCGCGGCCAGATCGGCCAGAGTTACATCCACCTCATGGCCAACGCCGCTTATCACCGGAAGCGGGCATTCCGCGATGGCCCTCACCACCACTTCTTCGTTAAAGGGCATCAAATCTTCCAAAGAGCCGCCGCCGCGGGCCAGAATTACTACCTCTCCAAGGTTGTATACCGCGGCACGGCGCAGCTGATCGGCAATCATCTGTGCCGCTTCGCCGCCCTGAACCAGAGTGGGGAGAACGGTAATTCGCGGCGCGGCTGAACGGCGGTTGAGCACTTGGAGTATGTCTCTCAGTGCCGCGCCGGTTGGCGAAGTAATAACAGCAACATGGCGGGGGTAGGGCGGCAGGGCTTTTTTCCTTGCCTGATCGAACAGCCCTTCGGCTGCCAGTTTCCGCTTGCGCTCTTCCAGAGTCTCCAGTAAATGCCCCCGGCCCGCTTCGCGGAGATTTTCCACAATAAGCTGATAAGTCCCGCGAGGCGGATAAATATCGATCTGCCCGGAGGCTATTACCTTCATCCCATCGGCAGGCTTAACCTGAATCTGCTCCGAGCGTCCCCGAAACAGTGCCGCCGCTATGACAGCACCCGCATCCTTGAGTGTAAAGTAAACATGCCCCACCCCGGAAGGCCGGTAGTTGGATATTTCTCCCTCCACCTCAATAAAGGGGAACTCCTCCTGAACCATCTCTTTCAGGGCATTGGTAATTTCACTTACAGTCCATATTGGTTTACTGCCAGGCATATTACAGTCCTTGAAAAACTTTGGGCACAACAATACTGAAAGCTCTGTTTCGGCTTTGTTTTTGAGAATGATAGTGGAACTGAATGCTGTTACTTCAGTTCGCTTTTCCATAATCCGTGAACATTGCAGTATTCACGGGCCGTAATTCTATCCCCGCTTTTATGGGCACAGGAGAAAAATACTTCCGGTGCCTCGCCGGGATTTAATTCTTTAATCATCCGCTGGCCGTTTACTACCAGCTCAATCCACTGAATCCAGTGCTTGTCAAGCATGGGATGCGGGGTGCTGCCCACCGTTACCTTGTAGCCGCCATCCGCTTTTTCGATAAGCGGTACATGCTTCTCGGTGGAAGAATCCGCTGTCTGCTCGGGCAGACATACCATGTTTTTGCCGCAACACGTTAAAACGCAGCTGTTATTTTCCAATAACATAACCACATTCCCGCACTCTTCACACTTGTAAATTTCATACTTTGCCGCCATACATCCTCCTGTAGCTGGCCGGAACATCAGAAGCCATGACTTCGCTATTCCATACTATTAAATTTTGGTCTGAAACAGACTCTCTATGGTAGTATATTCCATCGCCGGAGTTTTGACAAGCCCTCTACAGCTTTTCTGAACCTGAATTCAACCAGTCCATCCAATTACCCGTTTTTAGCATAAGGGCACCTCTAAAAAACCCCATTTAGTTCTTGACTTGAACTTTTCCGCCGCTACTGCGTTGTCAAAATGCTCACGTAGCCCAGCTACGCTCCGCTTTTGCCGCCTTGTATCGACAAAAAATTTCTTCGTCAATTTCCTAAAGCTGTTTTTTAGAGGTAC
>MUIB01000153.1 GCA_002084135.1 Spirochaeta sp. LUC14_002_19_P3 | reverse complement strand
AAATTTTTTGTCGATACAAGGCGTCAAAAGCGGAGCGTAGCTGGGCTACGTGAGCATTTTGACAACGCAGTAGCGGCGGAAAAGTTCGAGTCAAGAACTAAATGGGGGTTTTTAGAGGTGCCCAATCATTAAATTAAGTAAAAAGGATTGACGAGTGCCTGAAAATCTGACTGATCACGATGAATTGGATTTCGATGAAATGAATTCTGACCAAGCGGCTGTAAGCCAATCACGAAAGCGAAAAAAAACCATTATCATTAAAACTAATGGGGATACCATGGAAAATAATGATAATATCGAATCTTCAGGGAATGAATCCCATGAAGAGGCTTCCAGTGAATATAATCCCCAGCCCCCGGCAGAGGCCGTACCGCGGCCAACGGACGAAGAGAGGGGAGAGGAGAAGAAAAATTCACGTTCCAGAGTTAAAATTGTTAGGTCAAAGAAACGCTATGGTACTGATGATAATGATTTGGATGACGCTGATAATAATATGGATCAAGATGACGGCGAATCCGCTGAACAGGGAAAGGACCGCAGGAAGAGTGCGAGAAAAACCGGTGTTATTAAAGGCCCGATTCATGATCCGGATGCTCCAAAACTGCTTATAAATGATTTGTCAAAGATGCCAATGCCGGAATTGAGAAAATTCGCAGAATCTTCAGGGCTGAAGAAAGAAAATCTGATTCCATTAAAAAAACAGGAAATTATCTTACAGGTACTGAAGGCCCATATTGATAGCGGCGGTGTCATTTATGCTTATGGAGCGTTGGAAATACTGCCTGACGGTTATGGTTTTCTCCGATCTCCTCAAAATTCCTACTTGCCGGGTACTGATGATATTTATGTTTCTCCAAGCCAGATTCGGCTTTTCAATTTGAAAACGGGCGATACTGTTTATGGACAAATTCGCTCGCCAAAGGATGGAGAGAGATTTTTCGCGATGCTCCGGGTGGTAACGGTTAATTATGATGATCCGGCGGAAGCGCAGTCCCGTGTTTCCTTTGAAAATCTGACTCCACTGTATCCTACAACCCGGTTAAATATGGAAACTGAAGCGGGGGATCCTTCCACCCGTATTATCAATCTTTTCTGCCCGATTGGAAAGGGACAGCGGGGACTTATTGTTTCGCCTCCAAAATCCGGGAAAACCATTATTTTGCAGAAGATTGCCAATGCGGTTACTGAAAATCACCCTGAAGTTTATCTTATTGTATTACTTATAGATGAACGGCCTGAAGAGGTGACAGACATGCAGCGCAGCGTGCAGGGCGAGGTTATTGCTTCCACATTCGATGAGCAGGCGACACGGCATGTTCAGGTAGCGGAGATGGTTTTGGAAAAGGCCAGACGGCTTGTAGAACACAAAAAGGATGTGGTTATTCTGCTGGATTCGATTACCCGTTTGGCAAGAGCATACAATCAGACGGTTCCTACCAGCGGAAAAATTCTCTCTGGCGGTGTGGATTCCAACGCGCTGCATAAGCCGAAGCGATTTTTTGGCGCGGCAAGAAACATTGAAAACGGAGGGAGTCTTACCATTGTTGCCACAGCTCTGATTGAAACGGGCAGCCGTATGGATGAAGTTATATTTGAAGAGTTCAAGGGTACCGGCAACATGGAGTTGTCCCTGGATCGTCGGCTTGCGGATAAGCGGGTATTCCCGGCCTTTAATGTGAAAAAATCCAGCACCAGGAAGGAAGACTTGCTTCTAACCATGGAAGAATTGAATAAGATGTGGATACTGCGAAAGGTTATGAGTCCAATGGAAGATGTGGAATCCACTGAGATGATTGTTGACAAGATGCGCAAAACCAGGAATAATGACGCATTTCTCAAGGGTATGAATACGACAACAACATCTACCCGTGATATATAAATGGGCACCTCTAAAAAACCCCATTTAGTTCTTGACTTGAACTTTTCTGCCGCTACTGCGTTGTCAAAATGCTCACGTAGCCCAGCTACGCTCCGCTTTTGCCGCCTTGTATCGACAAAAAATTTCTTCGTCAATTTCCTAAAGCTGTTTTTTAGAGGTACCCAAATGGTACTTTTGAAAAATCCGTCTGCGGGTTTTTCATTATTTGAGATTTCAGGAGTAGTATATGAAAAATGGTATCCATCCGGAATATAAGCCTGCCAAGGTAAGCTGTGCCTGTGGCAACTCGTTTGAAACTTTTTCCACTGTTGGAGATATGCAGGTTGAAATTTGCTCCAACTGCCATCCTTTTTTTACCGGGAAACAGAAACTTGTTGATACGGCCGGTCGGGTTGAACGGTTTAACAGAAAGTACGGCATTAAGGCTTAGGAACTCCTTTTATACCTGCCGGGGCATTCCGGGAGCGGTTTGAGGCAGAGGCGTTTCCCTTCATAGCGGCTGGGGGGCAGAGGAAGGCTGTGAAGGAAGCGGCTGGCAGAGCCCGTGGAAGTGCTTCAGTGCTTTTAGCCAACTGTGCCGAGACTGCGGGGCTGTGTCAGGACATAGTGGGCACCTCCAAAAAACCTATTGAGTTCTTGACTCGAACTTTTCCGCCGCTCCTTAAGTTGTAAAAATGCTCACGTAGCTTAAGCTTTTGCCGCCCGACAAAAAATTTCTTCGTCAATAAGCGGTTTTTTAGAGGTGCCCTAAAGCTGTTTTTTAGAGGTATCCAGAAGTTTGATTTCTGGTCGTTGATAAAAAAATGCTTGCTTTATCTTTTTATTCAGGGTATATTGGTAGCAATTCCACCAGGAAACCTCTAAATTTTTTAGAGATAACCAATATTTAATAAGGCGGCGGATACTTTTGATTGATCAGATTACCGCTCATCATAAAAAGGAATACGGCGTTGAGCCTTCTGTAATTTGCAGTGCTCCGGGAAAGATTGATCTGCTCGGCGAGCACGGTGAATTCGGACAGGGGTATGTCATCTCTCTCGCGATTGACAGGCGATTTTATGTGGCGATGTCCAGGCGCAAGGATAATACTCTTTGTTTTTACTCGGAAAATTTGCAGGAGCGGCGAAAGATTACAATCAGCGGTTTACGCTATAGGCGGGAAGATCGCTGGGCAAATTATCCCAAAGGTGTGATTGACGGGCTTATACACATGGGCTTTAAGCTGAAAGGGCTTAATATTACTCTGTTCAGCGATGTTCCCATTGGCATTGGGCTGGCTTCTTCGTCGGCCATGACAATTGCTTCTGTATGTGCGTTGAAGGAATTGTTCCATCTGGATTTATCGGACAGCCAGATTATTGAGGCTGCGAGGTTGGCAGAGAATAAGTTCATGGGGCTTTATAACGGGACTCATTCTCCTATGGTAACTTATTTTTCCAAAAAGAATTATTTTACTTTTATCGATTTAAAAACCCGCAGTGTGAAGTATTTGCCTTTGCCTGATAAACCTGTTTGTTTTGCTGTAACTGATTCACGGGTGGTGGAAGCCATGAGCGATGAGGAAAAAAAAGCCATTGATGCGGCATGCCGTGAATGCAGCGAGGCTTTGGGGCTTTCTCAGGCTGGCAAAATATTCCGCAGTTTAAAACATGATGATTTGGCGGGTACCATAGACGGGCTGAGTGAACGTTCGAGAAGGATGAGTCTTCATCTTATTACAGAAAATGAACGAATTGAGGAATTCCGCAAGGCTCTGAAGGGTAAGGTGTTTGAATCTCTTGGACGGATTATTACCCAATCGCATGAGAGCCTTCGGGATTATTTGGAAATTTCATGCCCTGAAATTGACTGGCTGATTAAGAGAAGTATTGAGATTGAAAGGGTTTATGGTTCCCGCATGATAGGCCCGGGATATGGCGGCTGTATTCTTACTCTAATGGATGGAGATGCCCGGAATGAGTATGAAGAATGTCTTGAAGAATATGATCGAATTTTCGGCTTCAAGGCGAGTGTTTTTCTGGTTGAAACAGAAGCGGGAGCGTTGGTTCATTTGACTGATGCAAATTAGAAGGTTGCTATACTTTGGGGAGGAAGTATGAGTTATCAGAATAATGGCCTGCAGCTGTACCGAAAGGGGCAGTATGCAGAGGCTTTGGTGGCATTGCTTGGCGAAGATGTGGATCTCGCGGAGGATTTGGAACAGGGTTATCTCATGGGGCTGTGCTATGCCAGGCTTCAGGAGACTGGCGAGGCTATCCGGATTTTTAAGAATGTTCTTAACCATGAAACTGGTCAGATTAAGCTGTATCAGATTCGTATGCTCATTGCCTGGCTCCTGGTGGGAGAGGATGATATTGATGGGGCGATGCAGTATTTGAATGAGATTATCAGCGGGGGATTTCACTCACCGCAAACCTGGTCGGTTCTGGGGTATTGTCAGTGGCGGCTGGGAAAGACAGTTCTTGCTCTGGAAAGTTATAAAAAGGCTGTTGCACTGGACAATGGCAATTCCAATGCTGTGAACGGTTTGGGCTATCTTCTGGCGGAAACTGGCAAGGATTTAAATACTGCGGTGGAACTGTGCCGGAAGGCTGTGGAGAGTCAGCCGGATAATCCGGTTTATAAGGATTCCCTGGGCTGGGCGCTTTTTCAGGCGGGGAAAACCATGGAAGCCGTGCGGTATCTTACTGAGGCTTTGAGCCGCTGTCCCGATAACGAGGTGATAAAAGGTCATCTTGAAAAAGTTCGAGTTTATGGACATAAGCACTAAACTATTTACAATTACTGTCATACTTACAGGACTGGGATTCCCGATATGGTCCCAGGATATAAGCCTGGAATCCATGCAATCTCTAAACGAATGGCGTTGGGGTGTTATTGCCTATAATGATGGTTTGCCGGGCAAGGCACTTTTGTCTATGGAGCGTGCTGTTTCCCTGAATCCTGCCGATCCAAAGATAAGGGAATGGCTGGGCTGGACCTACTGGAAATCGGGTTTGGAAAGTGCGGCACTGGATGTCTGGGAGAGACTGATTGAGGAGGGCAATGCGTCGGCCTTTCTTCAAAGCCGTGCGGAGCGGCTACAAAGGCGGATAAGCGGGGATGATGAGCTGCCAACTGAGGATGAATGGATTCCTTTAACAGCATTTCAGGGGGAAGACGGACAGAGTTTCAAGTTTCAGCATCCAACGGCAGCCCGCGGGTTGAATGATAAATCCGGCTCTCTGGTTATTGTTTCATATTCCGGCAGGGAGTTGATTCATCTGGATGTCAATGGTTCCCTTATCCAGCGCTATGAGGGGGGGCTGGGGGGCTTGGGCCAGCCTTTTGATATGGTTCCCATCGGGAATGGGCGGGTTTTGGTGAGCGAGTTTCAGGCCGACAGGCTTTCTGTACTCACTTTGGAAGGGCTTAATAAGGGTTACCGTGTTGAAACCTGGGGGGGGCCGGGACGGGGGGACGATAAGTTTTTCGGCCCTCAGTATATGGCTTTATCTCCAGATGGATACTATGTTTATATTAGCGATTGGGGCAACAAACGTGTATCGAAATGGCAAAATAATGGTTCGCATATCCTGAATTTTACCGTATCTGGCAATTTTTCCGGGTTTCAGGGGCCTTCCGGCATTGCGGCTTTTGGGGAAAAGGTGTACATTGCCGATTCTATCGGTGCCCGGATTGAGGTATTTGATACGGCGGGGAATTATCTCGGGCCTTTGATAACCGAAGGGCTTAATAAGCCTGAAGGCATGACTATATTTAACGGAAACCTTCTTGTTGCTGATGGTGCCAACATTTATCAGGTAGATACCGTATCGGGTGAGATGTCTCAGTTTGCTTCTCTGGGCGGGGGAGACCACCGCATAACAACGGTTTTTCCGGATGAAAACGGTAATTTGGCGGTTAGTGATTTTAATGCGAACCGGGTTGTGTTGCTTACCCCTTTATCCACTCTTTACGGCGGTTTGGAAGTTACACTGCACCGGGTAATGGCAGATGCTTTTCCCAGTATTTTCGTTGATTTTTCGGTTGAAGACAGGGCGGGGAATCCTATTATCGGGCTGAAGAAGAAAAATTTCCGTTTTTTTGATGGGAATTCCGAGGTTGGGAATCCTGTTATTGATTGGGAGTCTTCCAGTGCTTCTTCGGTATCCATTGCCGTAGCAGTGGATACCGCTGGCAGTGCGGCTCAAGTAAGGGCACTGCTCAGAGGGCTTGATGATGTGATGAACGGCCTGAAGACGGGCGACGAATTAACCCTGATTGAAACGACTAAAAATCCAACTCTTTTTGAGATTCCCGCAGGGGGCAGTGCAAATGATTTTTTTCAGAGAATGCGCTCGGCTGCTGGCAACAAAGCTGTTTCATGGGATGAAACTCTCCGGCTTGCAGCGAATCAGATTGCTCCCGAGAGGAACCGAAAGGCCGTATTCGCGTTTGTGACTGTTCCCCCTTCAAGTACGGCCTTCGATACTTACGGGCTGGTTGAGACGGCCCGGCTGCTGGCAAACAACGGTATTGTGTTCTATCCAATTTATACCGATGAGGATTCCGTAAGCAGAGAACTGGACTACATTGCGGCAGAAACCAAAGGTGAATCGTTCTTTCTCAATCAGCCGGAGGGCAGCGGATTTGCGCTTACAAGGCTCAGGGATATGAAAGCAGGCCGCTATACGGTAAGCTGGAAGTCTTCCCGTGATGCGGGTTTTGGCCGTACCTATCTGCCCGTTTCTCTGGAAGTGATATATATTGGTAAGAGCGGAAGGGCTGAGTCTGGCACTTTCGCTCCGTTGAAGTAATTTTTTGGGGTACTGTTATGAATAATAAAATTCGGGTGGGAGTTCTTTTTGGAGGCCGTTCCTGCGAACACGAAGTTTCCGTTAAATCCGCACGTGCGATTGTGGCGGCCATAGACCCGGACAAATATGATATTACACTTGTCGGTATATCGAAGACCGGGCACTGGCTTACATCGTCCGATGCCAGCAAAATGCTGGCCGCCGATGTGGTTGAAGGGGAAGAACTGCTTCCGTCGAGTCTGGAATACTCCGGCAGCGGCCAGCTTGCCGTAGGCGTGGGGCAAACTCAGGCCATTGATGTTATCTTTCCCGTGCTGCATGGCCCTTACGGGGAAGACGGTACAGTGCAAGGGCTTCTGGAACTTTCCGGGCTCCCCTATGTCGGCTCCGGTGTGGCCGGTTCGGCGGTGGGCATGGACAAGGAGATGATGCGCCGGGTTTTTCGCGCCGAAAATCTGCCGCAGGTAGATTACATAACCGTTCGCCGCAGCAAATGGAAGGAGCGAGAAGCGACCGTGCGGGCAGATATTGAATCCCGATTTGCATACCCGTTCTTTATTAAGCCCGTGAACATGGGCTCATCGGTTGGAGTGAGCAAGGTTCACGATGGAAAGGAATTAAGTATTGCCATGGAAAAGGCGGCAAGCTATGATACCAAAATTATGGTTGAAGCGGCGGCCCTTGACTGCCGGGAGGTAGAAGCCGCTGTGCTTGGAAATGTCCCTTTGGAAGCAGCCGATGCCCTGGGGGAGATTGTGCCCGGACATGAATTTTACGATTATGAGGCAAAATACAGCGATAACACAACAGAATTGATTATACCGGCGAGGGTTTCACCTGAAACTGCCGCAAGGGTGCAGGATATTGCCGTCCGTGCCTGCGAGGCCGTTGGAGCATACGGACTTGCCCGTGTGGATTTCTTTGTCGGCAAAGAGAACGAAGAGATTTATCTCAATGAGATAAATACCATGCCCGGTTTTACCCCGGTGAGCATGTATCCCCAGCTGTGGAAGGCTTCCGGCCTGAGCTATTCCCGGCTTATAGACCGTTTGATTCAGCTTGCCCTGGAGCATCACCGGGACAAGATGGATATTTGTACCGTACTTTGATCCGTCTCAAAAAGCATCTGCTTATCCGCCTGGCGCACTATCTCTTTCTTCTCCCCTTTTTGCCGGGCATACAGCCGCTGCGGGCCTCTCATAGTTCCGGTGACTTGGCGATTTACTTCACCGGTATTGCCGTTGTCTTGTCCCTGATTATCTATGGCAACCAGCGTCCGCTTGTTACCCTGGAAAACGACAGGATTTCCGTGTATCTGAATTACCGCCATATTACCGAAACACTTCCCTACAGTAGCATAACCGCATGGAAGAAGCTGTCGCCGCGGCGGATTAGGATAATTCCCCGGGAACTCAAGCCCATCGATCTGTATATGAACTCAAAAAACGCCGATGTGTTAATCAATCGATTTGAAAAGGAAAACATCCATGCCCTGTGAAATTTTCAAGCAGCAGTCTTGTTCCAGGCCGCTCAAACTGAAATTTATTTCTATTTTTTTTCTGTTTTTGCTGATCTCCTGCCGCGCTGAGGATAATACCCCTGCCCGCAGTACAGTGAAGTTGCTCAACAAGTATCTGGATTCCACCCATCTCAGTCCTGCTGATAAAATTGCTTTGGAAATCGGTGGAGGACGGTCGGTTATACTCGTTCAGGAAAACCCGCTTCGCAGCGATACCATGGAACTGGTTCAGGCACTGGTACCCATGCTCCACTCCATGGGATTCAGACAGCTGGGCATGTATCAGTTCAGTTCCGGCGGACAGATGTATCTTGATCGCTACAGTCAGGATTTGAACGTACTAATAACAAATGAAGAACTCTTTTCCTTTCCGCTGGCCGCCCTGTATTTCAAGGAGTACCGTGATTTCCTCAATTACATACGCAGGTTTAATGCCCTGCTGGAAGAGCATGAAACCGCCTTTGAAATTATAGGGCTGGGCGGATCGGAGGGAGTATCCCGTGCGCTGGATATTCTTGACAATGGGAACGGGTTCCTCTGGCTGAGCCCTGAAATGCTGGCACAGGTATTCAAGGCTCCCGATAGTCAGAATCCATCAGGGAACAGCATAAGCCCGCTGATACTTCGGCATTACGGGCCGGGAGAAAATGCTTTGCTATGGAATGGTTTAGTTGAGCATGTAAAAGCCCAGCGGCCTCTTCGGGACAGGAGCTTCGCCTATAAGCCCGATGAGCTGCCCTTTCAGCTCTGGCAGGATACAGGCATAAAAGCGGATTTGGTAGTAGTAACGGAATTCACTTACAAAGCCGTGCATATTATGCCAAAATTCATTACTGAATCGACAAAAGAAGAAGCACTGAATTCTTATCCGTCCTTGAATGTGCGCAAGCCGGAAAAAATTTCTCCGCGGCGGATAAACAGAATTATCAAGCGTCAGGTTAAACACTATGAAAAATTCCTCTCGAAAGTTTCCTGGCAGTAGGCCATTTTCAGAGGTGCCCTTCAGGCATAATGAATACCCTGCCTGGAAAAACTTGGCTAACATCAATCAGCACGGTGTCTCTGTTTACAAAAATACAGGGTGGGCACCTCTAAAAACCTCCATTTAGTTCTTGA
>MUIB01000090.1 GCA_002084135.1 Spirochaeta sp. LUC14_002_19_P3 | reverse complement strand
TTATTGAGAAATTTCGATAAAATTTTATCCTCGAACATTTCCTCTTTGTCTTCGTAAAGGGACATGAACACCTCCAATATTGCCATAGTACAGCGGAGTTACGGATTGGTCAACATCGAAAAGCTCACTTTTGGTGGAATATCCCCTGCTGAAGAGACCCCATGGCGGCATGATTGAACATTATTGATACAGCGGGAGAAAAATCGGCCCTAATCTTCGTCATCGGCGTTCAATCCGGGCACCGAGGGAGCATAGTCGTTTGGTGAGATTTTCATAGCCCCGTTCGATTTGGTAGACATTGTGGATAACGCTTTTCCCTCTGGCCGCCATGGCAGCGATTACCATAGCCATGCCCGCGCGGACATCGGGAGATGTCAATTCCGCAGCCCGCAGCCGCCGGGGCCCCGTTACGACTGCTCGATGAGGGTCACATAAAATAATTCCCGCCCCCATGGCGATGAGTTTATCTACAAAAAACATTCGCGATTCGAACATTTTTTCATGGATGAGCACTGTTCCTTCCACCTGGGTGGCAACCACGGTAATGATGCTGGTTAAGTCCGGCGGAAAACCCGGCCAGGGAGCATCGTCAATTTTTGGGATCATGCCTCCTAAATCCGGAACTACTTTCCTGTTTTGATCCGCGCTGACGATGATGCTGCTGCCGTCCGTTTTCCAGTTTATGCCCAGCTTGCCAAATGCCAGCCGACACATGCGCAGGTGTTCGGGACCGGCATCGTCGATGGTAATACTGCCGCCAGTTACTGCGGCCAGGCCGATAAAAGAGCCCACTTCCATGTAGTCGGATCCGATGCGGAAGCGGCAGCCGCCGAGTGTATGCACACCCTTTATTCGGAGAATATTGGATCCAATGCCTTCTATGCGTGCGCCCATGGCGTTAAGCATACGGCAGAGATCCTGAACATGGGGCTCGCTGGCGGCATTGCGGATTATGGTTTCCCCTTCGGCCAGCACTGCTGCCATAAGCGCGTTTTCCGTAGCGGTAACCGATGCTTCGTCGAGAAATAAATCCAGGCCAACCAATTTGTTAGCACTGATAATAAAGCGTCCGTTAATCTCAACCGAAGCTCCCAGTGCCTTGAGAGCCAAAAAATGGGTGTCCAGCCGACGGCGGCCAATAACATCGCCGCCCGGCGGCGGCAGCACCACCCGGCCAAAGCGTCCCAGCATGGGGCCAGCGAACAGAATGGAGGCCCTTACCATGGCCGCCTCATCTTCGGCTATTTCTACCTTGTTCACGGCGGCACAGCAAATTTCCCACTCCCCCGGATTTTTTTTCTCTACCCTTGCACCCAGCGATTCAAGTATGCTGAGCATCACCCGAATATCCTCAATATCGGGAATGTTCTCCAGGTATACCGTTTCCTCTGTTAGCAGGGTAGCGGCAAGGCAGGGCAGCGCGGCGTTTTTGTTCCCGCTGGCCTTAATTCTCCCGCTTATGGGATAAGCCCCTTCAACTACATATCTGGACATATATTGACCATAAATTCTCAGCGTAAAGGGATCAATGGGAAGCACGGGGAAAATTGCGGCAATTTCAAAGCAGTAGCGGATGGAAAGCCGCCTTTGAGCCTGCCGGAGCATGGATAGGCTGCCTGGGGGGCTGAAGGAGCTTTAATGTGCTTCGAAATGCTTGAGGGCACCTCTAAAAAACCCATTTAGTTCTTGACTCGAACTTTTCCGCCGCTACTGCGTTGTCAAAATGCTCACGTAGCCCAGCTACGCTCCGCTTTTGCCGCCTTGTATCGACAAAAAATTT
>MUIB01000092.1 GCA_002084135.1 Spirochaeta sp. LUC14_002_19_P3 | reverse complement strand
ATTCAGCGACAGGAAAAAACCACGCAATCCCCCGCCTACCGAGCTGAAAAAGAAATACTTTGGCGAAACATTTCTTCATTTCAAATACCGTCAGATCTACCTGAAAGACTACAAGGCAGCTGATTACACCAATCGGGACAGCGAGATGGATAGGCTGCTGGCCTTCTTCATGGACAGAGGTGCATTGACACTTAGAACTATTTTTACGAATATTCTTAACTACTTCGGGAAGAAGAATGCCTTCCACAGGCTATTGAAATACTTACATGAGCTGGAATATAATTTCATGAAGGAAGACAGCGCAGGACATGAATCATTCCATATATCGGAGAAGGAGGACACAATGTCTCAGTTATTTATCAGCGACATGATCCAGAAAAGCATGGCGCAGGGCATGGAGAAAGGCAGAGAGGAAGGCATCCATCAGACAGCAAAGAACCTTAGGAATACAGGGATAAGCATGGACATTATCAGTAAATCCACTGGTCTTACGGTGGAAGAAATACAAAAGCTGTAAGATTATTAGTGGCTAACCTTGTCCGCACTTATTCACTCTTTTCTGGAGAAGAATATAGTCTACAGGGTAAGTACATACAAGGCTTTGGAATGCGGTGATATGGCTTTCCATTGCTATGGGGCACCTCTAAAAAACCCACTTAGTTCTTGACTCGAACTTTTCCGCCGCTCTTAAGTTGTCAAAATGCTCACGTAGCTTATCATTTTTCATTTTTCACCCTTCACCTTTGCCGCCCGACAAAACTTTCTTCGTCAATTTTCTAAAGCGGTTTTTTAGAGGTACCCTATAATCAGTGGCTCAATCGCTTCGGGTATAAAAAGTCAGGGAGGACTGACCGTATATCCGCCGATCCGGGCATCGGAGGGCACCCAATTCGCCTGGAAGCTGTTCCCCGGCGGGATGATGGATGGCCAATACCCCTTCGGGGGCAGGCTGTCCCGCAAGCTGTGCCAGTTCCAGCAGCCGCATTTTGTTCGTAAGGGCAAAGGGCGGATCGAGATGGACTAAATCGAAGCGCTTCATGCCCGGTTTGAGAACCCTTTCCGCCGGACGGATGAGCAGGATAAGCTCTTCGCGGCTATAATCGTTTCCGGCAATTTTCAGATTCTCAAGAATAACACTCCGCTTCTTTACATCGTTTTCCACCAGCATCGCCCCGGCTGCGCCGCGGCTCAGGGCCTCCAGAGACATTATTCCCGAGCCGGCGAAAAGATCGAGAAAAGACAGGCCGCTGATATCGCCGAGTATGGAGAACATGGACTCCCGCATCCTGTCCATCATCGGCCTTATTACTCCCGGCGGACAGGCCACAATGCGTCCCCGCCAGCGGCCGCCGGTAATTCTCATAGCGTCCGCAGCAGGTTTTCATCGAAGGGCGGACAGAGGGCGAAGAGTTCCCGCAAATCCTTGTGCCGCTCTTCGATGAGCCCGGGATCGCTTTCCAGAATGCGCCGGGCTTTGTCCCGCGCCTCCAGCAGCAGGGTAAGGTCGCGCACCGGATCGGCAATGGAGAATTTCATGAAGCCGGACTGCCTTATGCCTGCCATGTCGCCGGGGCCGCGGAGCTTTAAATCTTCTTCGGCCAGGGCGAAGCCGTCGCTGGTGTTTTTCATGGTGAGCAGCCGCTTCTTGCCGTCGTCGGTGAGCGGCTCGCCGTAAACCAGGAAGCAGTAGGACTGTTTTTCGCCGCGGCCAACCCGTCCGCGCAGCTGATGCAGGGCAGAGAGCCCGAAGCGCTCGGCGTGTTCTACCACCATGCAGGTGGCTTCGGGGACATCAACGCCCACTTCAATAACGCTGGTCGCTACCAGGTAGTCCAGCCCGCCGTCCCGAAATGCGGACATAATGCGGCGCTTTTCTTCTTCGTCCACACGGGAGTGAATCAGGGCACCGCGATAATTCGGGAAAATACGGGTTTTCAGGGTGTGAAACATGTTTTCCGCGTCTTTCAGGGCAATTTTTTCCGACTCCGCAATGAGGGGATAAACAAAATAGGCCCGATTCCCGGCGCTCAGCTCCCGATGAACAAAATCGTATACCTTTGTTTCGCTGCCGATACGGGCCAGATGGGTTTCCACCGGATGGCGGCCTTTGGGCATGGTGCTGATGGTGCTCACGTCCATGTCGCCGAAGGCGGTAAGGGCCAGGGTGCGGGGAATGGGGGTGGCCGACAGGGCTAAAATATCAGGATACTGACCTTTTTCAGACAGGGCGCGGCGCTGTTCCACCCCGAAGCGGTGCTGTTCGTCGATAACCGCGAGAGAAAGATCAGCAAATACAACATCGCCGCTGAACAGGGCATGGGTGCCGACTATCATATCTATTTGCCCTGCGGCCAGGGCATCGGTAACGGCGCGCCGGGAAGGGCCGCTTACATCTCCGGACAGGAAAGCCAAACGGATGCCGATGGGTTCCAGGAGCCGCGCCGCATTATCGGCGTGCTGGCGGGCCAATAGCTCGGTTGGGGCCATGAAGGCCGCCTGGTGTCCGGCACCAATAACACCCAAGCAGGCAATGAAGGCAACCAGGGTTTTCCCCGAGCCTACTTCACCCTGAATAAGGCGGAGCATGGCGGCGGGCTGCATAATATTTTCCTTAATGTCTTTAATGGCTTTGTGCTGATCTGCGGTGAGTTCAAAAGGCAGGGTTCGCAGGAGTTTTCCGGGCAGCTCATCGCTCCATGAAGGGGAGGCATCTTTTTCTGCCGCGGTAAGGGCGGTATTTTGGACGGCCATGCGCCTTCTGGTTAGGGCTATTTGCAGGTGAAAGAGTTCCTCAAAGATTAGCGCTTTGCGGGCCAGATGGGCGGCCTGTATGCTGGGGGGGAAGTGAACATGCTGGATACATTCGGATTTTTTTGCTATGGCCTGTTCCGCCCGGACTTCGGGGGGCAGCTCATCCCTTATGCCAAAAGCGTAGCGGGCCGCGGCATTTTTTATTGCCTTGCGGAGTAGGCCCTGGGTAAGATTGCCGCTTAGGGGGTAAACTGGCAGGATTACCCCGAATTCGCGGGAAACGCGGTTGTTTTGGACATCTTCAAAGACGAAGGAGCTGGATTGAATCTCACCGAACCTGCTGCGGACAAAGGGTCCGGCTATGCGGATGGTTTTACCCGGAGGCAGTTTGGATGCCAGAAAATTTCTGCCGTAACAAAGCATGGCGGCGGTTTCCGTACCATCGTCGATGATAACCTTAAGGGCAATGCCCTTCTTCCAGTGAACCTGTTCATGGGCCACCACCTTTGCCTCGGTAAGTGCTGGTGTCTCCGCGGTGGACTGCGCCAGGGTTACAGGAGTTATCCTGTCCTCGTAGCGCAGGGGGTAGTGGCGCAGGAGCTGGCCAATGTTTACTATACCCAGGCCGCTCAGGCTGCGGGCGGCGGCGGGGCCAATGCCTTCAATGTCGGTTACCGGGAAGCTTAGCTGATTCAGGAACACGGGTTCAGAGTTGAATCAGCAGCGGGAACAGGTAGCGCTGCAAGAGAAAACTGACAAGGAAGCGTATGGCCAGAAGGCCAACCGCACTGAGTCCCAATGCCAGGGCGTAGGAGAGGGATCGGGAGGAAAAGACACCAAGCAGCCTTGACGTTACCGGAAACAGTATCTTATCGAGGTGAGATGTCCAGCCGCGCCTGCCCTTCATGGCATACAGGCTAATAAGGCGGATAATCATTAAAATAGCCAGCAGGGTTATGAAAAACCTTATCAGACTCCAGACAAGCTGTATCACAATAATGATAATTTCGCCCAGGCTGGGCAGGGAACCCATGGAAAGACGCTGAGTTATGTAGAGAAGGAAGCTCAGGCAGAGTAGCCCAAGAACCGGGGAAAAGTCGAACATGCCGAAGTTCAGCCAGGAAATGCCCTGGAAACGCTTCATATAGGGATCGGTAAGGCTGTGAAGAAAGGCCCTGATTCGCCTTGTTCCCTCTGAATTGCTGGGCACCCAGCTCAATATAACCCGAATCATAATAAGGAAAAAATACACCATAATCAGGGCACTGAGAATTTTCATGGTTATCTGAAAGTAATTCATACTACTCCTTCCATGCGGATATTACCGCGCTACGCTCACGTATAAGCTCAAGGCTCGATTCATCCAGCGAAAGGGAAATTTGGCTGGATGCCCGGATAATGGTATGGCCATCCTCTCCCGGTAAGTGGAGAAACAGGCGGCCCGGCCCGGGACGCTCCTGAAGAAAGGAGCGCAGGTCTACCATATCGGCTTCTGTATATTCCATATCGGCAAGTTCGATATGGAGTTCTTTTTTCTCAATCTCTTTGAGTTCTTCCGGCTTTACAATTTCATTAACCTTAAATTCGGGAATATCGTTTCTTATCTCAATGGAACCGGTAAGGCCAACAATGGCATCCTCGGTGAGCAGAGGCTCATATTTTTCATAAACCTTACTGAAGAGCGTTAGCTTTATGCTGCCGTTGAAGTCCTCAAGCTCCGCAGTGGCCATTTTCGTGTTCTTTCGGGTGAAGAAACTGCGGATATTTCTTATCATGCCAAGAATTGAATACTGCTTGTTGGGGGAGCTCTTCGGAATATTGCCCAAGTCCAGATTTACCGTTTTTTCCCAGCGTTTGCGGTATGAATCCAGAGGATGGCCTGAAACATAGAAGCCCAGATGTTCCTTTTCCATTTCAAAATAACGGCTCTTGGACCAGTCCTCCGCTTCCTCCCACTGAAAACTGGTTTCCAAATCCTCTTCCGCTTCTTCAAAAAGAGAACCCTGGCCGCTCTCTTCCTCCTGCTGGCGGCGCTGCGTAAAGGCGAGGAGTTTTTCAATATTCTGAACCAGAGTGGCGCGGTTTCGGGATTCAATGGAATCGAAAAGGCCGGAATAAATGGCAGTTTCCAGAACTTTCTGGTTCAGGTATTTGCGATCCACCTTAATAAGGAAATCCAGTATATCGCTGAATTTCCCCTTCTCGTTCCGTGCGGAAATAATGGCCGTTGCAGCCGCCTGCCCCATACCCTTAATGCCTTTAAGGCCGTAGATGATGCGGCCCTTGTCTACAGTAAAAGTTTGTTCGGAAAGGTTTACATTGGGCGGAAGAATTTTTATGCCTTCGCTCTTTGCGTGCCCCAGATAATTTTTCAGAGTATCCGTATCATCCATGGAGTTGCCAAGGTTGGCCGACCAGAATTCAGCCGGGTAATTTGCCTTGCAGTAGGCCGTTTTATAAGCCAGAACGGAATAGGCCGCCGCATGGGATTTATTAAAGCCGTACCCCGCAAAGGGTTTCAGCATCTCAAACACCCCCTTGGCCAGTTTTTCCGTATAACCCTTTTCCTGCGCCCCCTTAACGAATTCTTCCTCCATTTTGGCCATGTCTTTCTCTTTCTTCTTGCCCATTGCCCGGCGCAGAATATCGGCCTTGCCCAAACTAAAGCCGCCGATAATCTGGGCCACCTTCATTACCTGTTCCTGATAGACAATAACGCCGTAAGTTGGTTTAAGAATGTCTTCCAAATCGGGATGGGGGTAGGTAATTCGCGTGCGGCCCATCTTCGAATCGATGAACTGAGGAATGAATTTCATTGGGCCGGGACGGTAGAGGGCATTTAAGGCAATTAAATCCTCAATGCTGGAGGGCTTGGCATCGCGGAGAATGCGCTTCATGCCTGAGCTTTCAAACTGAAACACCGCATCGCTTTTTCCCTCGCCCAGCATTTTATACGTGGCCTCGTCGTTCTCCGGGATGGCTTCCAGATCGAAATCCCGCACCCGCCGCCGGATTAAGCGCTCACAGTTTTTTAGCAGGGTAAGGGTTTTCAGACCGAGGAAATCCATCTTTATCAAACCGCAGTGTTCGATAATGTCCATGGTGTAAGCCGTTACAACATCTTGAGACTTCTGATCTTTAATGAGAGGAACATAGTTGGTAAGCGCTTCCCGCCCTATAACCTGCCCGCAGGCATGGGTGGAAACATGGCGGTTCATTCCCTCCAGAATAGCCGCCACATCGAACAAATCCTTGTAAATACCGCCCCGCTGGTAGAACTCCTGGAGCTTCGGTTCAAGTGCCAGAGCCGTTTTTACATCGATCTTCTTCTTTTCCCCGGATTCTTCTTCACCCTCATCATCGTTCTTCTGGATGGAACCGGGTACGAGTTTCGTAATCTCATTCGATTCACTAAAAGGTATGTCGAGCACTCGGGATACATCCTTGAGAACCGCCCTGGTTTTAAGAGTACCAAAAGTGCAGATACCAGCAACATTATCCCTGCCGTACTTGTCATAAACATATTGAACAACTTCGTCGCGGCGCTCATTACAGAAATCAATATCGAAATCCGGCATACTCACCCGCTCAGGGTTAAGAAAGCGCTCAAAGAGCAGATCGTATTTAAGAGGATCGATGTCAGTAATTTTAAGCGCGTAGGCAACAAGACTCCCCGCCCCCGAACCCCGCCCTGGGCCAACAGGAATATCGTGTTTACGTGCCCAATCAATGAAGTCCCATACAATAAGAAAATAGCCGGAATAGCCCATATCGCACAGCACTTGCAGCTCATATTCCGCCCGCTCCTCAATGATTTTTTTCAGGGCAGCATCGTCTTTATAGGCCAGCGGATAGCGTTCCCGAAGCCCCTGTGCCGCAAGATGGTGAAGGTAGTCTTTCGGATCGCTGAATGCCTCCGGTATCTCGTAATGGGGAAGCATCGGCTCGGACTGGGGAATGGTAAGGTTGCACTGCTCGGCGAGCCTCAATGTATTTTCCAGAGCATCGGGAAAATCCGGGAACAGGGCTTGCATTTCCTCTTCGGATTTGAAGTAAAATTCCGGGCTTTCCGTTTTCAGACGCTTCTTGTCGTCCAGTTTCTTGCCAGTGGCAATACATATAAAAATATCCTGGGCTTTATAATGATCTTTGGTGATAAAGTGAACATCGTTAGTGGCAATAATGGGAATGCCCGTTTCCTTGTTAAGGCGGCGCATCCCATGGCGCACCGTTTCCTCTTCCGGTATGCCGTGATTCATTATTTCCAACCAAAAGTTTCCCTCGCCGAAAAGATCATTATAATACCGTGTCTTGGCCAGAGCCTTCTCCCAGTCGCCGGCAACAATATACCGCGGTATCTCCCCCGCCAGGCAGGCCGCGGAAGCCATAATTCCCTCGTGGTACTGCTCCAAAAGCTCATCATCTATGCGCGGACGGTAGTAAAACCCATCGATATAGCCCCTGGAAGTAAGCAACATAAGGTTTTTGTAGCCAGTTTCATTCTTTGCGTACAGCACCAGATGGTAGGATTTTGGCCCGCTAACCGGCTTATGGAAGCGGTTCTTTGGCGCGACATACACCTCGCAGCCAACAACGGGATTTATTCCCGCCTTATGGCAGGCCTGCTCAAAATGAAGTGCCCCGAACAGATTCCCGTGGTCGGTAAGTGCCACATGCTTCATGCCGAATTCCTGCGCCTTCCTTACATAATCCGAAATCCGGCAGGCCCCATCGAGAAGGGAATAATCCGAATGATTGTGAAGATGAACAAAACCACTCATAACTAGCGCATGGACAGAAACGGCACAATAATGGAAATAAGCGAAGTAGCCAGAATAGCCACCATAAAAAGATTGTAGCGAGTTTCGTAGTCGGCAATCAGCTCCTTCCGGTAATATTTGGCAATACCGTTATCCTCATAAATTTCAATTAAACTTGTTAGCAACCTGGTGCGGGCCTGCTTGCCCCGAATTAAACCAACTTCTGAAACAATACTGATAACAACAACCAGCAGCAGGAAAACCATCATTAACAGCATATCCTTGTTTCCTAAAGCTATCGAAGTATTAATAGCCAGCAAAACAAGATTAAAAATAATAGCCGTAATAATAAACACCGTATCGGTACGGGTGTTAATCTTTAATTCCTCTACAATATGATCGTGCAAATGTTCAATCATAGCATCCTCCATTACAATTCAAACTTAAACCACACGCCGCGACTGCCGGACATAGATGAGCACAAACACAGCCGTTAGGCAAACACTCAAAGCCACAACGGCTATTATCCAGCTTCCAACCGCTGGCTCAAGAATCGCATTGCAGTAAATAATATTCCTTACCCCCCCATCCGCCGCAGCATAAAGCTCAAAATCGATAGACAGCTCTTTCGTTTTCGGCCTCCTGAGAGCCAAAACAGTAAAATCCACCGTTGCCTGCTGTTCCGGCAGAAGCCTTTTTATCCGGCTCGGCTCCACAGTTACCTGAATGTCCTTAAGCCCCTCTTCAAAGGTAATTTCAATATTGTTCAGAGCCTCATCAATAACATTCTCCAACGTTATCTGCGCTGTAACAGACCTCTTTGATGAACCCAGCCTTACATTGGTATTGCCCCAAACACTCAAAGAGTCCCTGGAAAACACATCGCTGGCAACCCCCGAAAAACCGCAACAAACGGCCAAAACCACCAATAGAAACAGTTTTTTTCCCGCTGAAGAGAAGAGGAAACATTTCATAGCTACAGTATACCGGAAAACACAGCTTAGTTCAAGAGCCCTTAAAACAGCTTTCGGGCGTTTCCTCCGCTTGCGCGGAGGCCGGGCTTTGCGGGGTTTCAGTCCGCGGCAGGCCGCGGACCGGCGGCAAGCCGCCGCCCCTCCAATCCCTAACGCATCTCCCATCGCTAATATTCCATCTGTGGTTCTTAATAATAGAAACCGTATCTATCTGCGAATTCATAACACCCCCTATAGACAAAAAATCTTATTCGGAGCATAATGGCACCATGATATTCAGAACAGAACAGAACAGAACAGAACAGAACAGAACAGAACAGAACAGAACAGTTCTGTTCAGAACCATTCTGTCCGCCCTACCGCTCGCCGTCTTCTAAAAGGCCAAAAACCGCCCGGATTCCCGCCGGGAACAAGTCAGAAAACAACAAATTATTTTCTCTTTTCAGGAGGCTCTGCCCGCAGGCGGAAGGATGTCTTTGTAAAACAAATTTGTCTCATTTTTCTCAAAAAAAGCATGGAATTTTACTCAAAAAAGAGTGCAAATTTCATCACTATTCAATCTCGAAAAAAAAGCCGGTGTTACCGGATTTTTGTATTTTTATGTTTGTTTCACAGGAGGTTAATATGAAACAGTTTTTTCAAATGCCGCTGTTCAGGCGGCTCGTGTATCTGGCAGGGATTATTCTGCTATGCAGTTCGGTTATTTTTATGGGCTGTGCTCCCGCAGCAGCACCAAAAGAGGCGAAAATAACCAGCTTCACGTTTGAGGCCGCTAAAAACAGTGCCTTAAGTTCTGATGTGGTTGGAAGCATTAGCGATGAAAGCGGCACCGGCATTATTGCCGTTGTCCTGCCGGGGGGT
>MUIB01000172.1 GCA_002084135.1 Spirochaeta sp. LUC14_002_19_P3 | reverse complement strand
GTTTGGATCCTCAGCACCGCATTCTGTTAGTCGAAGGAAGAAATGGTTTTGAATTGGCGGCTTCCTATCCGGCTGATACGGCTTTTCGCCGCCCTGTATTTATCCGTTTTATCAATAACGATAATTTTGCTGTTTATGAAACAAATAATCATATCATTGCCCTCTGCACTGAAAATTATAAACAGACACATTTCAATCCCGCAGCAGCACCATTGGAATGGATCGATGCCGCTGATATTGGGAGTTCGGTTATGCTGGGCAGGAATAATGAAAGAGTTATACTGAATATGTTTACAAATCATAACTTGGCATTATTTGAAACAGCTCTGCCTCCGGATATGCGTTCAGTTAAAGTTGGAGAAAATAAAATTTTTCTTATTGGCCAAGGCCGATATGCTACATTAAAATTTTTTATTCTATAAGTTTATCACTTCTCCACCAAGCTACCGAAGCTTCTTGATTATCAAAAAATATTCCGGCAAGCATGCCGTCATTCTGCAAGCGAAATCGCCGATATAAAACTTCAGATTCTTTTACTGTAATTTGACGGCTCTCTTTAACCCTGCCGTCCTGCTCAATGAGTAACAGACGGTATTGGTTTACTCCTTCGGGAGTAAGCATGATATGATAACCGCCCTTAATAGTTCCCAGATAATCCGGAGGTATGGAAGGAAAACCTGTTTTTGTATTTTCGTTTATATAATTGAGAACAATTGGTTCCAGATATTTCAATGTATTGATATCCAGCGTATACAGCCGGGCTTCCGGCATTTCTCCATTTCGTGGATCGGGATAAACATCCAGACGAATATGTATCATATCCTGCACCGGATCGGGGCGTATGGAATACACCGCCGTATTGCCATTATTCTCACGTCCCGGTATCTGATCCTCGTGAATGATAACTGTGTTGAGTAGAGTCCCTGTGCTGGTGAACCAATAACTCATCCATGCTTCGGGTACTCGACTGGTTACCACAAAACTGCCATTTGCCCGGACATCCAGCGACATAATATAAGGAAAGGGTGTTCCATTGTTTCCTTCCAGGCCAATGTGGCCAAGATACTTTCCGTTATTGCTGAACTTGAGGATAACACGATCATTGTAGGCCGTAGAGTTTGGCACCACTACCCGCTGCTCTGCCTCAACAGCATCTTCCACCAGAAAACCGCCATCAACCACTGCAATGAATCCTGGATTGATAAATGGCCAGGGAACAACATTTCTCTCCTCTCCGCTGTCCTGGATACTTACAGGTCTTGGGTTTTTAACGGGATCGTAAACATAAGTGATAAGATTTCCGTAGGAATTGAATACCATAACCTTCCCTGCTTCTCCTGCGGAAATATAGATGAGTCCATCACGGGTATCAATGTCCGCAGTTCCGGCCATACGAAAATTATCCCTGTAAAACCAGTCAATTTCGTTTGGCAGGGTCCCCAGCGGAATAGTAAAAAGATCGTAGCGCTTAATACTGGCTGTATTTCGGTTGAAACAGCTAGTTAGGAGAGAGAATATGGTCAATACAATAATAAATGAACGCAAATGCACAATTTTTGGATTACAACTCTTATTTGACAATTTAACTACCGCCGAATGATATAGGGTATTAAGGAATGATAAACCCATACAGGAATATCATCACTTCATTGAAATATAAGCACATTGCCCTGCCGAGTCAATATGCTCCCTACAGATTATTTTGGGTTCTTTAGGCTACCTTCAATCAATCATCCCCTATCTTCACTCCGTGAGAATTAAACCGCGCCTCCGCCGCATTCCCCGCCGCCTCGGCCATGAGTGCCTCCAAGCCCTCTACGGCAGCGAATTTTTCCCGCTGCTCCGCCACATTTGGCCGGGTAAGAGGATTCTCCGGGCTGAAAAGGGAACAGCAGTCCGCAAAGGGCTCAATAGAAATATCATAGCTGCCGATGGCGCGGGCATAGTGAATAATCTGCTCCTTGTCCATCCCCACCAGCGGCCGGAAAACAGGCAGAGCAACCGATTGATCCGTATAAGCCATACTCTCAAGAGTCTGACTTGCCACCTGCCCCAGAGATTCCCCCGTAATCAAAGCACCGCAGCGCCGCTGCCGTGCACATAACTCGGCAATACGCATCATGCAGGCCCGTGAATGAAGCGTTAAGGCCGGCGTATCCACCGCCCTGGAAAGCCTTACCTGGCAGTCCGTAAAAGGCACCGTAAGCAGGGTAATCCCCCCGCAGCAGGGAGCCAGAGCCGCCGCCAGCCGCAGCACCTTATCATGCGACTCGCCGCTCGTATAAGGCGGAGTGTGAAAATGAATAGCCGTAAGAGTTAAACCCCGCCGGGCCATCAAATACCCCGCTACCGGCGAGTCAATACCGCCCGAAAGCAGCAGCATCCCCCGTCCCCCGCTCCCCACAGGTAGCCCCCCCGTACCCGGACGCTGATCCTCATACACATAGCCCCATTCCCGCAGCTCCACCCGAATAACGAAGTCAGGATTATGAACATCCACCTTCAGCCCGGGCACAGCCCCCAGCAGCATCGCGCCAAGCTCCCGGGCATAGTCGTAGCAGTTAAGCGGCAAACTCTTATCCACTCGCCGCACCTCAAACTTGAAGCGCATCCCCGAACCCCGGCCCAAACATTCCCGCGCCGTCTCAAGCGAAGCATCCAGAAGAGCGTCCAGATTTTTCTTTACCTTCCGGGCGCGGCTGAAAGCATTAATACCCGGAGTAGACGCAAGAATAGCACTCACCCGGCTCTCTTCCAGCTCAGTCTCCAGATAATAGCGTCCCGAGCGGATCGTAATTTGCGTCTGGGCACCAATATCCGCGAAACGCCGCTTGATATTCTCTTTGAGCAGCCGTTCAAAGTAAGCGCGGTTACCCTTTTTCAGGGAAATCTCACCTATCTTGATAAGCCATAAATTAGCCATAGAAGATCAACATTACTAAAAAAAAATAAATTTGTCAGCAAAAACTCAATAAAATAGCCCTTCCAACGCTTCTATATATATAGGGCCAATTCAAAAAATGTTTTTGGGCGTTCCCCGCCGCCTTCAGCGTCGGGGCGGGCTTTGCGGGGGTACCGCCTGCCATGGGCAGGCCGCTTTGCGCCCCTCCAATCCCTAACGCGCTCAAGGCACTGGATTTTTTTGAAGAAGCCCATAGGAGGTAAACAATGAAAAGCATTTTTGCAGCACTCATACTGCTGCTAAGCGGATGCCTGCTCCCCGAGGATGAATACGGCTGGACGGTGATGAGCTGGAATGTCCAGAACCTGTTCGACGGCACCGACGACGGTACGGAATATCCAGAATTCGATCCCGAAAAAGGGGACTGGAATGAACGGCTCTATCAGCGCCGGCTGGATAGAACCGCGGAAGTTATTCTGAAAACCGTGCCCGGCGGCGCCGATCTGATTGTACTCCAGGAACTGGAAAATCAGCGGGTACTGGACAATCTGGTTAATGGGCCGCTCAATGGCAGGGGGTATAACTACAGCTTTGCGGTGCCCGGCTTCAGCATAATCCGCTGCGGCATTCTCAGCCGCTATCAGATTTCAGCGGTAAGCGCCGTGGACTGCGGAGAATGGGCAGGGCGTCCCCTGCGTCCCGCTCTGAGCTTCACGGTAACAGTGGAAGGCGAAAGCATCCGCGTATTCGCCCTGCACTGGAAGTCGCCGCGGGGAAACCGGGCGGCAAATGAAGCCGCCCGCATTCGGGAAGCCGGTATCGTGCGGGATTTGCTTGGCGAACGCCTGAAAGCGAATCAGAACGCCAGAATTATTGTACTGGGCGACCTGAACACACCCGGAGACGGCATGGTAGAGCCAGCCGCGCTTGCCCCTTACGGCGATTTTTCCGGCGATACCGTACTTTGGCGAACCGATACCGCAGAATTTCCGCCCTTCGATCCAGCGCAAATTGTCCTCTTCGATCCCCAACCCATCGGTGAGCCGCCGGGAACCTACAATTACCGCGGCGAGTGGGACAGACCCGACAGGGCCCTTCTCACACCGGGGTTCACTCAAGGCGATGGACTGCGATTTGAATCCATCCAAATCGGCGGCTCAGGCATAATGCTGGACAGCAGGGGAGAACCCCAAATATGGCGCACAGATTTGGAAGAAGGCTACAGCGACCATCTGCCGCTTATCCTGAATTTCAGGCTGATAGCAAGCGCGGAAGAAGAATAAATGCCAGTCTGAATTACTAAGGGGCTCCATAATGCGATTCTTCCTCCCGGAATACTGGGGGGAAGAATCGTATAAACACGGAAAAAGCCGCCTATAACCGGGTAATCGCTGATTTCCATGCTTTCTGAAAAGAAATTAGATGGAATTGCCTGGCGGGAGTTGACAAGCTGCAGCTATTATGATAAGCTGCCTAACAGTGATTATGTTTTATACTGCCATCTTAGCTCAGCTGGCCAGAGCACGTGATTTGTAATCTCGGGGTCGTCGGTTCGAATCCGACAGATGGCTGTTTCTGGAAGGAGGGATGCTGTTCATTCAGCAGTGGATTGAATGCCGTAGAAATATAAATTACTGTACTTGCATTGAAGGTTAATTGAAATAACGCCGAAATACTGATAAGAAGTATGCAGATTCATTGCAGGCAGTACTGAAAACAAAAATAAAACAACGGGGAGGTTCCCGAGCGGCCAAAGGGGGCAGACTGTAAATCTGTTGCTATCAGCTTCGAAGGTTCGAATCCTTCTCTCCCCAAAACATGGCTTGGTAGCAAGTTAGATTATACTCCATAGATTTACGGTCTTTGATTCATGAATGATACAGACAAAAATTCATTTCTGGATAATGGATTGCAGTTTGAATGTATTTCATGTGGGCATTGCTGTCGGCATGAATCCGGTTATGTTTTTCTTTCAGAAAAAGATATCAATGGTTTAGCTGCTTATCAGCACTTGAGTGCTGAAATATTCACCAAACAGTATTGTCGAATGGTGAACATCGGCACCGATATTCGTGTGAGTCTGCTTGAAACTTCTGATAACGACTGTATATTTTGGAACCAAAAATGCACCGTATACGAGGCGAGACCCCATCAATGCAGGACATATCCATTTTGGCCTTCTATCGTATCTTCAAAAGAGCAGTGGTGCAGGGAAGGATGTGATTGTCCTGGTATAGGCAGGGGAAAAAATTACAGCAGAGAAGAAATTCACCGGATATTAGAGGAAATTAAGCGGAATAAGCTTATCAGTTGTGGAAAATGAGTTTTAACAGCGCGGAGGTTTTATGATTATTCGTATCTGGGGAGTAAGGGGCTCAAGCCCTGTGCCATTATCTCCAGGTGAATTGCAAAAAAAAATAAACGCAGTCATAAATCTTGTCAAGCCTGATGACTTGATTAATGATGCTTCAAAACAACGTTTTTTGGCAAATCTTCCTCCGGATATCCGCACAACTGTCGGCGGCAATACAGCCTGTATAGAAGTAAGAACAGCGAAAAACCGTGTTTTGCTGTTAGACATGGGAACCGGACTCAGGGAGTTTGAGAAGCACCGTATCCATTCTTCAGAAAAGATCGATGAATACCATATTTTTCTAACCCATTTTCACTACGACCACCTCCATGGTCTGCCGTTTTTTTCTCCGCTGTACAATCCTCAGGTTCAAGTTCATTTCTATAGTTCTTTGCCATTAGCAGAAAAGTTTTTTAGTCAATTCATGGCTGAACCATACCATCCAGTGGGCTGGGATAGTTTCACAGCTAAAATTGATTTTCATATTCTTCAAGAAGGTGAACAGATGCAAATTGACAGTGCCTCGATTTCCTGGATACCCCGTGTACATCCTGGAGGTGCGATAGCTTACAAAATTGTGGATAATGATCGCATAATGATTTATTCCACCGATACCCAGTTATCTGAAAAAGATTTTCAGAAAACGCCGCAGAACCTTTCCTTTTTTCAAGGTGCGGACTTAATAATTCATGATGCTCAATATACTATAGATGAAGCCATTGCAAAATATGATTGGGGGCATTCTTCCTATAGCCATGCAGTTGGGTTTGCCCGGGAATTTGGTATAAAAAAACTTTTACTGTTCCACCACGATCCAATGAATTCGGATACAAAGCTGGAAGATATACTTCAATCAGCAAGACTGTTAAACAGCAGACTGAAAAACAGCACGGATATGGAAGTAGATATTGCCCGGGAAGGGATGGAGATAGAACTTTAGTTCGGTTTCGCAGTTGAAAATTTTTTTTCGTAATTTTTTGATTGTTTTGTTTTTTGCTATACCTGCTCTACTCACAGCAGGAGCATTTATGTTCTGGTTTTATATGGATAAGCCGTATGGAGACCGGGAAAACATACCGGTCATTGTGAATATACCCCGAGGTATGAGTTTTCAGGAGCTATCGGATGAACTTGTGCATCGGGGTTTGGTGCACAACGCTGATTATTTGCTATGGCGTTATAAAATATCTGTACGGTTGGGCATTGCGGGCAACTACCAGGCTGGCCGCTACTCTTTGAAACCTGGTCTTAAGCCTTCAGAAATTATTCAGGCAATAACCTCGCCGAGTAACGAGCAGCGTTTTTATATTAAACTGCTTATTCCTCCAGGCCTTACCTCCTCTCAAATAGCGCAGATTGTGGAAGAAGCTGATATAGCGTTGTCGGAGGATGTGAAAGACGCTATTGTTTTATTAGCATCGGAATATCCAATTTTACAAACAGAAAACGGATTACAGGGATACCTTTTTCCTGATACCTATAAAATTGAACCACTTCTGGACACCCCATCGCAAAATTCCAAACAGGCAGCGGAAGCTGTCATTCGCATTATGGCCGACAGGTTTTTCCGTGTTCTTGATGAAATATATCCATCCTGGAATAAGCTTACCAGAATGCAGCTGCATGAAAAAATTATTCTGGCGTCTATTGTTGAGCGGGAATACCGGGCCGTTGAAGAAGCGCCGATAATCGCGGCAGTATTTAATAACCGCCTTAAAGAAGGCATGCTCCTTCAGTCATGCGCAACAGTTGTGTATACCATTGAAGAAACATCGGAGGGAGAGCCGTTCAAGGGGGAATATTTACGTTTCAATCGGCGCATTTTTGAACAATATCTGGAAATTGATTCTCCGTATAATACCTACATGTATTCGAACCTGCCTCCCGGACCCATTTCCCTGGCTGGCAGAACCGCTTTGGAGGCGGCATTTTACCCGGCTTCAGTTGATTATCTTTATTTTGTTGTAAAAGATCCAGCTAAAGGCACGCATGTGTTTTCCCGCGATTATTTTGATCATCTTACTGCACGGTCTTCGTATTTAAATCAATTTGTCGTAAAAGAGTGAACTGATATGAAGGGGAGGATACCTGAAAGCGTTATAGAGGAGATACACCAGCGTATAAATATTGTCGATGTTGTTAGTAGCTATGTAAACCTTACTTACAAGGGAGGGCGATGGTGGGGGCTTTGTCCCTTTCATTCTGAAAAAACACCTTCGTTTACCGTAAACCAGGAAAACAACCTGTACTATTGTTTCGGCTGTCAGAAAGGCGGCAATGCAATCAATTTTCTGATGGAAACCGAGTCGTTAAGTTTTATTGAAGCAGTGAGGAGGCTGGCAGAAAAAGCTGGTATTGAAATATCTTATACCGAGTCTGACAGAAGCAGAATAAACACCAAAAAAGTGCTTGAGGAACTGTATTTTAAGGTTTCAGTGACTTTCCATTGGCTCCTGCTGAATCACCCCGGTGCAGCAGAAGCACGAGAGTATTTAAAATTGAGAGGGATTAGCGAGGATACAAGAGATGCTTTTCAGTTGGGATGGGCACCGGCTGACGGAGAATGGCTCTACGATTTTCTTGTCAATAAAAAATACTCACCTGAGTTTCTTGCTACATCAGGCCTATTCAGCAGAAAATCTTCACATTGGGCATTTTTTATCGATAGACTCATGTTTCCCATTATGCCTTCCGCTGATAGAGTGATTGCCTTCAGTGGTAGGAGTTTTGGGGAAAAAGTACCAAAATACAAAAACAGCTCCGATACGCCCTTATTCAAGAAGAGCAATCACCTATATGGATTGGGGCAGGCAATGAAAAGTATACGTCTTTCCAGGCAAGTGTATTTGTGTGAGGGTAATATTGATGTACTAGCATGCAGGCAGTCCGGACTTGGAGAGACCGTCGCGCCTCTTGGAACATCATTTACCGAGGAACAGGCACGTATTCTGAAACGTTTAGCTGACAGCGTTGTTATAATATTTGATGGGGATGACGCAGGACGCAAAGGGACAATGCGGGCGGCCATATTGGCCGAGCAGCATGGCCTTTCAGTTAAGGCGGTATCTCTGCCTCCCGGCAGTGATCCCGCTGAATTGATGGTGCAAAAAGGTGAAAATTTTTTACAGAAAATGCTGATTGAGCCTGTCAATGTTTTTGATTATATGCTAGACTGCCAGACCAGCTCTAAACCTGTCATTTCAGGTGAGGTTCAAGAGAAAATACTGAAAGAGCTTATCCCGTATTTGCAAGCGGTGGAATCAGAGGTTAGACGTGAATCATATTTACTGCAACTCGCGGAAGCTGTGAATAGCAGTCCTCCGGCAGTGATTAAAGAATATAATAATCTGAAAAGAGGGGATAAAAGGCTATCAATAACCCGGAAAGAACGGCACCTTGATATACAGACTTCAGGAGATGAACTTTACCTGATGACAGCCGTAGCTGTTAAAACTGAATTCTTTCCTGCGCTGCGGACTATGCTCGCCCCTGAAGTATTCAGAGATAAGCGGGCCTTGGCTATTTACAGGGTTATGGATGAATTAACTACTGCAGGCAAAATGCTGCGAACTGATATGGTAGCCGAGCAATTAGAGAATCCGCAATTAGTCAGCTTCATACTGGAAAAAGCGGTTACTGAAGAGTTTATGGAAAAAGCGGAACAGACAATAAATGATAAAATTAATCTATTGCGAATCAGAACTTTAACTGAAGAAAATCGGGAATTAATTAAAAAACTGGCACACGGTTCGATAGAACAGCAAACAAAGCTTATAACCCGCATCAAGGATATCGATCAGGAAATTATGAGTATCAGGCAGGATAATCATGACTGAATTAAAAACCAACCCTTTGGTTATAAAATTATTAGAGCATGCCGAGAAAAGTAAAAAACTCAGTTATGATGAAATTTCTAACTGGCTGCCGGAAGAGATGATTAAATCCCCTGTATTTAACGATGTCATCTCATTACTGGAGTCATCCGGTGTATGCTTTGTAAGTAATCTGGAAGATATGAAAAATTATACTGATAGACAGGGAAGTAAAAAACCCCTTGCCGCGGATACTGGTGCAAAGGATAACTTTAGGTTTGGTTTGGAAATAAAT
>MUIB01000123.1 GCA_002084135.1 Spirochaeta sp. LUC14_002_19_P3 | reverse complement strand
TTTAGTTCTTGACTCGAACTTTTCCGCCGCTACTGCGTTGTCAAAATGCTCACGTAGCTTAGGCTGGCTCCGCTTTTGCCGCCTTGTATCGACAAAAAATTTCTTCGTCAATTTCCTAAAGCTGTTTTTTAGAGGTACCCTAATGTATGGGCCAGTTCCTCTATAGCGCCATAGTTCAGCTTGAAATAGGCCGGATTCGCGATGAGGCGCACTTTAATGTCCTTCATTGTGGTAATAATCTCCAGGCCGTTGGCGGCAAGGGTGGAGCCGGTTTCCACCAGGTCTATGATGTAATCGGCCAGGCCCAGGGCGGGAGCCAGTTCGACGCTTCCGGCCAGGCGGATAATTTTTACGGGGATGCCGCGCTGATGGAACCATTGGCGGGTTTGGCGGACATAGCTGGTGGCCACGGCGGCACTGCGGCCCATGGGCAAAGCTGTGCCTTTGGGGGCGGCCAGACAGAGGCGGGTGGCACCCAGGGGAAGGGTGGCAACCTGAACGAAGCTTAGGCCGGATTCGGCTATAGTATCATCGCCTACGATGCCCAGGCCGGCTATGCCGTGGTGTACGTAGGTGGGCAAATCCTTGTTTTTTACCTGATATATTTCCAGGCGGCCGGAGGCATCGACAGCAGAGAGCTGGCGGTTCTCGAAGCGCACGGACAGCCCCTTTTCGGCCAGATAGGCACTTACGGCGTCGAACAGGCGGCCTTTGGGCACGGCGAGGGTAAGGGCTTTCATATAAGGGTAACCTTTTCACCGTGCTGACGGCGTTCCACGGCGTTCTTGTAGCGGGCGGAAAAACTTTCCCCGCAGGCGGGACTTGTCCGCGCTTCTTCCGTGAACTGGGAGGCATAGCCGCTTAGGGGCTCAATTTTGCGGGTAAGGAGGCTGAATCCCGCGGCAGGCAGATGGCTGCCAAAATGTTTGAGAAGCTGGTCGTAGCGGCCGCCCGATACAACGGCGGCGGAGGCTCCTTCCACATAGACGCTTACGGTGAAGCCGGTGTAATAGGGCTGGCCGCCGTGTTCCGAAAGGTCTATGCGTATGCGCTCAGGGGGCACTATGGCACTTAGGTTCTGAATCAGGGCACTTGTTTCCTTCAGGGCGGCGTTCACTTCGCCAAGGGGGTTCAGGGCGGGGGCAAGCTGTTCGGTGAGTTCGGTGAGTTCATGGAGGGTGCCGATAAAGAGGAGCAGGCGGGCACGTTCTTCCGCGGCAGTGAGGCGGACTTGAGTGAATGAATCGACAAGGGCGTCTTTGTCTCTTAAGGAGGCAAGTTTGCCGATGGCAGAGGCATCGGTGCGCCCTTCCCCAAGAGCGTCCAGCAGGCGTTTCGATCCGATGTGCATTCGCCAGGCGGGGAGGGCCATGGGGGTCAGCAAAGAATAAAGCAGCAGCAAAACTTCCAAATCGGCTTCTCTTCCGGACAGGCCTATCAGCTCGGCACCGGCCTGGAAAAATTCATCGCTGGAGATGTCTTCTTCTTCCTGGTGGCGGATAATGCTGTCGGCGTAGTAGAGCCGCTGGGGTTCGGTGTCGGCGGGCAGGGCCATGCCCATCTGCCTGGCCAGAAAAAGGGTTATGTCGGAACGAAGCATGAGCAGTTCGCCTTCCCTGTCGGTGAAGCGGTAGCTGCGTTCCACTTGGGCGGTGTCCAGAAGGGCGCGGTAGGTTTCAAAATAATCGAATACGGGGGTAAGTACGGGCTGATAGCCCCAGGATGTAAAATGATCTTCAAGCATTCGCAGGAGTCGGCGGTGGCGGCAGGCTTCGGCGAGGTAGACCCCCTCCGAGGCTTGGGGGGTGCGCAGTGTGTTATCAGGTTTCATGCTTCCATTATGCACTTAATGCTTCATCCAGTCGAGGATGCCGGAGGCCAGCATTTGAGCGTCCTGCTCCCGCAGCTCCATGCTGCGCAGGGCCCAGGCATTGCCGGGATAGTGAATGTTGCGCACCTCCACCAGTATGGCGGCATCGGCGGGATTGTTTCGCAGTACTCTTAGGGTTTGGCGGCGGATAAATGATCCAGCCCCCATCTGCCGGGCAACAATGGATGCCATGGCTTTGGATTGTTCCAACTCAGTGCTGCTTTCGCCGTCAAAAAGTATGGCGGTTCCGGCGGGTAAATCGGAAGAGTTGTCGGCATGAAGGCTTATGAAGAGGCTGCCTTTGGCGCGTCGGGCGGGGGCCGTTTTCGCGATGGAATTGGCCGCGATGGTTTTCCTTAAATCCAACCCGTCGGCATTGCCCACCGGGCGCCAGCCCGCGCCGTTGTTGTGAGAGGCGCTGGCGTATACTTCATTCTTGCGGTTTACAAAGGTGGCGCGGGCATTTTCACCGTCGCGAATATGATGATCCGGGGCATTGATGGTTAGGTCTACCGATGCTCCGCGCTTGACAAGAATGCGGTAGAGCCGTAAGGCTATATCGTAAACATATTCATCTTCGGTAACGATAATGGTGTTGCCGTTACCATCTACAGCCGATACAATCGCGCCGGGGTCCAGGCCGCCATGGCCCGGATCGAGAACAATGTGCCAGCCGTACATGCTGCGGTCCAGCTCCGGGATTTTATCGTTTTCGGCCTGAAAAACTTCCAGCACTTTTTGTGCCCGTCTGTAATCGGCGGCGGCTGAAACGGTGGGGCCTTCCCAGTATTTCACATTGGGCTGGCTGGCTTTTTTGGGTATGGAATAAAAATACTCCCCTTCGCCCGGTATGTCGGGAATAATAACCGAAGGCGGTTTGGCCGCAGCGAGGGCTATTTGCGGGGCAGTTTTCTGGGGCGCAGTTTTGGGTTCGGTGCTTCCGCTGACAATGGTGGCGGGTTTGGCAATGTCGGGATAGAGTTTGAGCACATCGCCGGGGTGTATGCTTTTGTTTTCTCCAAGATTGTTCCAGCGGCTCAAGTTGTCGGTGCTGAGGCCGTAGGTGCGGGCAATGTTCCAGAGGGTATCGCCGGAGCCTACTTTATAGCCTTCGGGTCTGTTTGGTTTCACGGCGAGAAGCTGATTGGGATGGATGGTATCGTTTTCGAGGCTGTTGTAGCCCCGAAGCTGTGCGGCACTTAAACCATAGCGGGCGGCTATGGAGAGAATTGTCTCTCCGGGAAGAACGCGGTGGGTGCCCTCCGGCACGGCCGGGGGTATCTTCAGCACTTTCCCTATGCCAATTTCCGGCGAATCCAGGCCGTTAGCGGCCATAATGTCTCTCTGCGACACCCCGAAGAGATGGGCCAGCCCGGAAAGCGTGTCTCCCGGCTGGACGCTAATCTCGGCGTTCCCCTCCGCCGGTATGCTTAAGCGTTCCCCCTTGCGGATAACATCGTCCGCGAGCCCATTCACCCGCTTGATAAGGGCACTCGAAACATTGTATCTGCGCGAAAGACTGAATAGGGTATCCGAGTCGCCTACAACATGGGTAAGAGCCGCCAGCCTGAATCCGGCAGCGGACAAAATAAGCACTGATATAAGTATTCTACGATGGAACGGCACGATTTTCCCCCTCCGGAAATTTCTGATTGCCCGGGAGCCTGTAAGCTCCTGTTATTCCATTTATCGTTATTTATGAGAAAAAACTGAGAAAGAAGGCAAATCGGGGCTCATGCCCTCCCGCAGGTAAAAAAGTGCTTAGGGAAAAGCACTACAGGAAAGACTAACCACTAGCCACTAATATCTCTTACAGCTTTTGTATTTCTTCCGCCGTAAGCCCCGTGGATCTACTGATAATGTCCATGCTTATCCCTGTATCCCTAAGGTTCTTTGCTGTCCGAAGAATGCCTTGCGCTATACCTTGCGCTCTGCCCTTTTCCATGCCTTGCTCTATGCCTTGCTCTATACCTTGCATTCTGCCTTCCTCCATGCCTTGCATTCGGCCTTCCTCTCTGCCTTGCGCCATGCTTTTTTGGATCATGTCGCTGATAAATAAATGAGACATTTCGTCCTCCTTTTCCGATGTCTGGAATGATTCATGTCCTGCGCTGTCTTCCTTCATGAAATTATATTCCAGCTCATGTAAGTATTTCAAT
>MUIB01000171.1 GCA_002084135.1 Spirochaeta sp. LUC14_002_19_P3 | reverse complement strand
CTGAACCAAAAATGAAGCGGAACAGGGAGTCTTTGAATTCTCTGGCCATGGTGAGAGTATGCTGGATTCGGGCTGGGAAGTCAACCTGAAATTTGAGAAAGGTAGGTTTTGGGGAGCGCAGGGGGTGGGTGTTTGCTTTTTGGGGAGGGAGCGGTCGTAACTGTTCTTTATGGGAAGCGCGAGGGGCGGGATTCCTTTTTCACTTGTACCCTAAAGTTTATTGACTTCATTTGCGGAAAGGCCAGTGTACTTGCAGATGAGGTTCATTGAAAGGCATGGAAGGGGGGAAGGCTTTAGGCTGGAGGTTTCAGGTTCGGAGGATGGTTTTTCCTTTTTGCGGGTTGGAACCACCTGCCTGCGCCGAGGCTTCGGCAGGCAGGCGAAAGGCACGAAAAGCACAAAAGTGTATTTGATATTTCCTTACAAGACAAAAATATTTCAAGAATAATGAAAATTTAATAATTCAGTGAAAACTTTCTATTGACAGAAAAATCCATCCTGTGTATAATGGTACTATGGATATTCACTTTGAGAACAGAACAGAACAGAACAGAACAGAACAGAACAGAACAACAATACTGTTCTGTCATACTCTCGCTGTCTTCTAAAACATACAAAAACTCCCGGCTTGGCACCGGGGAAAAGTCAGAAAAAAAACGATTTTATGCAACTCTCTCCAAACAGAAAAGCACAAAATTTCCATCCATTTATAAGTGCGAATTCTATCCATTCCACCTTTCGAATTTGCCCGCAGGAGGGGGCACGTTTTCCAGAAACAATGCTCTTATTTTTTCAGAAAAAAGAATGGAATTCACATCAAAAAAAGTGTGTGAATTCCATCGCTATTCAATCTCGAAAAAAATCCAGTGTTACTGGCTTTTATATACCGGCATCCCGGTAAATCCCCCTGCGAGGGAATTTACCGGGATGCCAAAATTTTTTTTGTAAGGAGAAGGAGTTGATATAATGAAGACTAATTTATTCAAATCAACAAAATTCCTGTCGGTTTTAGGGGCGGTTGTTCTCGTTGTAACAGCATTGTCCCTATTTTTTATTGGATGCGGGGAGAGTAGCATCGCGAACGAGGCATCGGGCAGCCCTGAAAATTTCGCGGCAGTCCTAACCACAACAGCCGGAGAAGCCAAACTAACATGGGATGCTCCAGCAGAAAAGGGCACCATTGCCGGTGTCGCCGCCACGGACATAAGCTACAAGGTGTATTCCAGCAGCAGCGATATAAGCGATACAGCCGAATTAACGCCTGTTGATGCTGGCGCGGACTTGAGCTATACCTTTTCCGGCACGGCGGGAGAGTCCTGGTACTTTGCCGTAACGGCCAATAACGGCGGTGCGGACAGCCCCCTGGCCAAAATAGGCCCGTTCACACTGGCCAATCAACTGCAACTGGATGCCAATGGCGGCACAGGCGCGGTGGAAACAAAAGTGTTTAGCACAGGCGATACCACCGCCATTCCTGCTCCCACGGGTATAGCAAAGACAGGCAGCACTCTTGCCGCCTGGAATACCGCGGCGGACGGTTCCGGCACCTACTACGACTTAACCGAAGAGATAATTCTGACTGCGGATTTAACCCTCTATGCTGTGTGGAGTACTGATGGTTTGGCATACACTCTTATCAATAGTGATGCGGAATACAGTGTAAGCAAAGGAACCGCTACAGCCACAGAGATAGACGTACCGGGATACTGGATGGGAAAGAAGGTTACCGAGGTGGGGACTAATGCATTTGAGATCTATAATTTCACGGATATAAAGCTGCCTTCAACGATTAAATCTATTGGCATTAGGGCATTTTACCTCTGCTCTAACCTGGCCTTAACTAGCCTGCCGGACGGGGTTACATCTATTGGCAATTACGCATTTTACGACTGCTCTAACCTGGCCTTAACCAGCCTGCCGGACGGGGTTACATCTATTGGCAATAATGCATTTGATAACTGCACTAACCTGGCCTTAACCAGCCTGCCGGACGGGATTAAATCTATTGGCGATCAGGCATTTCTCAAGTGCTCTAACCTGGCCTTAACCAGCCTGCCGGACGGGATTACATCTATTGGCGATTACGCATTTGCCAGCTGCTCTAACCTGGCCTTAACCAGCCTGCCGGATGGGATTACATCTCTTGGAAACCAGGCATTTGCGGGCACTACGATGACATCCATGACTATCCCGGCCTCGGTTACGAGTCTCGGCTCTTCCCTCTTCAACAACAACGGTTCTATAACGGAAATAACATTGGAAGGAGACTATAGCGAATTAAGCAATATATTTGGGTCTGGTACCACTGCGCTTGCAACAGTGAACATACCAAACGATACAACCCCGGCCACGCTGTCCGGCACCGTTTTCCCCTCAAGTGTAACATCCATTAAGGTTCCGGCCACTGCCGTTGACACCTATAAGACTGCGACTGGATGGACTGGATATGCGGGCAAGATTAGCGCGTATTCTTCATAGCAGGAATATTTTAAGTCCGTGTGTTGTTCAGGCTGGAGGCTCGGTTCCCGGGTCTCCAGCCAACTCCCTTTTTTGTCCACCTGCCTGCGCCGAGGCTTCGGCAGGCAGGCGAAAGGCTTCAAGAGACAATCTTTTTTAAGAAGACCACATCCAAACCCCCGTCCCCAATTCTCAATTCTCAATTCTCAATTCTCCCCCCATCCATCTGCCTGTGCATTGCACGCAGACAGGCGTAATCTGCGGATTCCTACCCCAAAAAAACCAAAAATGCAAAAACAGCATTCACAAAACCGGAATTTTATTCCACAATACCAAAATGGACACACGCCCCCAAAGCAAAAAAACAAGCCCAACTCAAAACTGGAGCCCAAAGCGTCCCAGGCTGCTCCCGCTCATCCTTCTCACCGCGACAGCCGCCGCCGCCCAAAGCTCCCCAGGCCCTCCCCTCATCGGCGAACTCGCCCTCGCCGCCGCACGCACCGATTTCAGCCGCATAGAAACCCTGCTCCTGCTCGGGGTCAGTCCCAACCAGCGCGACATCCACGGCCAAACCGCCCTTAACTACGCCCTCAAAGCAGGCAACGCCCCCCTCACCCGCCGCCTTCTCACCGCCAACGCCAACCCCAACCTCCCCGACAACACCGGCCTCACGCCCCTCATGCAAGCCGTCCGCCTTGGCCGTGAAGACCTTACCCTCATGCTCCTGGAATCCGGTGCCAACCCCAACATTATTACCGAAACATCCGGGCAAGCCATTTCCGCACTCTCCCTCGCCATCGATCGAGGAGAATTCCCCATTGCCAGACGCCTGCTGACCTCTGGCGCTGAAGGCTTATTCCTTGCCGAAGAGCATGGCCCCAACCCGCTCCTGTTCCCGGCACTGCGCACCCCCATCGATACAAGAATCTGGCGAAACCTGGCACGACTCCGCGATGCCGCCCAATCCCCCGACTGGCGCCCCTCCCCCTGGGCACTCCACCGCGCCGCCCGCGACGGCAACCGGTCCGCCGCCCTCGCCCTGCTTAAAAATGGTGCCAACCCCAACAAAGCCGACCCATTAGGCGTAACCCCCCTCATCACCGCCGCATGGCACGGCCATTACACCCTCGCCGAACTCCTCCTCAAACAGGGCGCCAACGCCGCCGCCACCGACATCTACGGCACCAGTGCCATCGGGTACGCCGCAGCCGGAGGTCATCTCAACATAACAGACCTGCTCCTTACCCGGTTGCTTATGAGCGCCCCCGAATACCTGAACCCAAACGCCGAACGGCCCCTCGAAGCCTCCCCCTACTACTTTACCCTCGCCGCCGGCCATCGCGCCATATTCAGCCGCCTCATAGAGTACCGCTACCCCCTCCCCAACCCCGGCGAACAAGGCCTTACCCTACTTATGATAGCCGCATGGCTTGGCGATGTTTTCGCCGCCGATAAACTCATCGCCGCCGGTGCCGACATCCTCGCCCGCGATGAACAGGGCAGAAGCGCCCTCGAATGGAGCACCGCCGCCTTCGCCCGGGACCGCAGCACCGGCCTTGAAAAAAACATTCCCGGCCGAGGCAGCAGCCAATACCCCATAGCCAGAATGCTCATCCGTCAAATACTCCAAATCCCCGGTGCCTACCGTAAGGCCGTACTCCCTGAAGTCGTGGAAGCCTGGGCCCCCGGCAGTGCCGAATCCCCCCCCGCCTGGCGCAACCTTCGCCCCTCCCCCGTGCCCCTCTCGCCCGGCAACGGCGACCTTACCCTCTACCGCATACTCCGCAACGAAGAACCCCCGGAACTATCCTACGCAGGAGAATGAACATGGAACAACTCATCTGGCGCCTCAACCAGGCGCGAACAGCCTACTACAGCACCAGCAGCCCCCTTATGAGCGATGCCGAATTCGATGCCCTGGAAGAAGAACTGCGCCGCCTCGCGCCTCATCACCCATACTTTACCCAAGTGGGCTACATCATAGGAGAGGGCGAAAAAATCACCCATCGCGTGCCCCTGCTGTCCATGGGCAAAGCCAAAGACCTGTCCGAAGTGGAAAAATGGCTGCGGCGGCTGGAGCCTCAGGCCGACTGGAAACTTACCGTCCAGCCCAAAATTGACGGACTATCCGCAACCCTCCTCTACAAAAATGGACAGCTGCGCTACATTGCCACCCGTGGCGACGGCATAAGCGGTCAGAACATAAGCCACATTGCAGGCTACATTAAAGACATACCCCAAACCATCCCCTTTACCCGTGAACCCGTGGAAGTACGCGGCGAACTGCACCTTCCCCGCGACACCGCCCTCGACACTGGCGGACGCCCCCTGCGCAACAACTGCGTCGGCCTCATTAACCGCAAAGACAGCCGCGAGGAACTCGCCTTCGTCCGTTTTCTCGCCTATCAGATTGTATGGCCTCAAAGTGCCCCGGAAAACAGCCCCTCCCACACCCTGAGCGAACAGCATCCCCGCCTGGTTTCAGAATCGGGTAAGATTGACCTCCTCCGCGAGTGCCATTTTTACACCTTCGATACATGGCCGCTCAGCGCATCCCAAAACGCCGCCGATGAAACCGCCCGTATAGACAGCTTCATGGAACAGATTAGAGGCATCTACCAAAACTACATTGGCTCCCTCCGCGACACCTGGAACTTTGAAACCGATGGGCTTATCATCGTAGTAGACAACACCAGCCTCCACGCCGCCATAGACAGCCGCTGGGTTGTAGATCATCATCATCACTACGCCCTCGCATTCAAGCCCCCACCCCAGGCAGCCCAAACCGCCCTCATCGAAGTAATATGGCAGGTAAGCCGTCAGGGCAACCTTACCCCCGTGGCCCGTTTTAAGCCCATTACCCTCGGCGGCGCATCCCTTGAACGGGCCAGCCTTCACAACGCCGCCAATGTCCGCAGGCTCAAGCTCTCCCCCGGCGACACCATTGTTGTAGAACGCGCCAACGATGTAATTCCCTACGTCCGTGAAAACCTTAAGGCCTCCCAAAAACCCCCGGAATTTCAGGACAGTCGCCTATGGCCTCAAAGCTGTCCCTCCTGCGCCTCCCTCCTAACGGAAGAAGGCGTCAATATTCTCTGCCCAAACCCCTCATGCCGTGGCAGAATCCTTCAAACCATCCTCTACTGGGTACGCCAAACCGGCATGGAGCAAATAGCCCTGCGCACCCTGGAAATGCTCTACGATGCCGGTAAAATCCGCTCCATCCGCGATATTTACTCCCTTAAGGCTGAAGACTTCGCCGGATTGGAAGGCTTTGGCGACAAAAAAACCGCCAATTTCCTCGAACAAGCCGCCGCCCGCCGCAGCATGAGCCCCGCCGAATTCATCAGCCGCCTCGGCATACCCATGGTTCAGGAAAAATCCCTCGCCCGCCTCGGCATATCCACCATCGAAGACTTCATGGCCTTCGACGACAGCACCTACGCCACGGGCCGCGGCATTATCGACTGGAAAAGCGAGCCCGCCAACCTCGAACTCCTCCAGCAGCTCCTCGAAGCCGTAAGCCTCACCGTCTCCCCCGCCCCGGCAGCCGCCGCCAAAGGCGCCCTCTGCCTCACTGGAAAAGCCCCCCTTCCCCGCAAAGAACTCACAGCCGCCCTTAACAAACTCGGCTGGACCGTAACCGACACCGTAACCCGCGAAACCACCAGGCTTATCTGCGACAACCCCGGCGGCACATCCGCCAAACTAAAAAAAGCCCGCGAACTGGGCATGGAAATTCTCACCTATGAGGAATTTTTGGGAGCGGAGGGGATAATTGAGGGGTAAATTCAAGCGCAGTACAACAGGGGGCAGTTTTTCGGTTAGAATATGGTGCCCATCAAAACAGGTTTGAATCCCGGTCTAATCCGGCATTGGAGCGAAAACAGGCGCATATCCAAAAGGCAGGGAATACACTATTCAAGGGGACATCTGCCCCCTTGAATAGAATTACTCCAATAATTCCATGAATTATTTGATTAAATACTCTATCCCCACCGCAATGGCAAAAAGGGCAAAGGCACCGAGGGGCGCGAAGGCCAGCTTTTCATAAATTTGGCGACTTTTTTCCTTGAGAGGGAAGTGCACAGCCAAAAAGATGAAAAGGGCTATCAAAATTCCGTTAAAGAACACATCCGTAGTAATGAAAGGCACCCATTTTGCAGCGGGATATTGCCATAAGCCTATCCAGCCAAACTGATACGGAAGGTAAATAAATGGTACGCGCCAGACAGCCGACATAGCCAGTCCCATTGCACACAGGGGAATGATTTTGCTGGTTTTTGTGAACATAACCGGCATTATCAGCCATACGGCCAGCCCTTCCGCGATAATGGCTATTATCTGATTATAGACATAAGTCGATGGCATAAAAAAGTTAATCGACTTAATCACCGCAGCAACCAATGCCGTTAAAAAAATGGCCTGGGTTTTGTCAGTTTTGCTGAAAGCCATGAACATGCAGTAGGCGCCAACAGGAAACATGATTGCTCCGGCAATTTTCATGTTAAACAAAAAAGGCACTGCGTGAAGAACGTATCCGAGAGTTGCTTCTGCTATTCCCCAGAGACTGCCGTAATGTAAAACTTTATACAGCATTTTTTTTTCCATGATTTCCTCCTTTTTGAAATCTGTTTCAATCCAGCTCTGTATTAAGGCTTGTAAACGGTTCAGACAAACCAGCCTCAACACCTTATTCTAACCTGTTTGAGCAATGCTTGCAAGCTAAAATTTTTCCAATGCAGAGAGGATTCCCATTTTTCGTATAGGGAACCTCTAAAAACCAGCTTTAGGAAATTGACGAAGAAATTTTTTCGGGCGGCAAAAGGGAATGGTGAAAAGTGAAAAATGATAAGCTACGTGAGCATTTTGACAACGCAGTAGCGGCGGAAAAGTTCGAGTCAAGACCTAAATGGGGTTTTTAGAGGTGCCCGTATAGGCATACTTGCAATTACAGCTAGCCGGACAAAATGACTTATGAAACCAGGATACTCCGGCAAGCCTTGCCGTACCTGGTAAAATAATCTCCGGGATACAAACATTCTTCACCGAGCGGATTTGGCATCCCGAGCAAAGCCTGGAAAAAAACAAGACGGCTCTCTTCTTCTCTCTTTTCCCGCCAATCAATTGGAGGAGCTTATGTTTATGATTTTCCCCTGGGGAGAAAGGCTTATGGGTACCTCTAAAAAACCGCCGCAACTTATAGCCATGTACAAGGAGAACCTGAAAAAGATACTGAAGAGGTATTTGCAGGAAGGCATGATAGCCTATTTAATCTTTTCTAATTTTTCTTTAAACCATTCATACTCTTCGTAGAATTTATCGAAATATTCTTCCGCCCATCCTTCCCACTCTTTCCAGGATGCGTTATATGCATATTTTTGCTTACTCCCAAAATGTCCATCAAAAAGTTCCCCTTGCGATTCTGAATCGATCCAACAATACCATGGGTGTTCTGATTCATAATCTTCATAGTCTGCGCTTCTCTCGGTGCGTACTGCTTTAAGTAAAGCCTTTAGCTTATTACCAGAGATTATTGGCTGGGCAGTTTTTACAATGCCGGTTCCCATGATATAGCTATTTTGAGAAGTCTTCCATTCAAATGCAATTCCCCACGCACAATTCTTTAACGGAATTGAAAAACCGTAATAATCATTTTCTATAACATCATTACAGAAATCATCATCAATCTTTAATCCTTTTTCTTCAAATTTTGCTTTCAACTTTTTGAGAAAGACAATATGATTCCGTCTTCTTAATAGATTCATCATATCTTGAAGGAAATTTATCTTATCTTGAAGGGGTGCTACATTAAGATGAGCATAGTCTTTTAGATTGTCGATGAGCTCTTTTCGATTATTTTTTTCCATGTTTATTTTCTCCAACATTTCTTTGTACGAATCTAAAGTATGATAGATTCGTTGTTCTTCTAATCCTGGTTCATTCTTTATGTTTTCTTTGCTGTCTTCCAACCAAGGAATTATATGCTTAGAATAAGATAAGGGAATTGTTTTATCAGCGTATTCGCCAGCGGTGTATTCGCTTGGGGGATTGCCATGTAGCGTGAGATAGACAGGCACAGTAATATCATATTCGCTTTCTTTGCTTTGAATATATCCCTCAATTTGTCTATACCTATCACCAGCGTCAATTTTATTCTCTATTATGATAGCACTTTTCTTGCCATTTTTCAGCTCTAAATCTATGAGAATATCAATATAATCATCCTCTCTCCTAACTTCATAATTTACGAAATCATACAAAATATTATCAACTTTAGCTGGTTTATTTGTATTGAGGCGTTTCAGGAATAGCTTTAGGCGCTCTTCTCCCTTCGGGTAATTTAGACGCAGTAACACCGCAAGAATATCGGAGTGAAACAATTCTCTTCTTATAACATTACTAACAAAAAATACATTGAACGAATGGTTCTTTTTTTTATCAAATTTTTCCATTAAAAGAGCTATCTCTTCTAATATATTCTTAATTTCTTCCACTATTTGAACCCCATAGATTTTAATATTACTTATAAATTAGAGGATACCTCTAAAAAACTAGTTTTACAACCCATGAATCAGGAAAAATATCCTTTGTCTTTTTGTCAGGGCATCCCTTGCGCTTCCAGGTACTCAAGACTACGGTTCTATCTTGTTTATATTATTGGGGAAGTCCAGCTATTGGGCTTCCTGCTGTACCTCCTACTGGACTTCAAATGCGCCAGCGTCTGGCTTGTTGCTTCTAGCGGTGCCGCGGGCATCGGTAGCGATGGGGTTGCTTGCATCCGCAGGCAGGGTTGCCGCTATGCCAGTTATGGCAGGGGTGCTGTACCAAGAGCTGGCATCGCTGCTGTAGTAGAAAGTTGTTCCTTTTTGGCGAATATACAAGCCGATATTGAGTGCCGAGCTGGTGGCAGGAATAGCCATCGTTTGCACAGAGCCGCCATTATCAGCCAATGC
>MUIB01000170.1 GCA_002084135.1 Spirochaeta sp. LUC14_002_19_P3 | reverse complement strand
TGGATGGACACTGGGGATTTCATGGGGCGGAAACACCTCTTGATATGGAACCTGACATAATTACAGTGCGCATGGGAAAACAGAATATCCACCAGCAGATGCTGGATTGGCCGGAATATTTTAGTACGCCGGAAGCTGTCCCCAAAACCGCCTGCACCTTTAATGTAGGTATGTTCCTGCTAGCCGATGAAATTATTGATAATGTTCCGCAAGGCTCAAAGGAATTTTCCGTTCTGACAACTTACGGGGTGGAACCTGTTATTGATGCCATTCCTTCAAGTGCGATAAAAAAGCATAAAAATGCACGTGCCTGGTTAACCAAAAAATCTGCAAGAGCACTTCTTGAATTCCTAAATGGAATAAAGGATAATCCAGCTTATACGCTGGAAAAATCAACCTTGAACCGGTTAAGGGCCATTTGGGAAAAATCCCCCCATTTAGAAGAAAAAATTGCCAACATTAAAATGATCGAAGATGTTTTAATGGAATTAAAAATGATTTAAAAATGCAAGGAATATTTTATGCCGCTTTTAGGTGTTATTGCTGATGATTTTACAGGTGCGACAGATATCTCCAGTTTTCTAACGGAAAACGGTTTATCCGTTATTCAGATTAACGGGGATTACCTTTCTTCCATAAAAATCAAAAAGCAGATTGACGCGGTAGTAATCAGCTTAAAAACCCGCTCCTGTCCTGTTAAAGAAGCGGTAAATTCATCATTAATTGGATTAAAATGGTTAAAAGAGCTGGGAATACAAAAGTATTATTTTAAGTACTGCTCAACATTTGACAGCACAGATAAAGGAAATATTGGTCAGGTCGCCGATGCCATGCTGAAGGAACTGGGGGAAACACAAACGATTATTTGCCCATCCCTGCCGGTAAATAAACGCACTGTCTACAATGGATATCTGTTCATCGGTGAAAAATTACTGCATGAATCCCACATGAAAAATCACCCTTTAAATCCCATGACGGATTCCAGCATTGTAAGAATGATGGCCAGGCAGTCCAGGCACCGGGTATCGTTAATCAACTTGATGACGCTGCATTCGGGGAAAGATGTACTTGATGCATGCATAAAGGAACTTGATTCTGAGAATTATGTTGTAATTGATGCGCTTACCGACGGCGATCTTGATATTATCGCAGAAACTTTTTGGAACAGAATGAACCTGTTTACGGGCGGGTCAGGCTTGGGTGGAGCCATTGCAAGGCATCTGAATAAAAACAAGAAAAACCGTGCTACCTTTACTCCGCCCAACAATCAAACCGCAATTATATCTGGTTCCTGTTCCAATGCCACCCTGGAACAAATTTGCTATTACCAGAATTACGCTCCATCCTGTCCCATAAAATTGCTGGAATATATTTTAAACCCCGATAAATATATTGATAATCTGATACAATGGTATAAAAATAATAATGATGGACCGTATGCTCCATTGATTTATGCTGGTGAAGAGAAGGCTGATATTGAGAAAATTCAAAAAAAGCTGGGACTGGAGAACACACAAGATTATTTTGAAAAATTGATTTCAAGTCTTACCGGAAAATTGGCATTCATTGGAGTAAAAAATTATATTATTGCCGGTGGTGAAACTTCAGGTGTCGCGGCTCGGGAATTAAGAATTAAAGGCTTTTATATAGGCATTCAAATAGCACCTGGAGTGCCATGGGTTAAGTCAATGGAAAGCGACTATTATCTTGCATTAAAGTCGGGTAATTTTGGGGATAAAGCATTTTTTAAAACCGCTCAGGAGTTTTATTTATGAACAAAAAATATAATGAACTGGTCGAGTTAGGCCGCTATCTTTTTGAAAGGCAATATGTCTCCGGCAGTAGCGGAAATTTATCTCTGCGTTATGATGACAATCATATACTATTAACTCCTTCTTTGTCCAAATTGGGCAAATTGGACAAAGAAAATCTTTCATTGGTTTCGATAGATGGACAGCATGTGAAAGGCGGCAAACCGACAAAGGAAATGAAGTTCCACCTTGAAATCTACCGTAAAAGAAATAATTGTAATGCCGTGATACACCTACACTCAACATATCTTACTGCAATGTCATGTCTGGCTGATATAGCCGATAAAACCAGTGTTTTTAAGGCATTTACGCCCTATGTGGTAATGCGGGTTGGAAAAGTTCCGCTTATCCCTTATTTCCATCCGGGATCCGATGAAATTGCAGAATCAATTTCTGCAGTGGTTATAAATCACAGTGCATTTTTACTTGCCAATCATGGAATAATTGCATCTGGAAATTCAGTTGATGATGCTTGTGGTAATTTTGAAGAATTAGAGGAAACGGCAAAACTATATTTTATTTTAAAGAGTCATAATATAAACTATTTGACCGATGAACAATTGAAAAAATTGGAAAAATTAAAAATATAAGGAGAATTAAATTTTATGAAGAAAATGGTAATATTTCATACAACCGTAAAAACTGTTGATCCATTAAGTGCATTGGCTGCAAAATACTTGCCTGATTATACTGTGAATAATATACTGGATGATTCCATTTTACCGGAATTACTTGAGAGTCCAAAAAATATGCAACAGGTTTATGAAAGAATCTCCATACTATTATCCGCTGTAAAATCTGCAGATTTTATACTTTTAGCCTGCTCATCCATAGGCGGATATAAAGATTTTTCACCAAAAATCAATTCTATTCCTGTGCTGCGGATAGATGAACAAATGATAGTTAAGGCAATTGATAACGGAGGTAGTATTGCCGTACTTGCTACATTAAAAACCACACTTCAACCAACTATGGACTTTTGTTTAACAGTATTACGGCAAATGAAAAAAGAAGATATTTCTTTTGAAAGCTATCTACTTGACAAAGCGTATGACTGCGGGAAAAAAGGCGATATGAGTGGGCATGATTCGATTATCAAAACATGCATTGCAGAGATTGAAGATAAATTTCAAAGCATTATTCTTGCCCAAGCTTCAATGGCTCAAGCTGTAAAAAACCATCCGGCTTTGGGGAAAAAAATTCTGACCAGTCCGGAACTGTGTTTTCAGAATTTACAAAATCAATATGGTTAAAATTTTTAAAGCCAGCCCCTACAAATCGTTCTGGAAGGCCTCCTATCTCATCAGCTGTTTCATGCGGGAATCACAATCCTTTGCAAATTTTTCAATACCTTTAGGGCACCTCTAAAAAACCGCTTTAGGAAATTGACGAAGAAATTTTTTGTCGGGCGGCAAAAGCTTAAGCCAGCTTAAGCTACATGAGCATTTTGACAACTTAAGGAGCAGCGGAAAAGATCGAATCAAGAACTAAACAGGTTTTTTAGAGGTGCGGTTCTTAACGGCTCATTATCGGCTTGCTTACCCTGCCCTGGCCCAATTTCCAGGCTGATTCAGAAAAATTATCAAAATCTTAGTGAATTACTCCCATTACAGGGTTGTAAGAAAAAATCAAACCGGATAGTATGGAAAAACTGATAATCAACCAATAGGAGGTGTTTATGGTTATTAAGTTAAAAGCGATGTCTATCGCTTTCGCAGCGGTTCTGCTACTGGTACCGGCAATGATTTTTGCCGGTGGAGGCGCAGATGATACTGGAGCCAGTGCTACCGGAATGAAGGCCGATTATACGGGCAACCCGTATACCGAAGGTAAGGACTTGTCCGGAAAGAAAGTTACTATCTTTGGGGCACTCGTCGATGAAGACGCGGCACGGTTCGCCAAAGCAGTAGAACCTTTTGAAAAGGCCACTGGCATAGACATTGTCTATGAAGGCAGCGGCGACTTTGAAACCCTGATTACCATCAGGGCCGAAGGCGGCAGTCCTCCCGATATAGCGGCTTTCCCCCAACCGGGACTGGCTGCTGATTTGGTAGCGGGCGGATACATTCAGGATATGAACAAGTGGCTGGGCATGGACTTCCTCAAGAAGCAGTATAATGATGCCTGGCTCGATCTGGCATCCATTGGCGGCATTCAGGCCGGAGTATGGTATCGGGCCAGCGTGAAGAGCCTGGTTTGGTACAACAAGCCGACCTTTGAACAGAAGGGCTATAAAATTCCCCAAACCTGGGATGAGCTGCTCAAACTTAGCGATCGCATGGTGGCCGATGGCTTTATACCCTGGACGATAGGGATTGAATCCTCCGGTGCCACTGGCTGGGTTGCCACCGACTGGCTTGAGGACATTATGCTCCGCATTCATCCGCCGGAAGTTTACGACAGATGGGTTGCGGGCGAACTTAAATTCAACAGCCCTGAATTCCGCAAGGCTTTGGACTACCTTAAGCAGATTTGGTTTAATGACAAATATGTTCTTGGCGGCCGCGAAGGTATTGTTCTTACCCCATTCGGCGATGCTGCAACGCCCATTACATTGAATCCACCGGCAGCCCTCATGCACCGTCAGGCATCGTTCATTACTGCCTTCATGCCCCAGAAGGGTGCCGAAGTTGGCAGTACGGTAGGCTTTTTCTACCTGCCGCCGATTAACGCCAAACTAGGCAAGCCAGTTCTGGGAGCTGGAGACATCTTCAGCGCCATGCAGGACAGACCCGAAGTCCGTGCCGCCATGCGCTTCTTTGCCTCTGGCATTTCCACCAAAGGCTGGGTGGAGCAGGGTGGATTCCTTTCCCCGCATAAAGATACATCCTTTGAGTGGTATCCAACCGACACCGAAAGAGGAATTGCCAAAATTCTTCAGAACGCGACAACATTCCGTTTTGATGGTTCCGACTTAATGCCGGGAGCCGTAGGTGCGGGCACATTCTGGTCAGAGATTACCGCCTACGTAAACGATGAAGGCGCGAATCTCGATCAGCTTTTGAACAACATTGACAAAAGCTGGCCATAGTGTATTGTTTGTTTGGGTTTTAACATGAAAAACTGGCTGTTCCGGGCCGTTTCGTCTGTACGTAAGTCCTGGGACAGCCTTCCTTAATCCGGTTCTCTAAAAACTCCATCCGTGGAGTTTTTAGGGGATTCCAATCAGCTATGCCTTGGGAGGCCGTTATGAATATGTATGAGGAAAACACCCCTAAGTCCCGGCTCTTTCAAACTTTTATGTCTCTGGCCGCGGCAGGGGCTCTTGTTTTGATTTTTTCCTGGAGTTTTAATTTTTTGCGCGGCAGCGAGGCGCCGAAAATTCTTATCGCCGCGGTTGCCCTGGCTGTCGGTGTCGGCGGTATATGGGCCTTGTTCCTTACGGCGGACAGCCTTGTTTCCCGTCTGCCGCTTTCAGTCCGCAGCAAGCTGCGTCCCTACGTATTTATTACCCCCGCCATGCTCATCCTTCTCATCTATATTATCTACCCTACACTCAGAACAATATGGGTGAGCTTCTTCGATTACAGCCGCGGAAAACAGCCGGAAAATTTTGGTTTACAGAACTATCTGGCGGTTTTTCAGGATCAGAACCTGCTAACAGCCGTTCGGAACAATTTGCTCTGGATTATATTTGTACCGCTGTTTTCGGTATCTCTGGGGCTGGTAATAGCCGTGCTGGCGGATAGAATTAAATGGGAGAAATTCGCCAAATCCCTCATATTTCTGCCCATGGCAATTTCCTTCGTTGGTGCCGCGGTAATTTGGCGCTTCATATACTACCGCGCCCTCTACGGAGAGCAGATAGGCTTGTTGAACGCTATAACTGTTTTTCTTGGCGGCGAACCGGTGGGCTGGCTGCGCCTGGAGCCGTGGAACAACTTCTTTTTGATTGTTATAATGATCTGGCTTCAAACGGGCTTTTCCATGGTTATCCTCTCTTCTGCCGTGAAGGGGGTGCCCTCCAGCCTGCTGGAAGCCGCCCGCATCGATGGTGCCGGTGAGCTTCGAATATTCTTTCAAGTTATCATTCCCTGGGTGCGCGGCACCATACTCACCGTTGCAACAACAGTAGTAATTTTGGTCCTCAAAGTTTTCGACGTTGTCTTTGTTATGACCAGCGGCCGCTTCAATACCGACGTTGTCGCCAACATGATGTACAATCAGATGTTCACACGCGGTCAATACGGCAGAGGCGCCGCCCTTGCCGTGCTTATATTTCTCGCCGTAACCCCGGTTATGATTCATAATGTCCGCAACCTGAACAAGCGATAAAAGGAGTAAAAAATGTCCCAAACTTCCCTAAGATTAACAAAACGTGCCATCCTGAATTGTACCATGTTTATCATAGTCCTCCTGTGGACCATTCCCACCCTCGGACTCCTGGTAAGCTCCTTTCGGGCACCAGTTGCCATTAACTCAAGCGGCTGGTGGACAGCCCTCTTTCATCCCTTCAAAGCAAACTGGACCCTGAGCAACTACATTCATGTCCTCACACAGGATGGAATGGGCACTGCATTCCTCAACAGCCTGCTCGTTACCATCCCGGCCACCGTTATCCCCATTACCATTGCTGCCTTTGCCGCCTACAGCCTCGCATGGATGGAATTCCCCGGACGCCGGCTTATGTTCATACTCATCGTTGGCCTCATGGTAGTGCCCCTGCAAACCTCCCTCCTGCCCCTCTTCCGGCTCTACAACAAAGCCAAACTCAATGGAACCTACCTCGGTATATGGCTCGCCCATACCGGATTCGGGCTCCCGCTTGCAACATATCTGCTCTACGGCTACATCTCCCAAATCCCCCGGGACCTCATTGAAGCCGCCGAAGTGGATGGCACAACCCCCATGACGAAATTCATCTATCTGATAACCCCCCTCTCGATACCCGCTATCGCCTCATTCGCCATCTTTCAATTCTTGTGGGTATGGAACGATCTCCTCGTTGCGCTGGTATTTCTCGGCACAAGCATAGATGTGGCTCTTGTGACAACACGCCTCTCCGAAATGGTAGGCTCCCGCGGCCAGGACTGGTACATCCTTACCTCTGGAGCATTCTTAACCATGGCCATGCCTCTGCTGGTATTTTTCAGCCTGCAACGCTACTTCGTCCGCGGCATGATGGCAGGATCGATAAAAGGCTAATTCCTACATGACAGATTTGCGCTCCGATACGATTACCCAGCCTTCCGCGGCGATGCGTAAAGCCATGGCCGAGGCCGAAACAGGAGACGATGTCCTCCGTGAAGATCCCACGGTACGAAAACTGGAGGAGCAGGCCGCCGCCCTTACCGGAAAAGAAGCGGCTCTGTTTACCCCATCCGGAACATTTGCCAATCAGCTTGCCCTGTTTACCTGGTGTCCCAAAGGCGGAGAAGTGTATTTAAGCGAATACAGCCATATTGTCCAGCATGAAACGGGCGCATCGGCGCATATTTCCGGGGCCTTTCTCCGATGCTTTGTCCCCTCTAACGGCCACTGGGCGGAATGGGACGATATAGCACCGCGAATCAGAACCGTTAAGGATGTCCATTTTCCCCGTCCCGCCCTGATTTGTCTGGAAAATGCGCTCTCCGACGGCACGGTGCAGCCAATAGCATCCTTAGCTTCGATAAAGGTAAAGGCGGAAAAGGCCGGGCTGCCGGTTCATCTCGATGGGGCAAGGATGTTCAACGCAGCCTGCTATCTCAAAACCGAAGCCGCCGCCATGGCCCAACAGGCCGACTCCCTTATGTTTTGTCTTTCCAAAGGACTGGGTGCTCCGGTGGGGAGCCTGCTATGCGGCACCCGGGACTTTATCGGCGAAGCCCGGTACAAGCGCAAAATAATGGGCGGCGGAATGCGCCAGGCGGGTATTCTGGCCGCCGCCGGTTTAATAGCTTTGCGGGAGGAACTGCCCCGTCTGGGAGAAGATCACCAAAAAGCACGGGAACTTGCTGCGGCCTTTGAAGGCTTTGATGCTGTTTTCGATGTTATCAATCCTGTCCCGGATATCAACATGGTTTTTCTGCGGCTGCGCCGGGGCGGCAAAAAGAGGGAACAGCTCTTTTTGAAGCTGCTGGCCGATGCCGATGTTCGCGCCTATCCACCCGAAGGCGGCGTGTTCCGCTTTGTAACCCATCGGGATCTGAGCAAAGCCCAGCTCATTGGCGTTCTAAAAATCCTGCCCCGCATAGCGGAAGCCCTGAAATGACAGGGAACAATTTTCAGCTCTTTATTGACCTGGACGGCGTTCTGGCCGATTTCGATGCCGGTGTAAAGCAAGCTACAGGTTTGCTTCCCGGGGAGCTGCCCCCCAGCCGGATGTGGCCGATACTGGCGAAAACTCCCGGCTTCTACGATAAGCTGCCCTGGATGAGCGATGGACGGGAGCTCTGGGAGGCTGTGCGGAATTTTTCTCCCGCTATTCTTACCGGTCTTCCCATGGGACAGTGGGCAGAGGGCCAGAAACGATCCTGGTGCGCCCGGGAACTGGGTTTCTCCATTCCTGTCATAACCGGCTTATCAAGGAAAAAGGCTGAATTGGCCTATAGCTGGCTGGAAAACCATGGTATTACCAACAAAATTCCTGTACTGGTAGACGACAGGCTTAAACTCCAGGAAAGCTGGGAGAGTTACGGCGGAACCTTTATCTATCATCTGAATACCCAAAGCTCGCTTGTTGGCTTGCGGGAACTGGGTTATCCGGTATAAGGGCTTTTCAGAGCTTCCCTTCGGTAAAGCCCATGCCGCGCAGCATCTCAACGGTATCTTTCAGGCCGGGCATTTTCGGGGCCAGGCTGTAGGCACGGAACACGGCACGGGCAGCGGCCTCATGCTTGCCCGCAGCACTCAGCAGCTCGGAGAGCTGCTTGTAAAGCTGAGCTTTTTCCCGGGCCGGGAAGGCAAGTTCGGTTAAATCTGCCAGGAAGGCCATTCTTAAGGCGTTGCCGGAGTGCCCAGGCAGCGGGCCGCGGGCAATGGAGGCCAGGCGTTCCAGCACATCGGCATAGAAATGCCGAAAGTAGGGGTCTTGCTCCTCAAGGGTGGCAATTCCCCGCAGAATACGGTAAGCCTTTACCGCCGCTTTGCGTTCAAGATAGGCCTCGGCGAGCAGGAAAGCGTAATCCATAAAATCTTCCCGATCCAGATGCGCGCGCAGAGAGAAAAATCCCCCGCTGAGGGCCTGATTGTACAGCAGGACGGCTTCGTCTTCCCGCTCATGGAGGAGATCGAAACAGATGAGCTTGGCCAAAGTGGCCGGATCGTTTTTGCGCTCCATTAAAAAATCCCGGTAATTCCATTCTGTAGCTGATCTTCTCCCTTCTCTCGGCCTGTAGGTGCTGTCGTAAGAGGCCCGCGCTTCGGGCGATATGAGAATCTCGTAGGCCTCGCTAAGGGCCAGAAAGGCAGCGGAATTCCCTTCAGTGCCGCGGTCGGGATGATAATCCTTGGCCAGCCTCCGGTAAGCCCGCCGTATTTCCGTTTCCGAGCTGGATGGCGGAATCCCGAGAATGCGGTAATAATCTTTCACTGCTTTTTCCTTGGTAACTTGTCAAGTTAACTGTCCACTTTTTTCATGAAACTCATGCTCTCTTATCCCTCAAGCTATCAGATGAATTCCGATAGCCTCATTGGCCGACTTACCACCCAGTATTCGCCGTGGG
>MUIB01000143.1 GCA_002084135.1 Spirochaeta sp. LUC14_002_19_P3 | reverse complement strand
AACCCTATCATAAGCCAAAAATAGACGCAACCCCAATCGCGGCTATTTTCATGAATTTCTACAAAATAGTTGCTATTGAGTTACATCAGAATACATTAGCCCTTATCCTTCACAGACAAAGCGCTTTTTTTAGGGTACCTCTAAAAACCAGCTTGTGAATGGTGAAGTTGGAAGGGTGAAAATTGAAAATTGAAAATTGAAAATTGAAAATTGAAAAGTGAAAATTGAAAAGTGAAAATTGAAAAAGAGCGGCGGAAAAGTTCGAGTCAAGAACTCAATGGGGTTTTTAGAGGTGCCCATAACATGCTTGAAGGTTCTTAAGGATATTCAAAGGTGCCCTCAAATACAATTACCCCGATTCACAGTAGACAAAGCTCCGCGAAATGCTGTTTAATACAAGTATCAGAGCCAGTTCAAGAACTTTCTTGCTAGGCCTTCCCTGCTGGAAATCTTTCCGATAGTTTATGAAGAAGCTCTGTAACAAAAAATACGATTAAAGAGGCGGAACCATGACTATCAGCACCAGCATTCCCCGTGTGGACGGGATGGAAAAGAGCACGGGCGAGGCAATGTACATCGCCGATTTTCCCCGTAAGGATTTTCTTACGGCCCGATTTTATCGTTCGCCCTTTTCGCGGGGGCGAATACGGAACATCCATCTGCCGGAGCTCCCGGAGGGGTATTTTACCACCGATTACCGGGACATTCCCTATCAGAATCATATTGCCTTGATTAAGAATGACTGGCCAGCCTTTGCCGAGGAAGAAATTCGCTATCGGGGGCAGATTATTCTCGTGCTGGCCGGTCCGGACGCGGCAGTGGTGGACAATCTTCTCAGTCAGATTAAGATTGACTACGAGGAAGCGGAGACGGCACTTACCGTGGACGAGGCACTGGTGCTCAAGGGCGGGGCTATTCATGGCAGCGACAATATTTACGCCGATTTGAGTTTGAACAAGGGGGATGCTGATGCAGCCTTTGCTTCGGCGGCGCACATTGTGGAAGGGGAGTACGAAACCGGCTTTCAGGAGCAGCTCTACATGGAGCCGCAGGGCCTGTGCGCCTGGCTGGAAGACGATGGCGGCAAGGTGGTGCTTCACGGTTCCCTCCAGTGCCCCTACTACGTAAAGCATGCCCTGGAAGAGGCGCTGGGCGAAGCCTTTCAGGTGCGGGTTATTCAGGCGGCAACCGGCGGCGGCTTTGGCGGCAAGGAGGACTACCCCGAAATAATGGGCGTTCCCCTGGCAGTGGCGGCCTTAAAAGGCGGAAAGCCTTTAAGAATGATCTTCGACCGTACCGAGGACATGGCTTTTACCTCCAAGCGCCACCCGTCCCGAACCCGCATCCGTACCGCTCACGGGGCAGACGGAACGCTAACCGGGATGGAATTCGACATTATCATCAATGGCGGCGCTTATGAAAGCTACTCTCTGATTGTCTTGCAGCGGGCTATTTTTACCTCCAATGGCGTGTATAGCATTCCCAACGTCCGCGTGCGGGGCAGGGCCATCGCTACGAATACGGTGCCTTCCGGGGCCTTCCGCGGCTTCGGGGCACCGCAGGCCATATTTGCTCTGGAAAAGCATATCGAGAAGGCTGCGCGAGAATTAAACCTTGAGCCCCTTAGTCTCAAACAGCGGCACTTCTTGCGCAAAGGAGACCAAACCATAACCGGAGGTACGATTAGGGAGGAGGTCATTTTAGACAGGCTCATAAAGCGGGCGGAGGAACTGTCCGGCTACAGCGAAAAACGGGCCCGCTACGTGAATGTACCCTGGCGGGGCATTGCCATGTCCCTGTTCAACCACGGCTGCGGCTTTACTGGAGACGGCGAGCAAACCATTATCAAAGGCCGGGTAAAGCTGCGCAAGGATGCCCGGAACAGGGTAGAACTTCTTGTTGCCAATATTGATATGGGGCAGGGAACAACAACCACTCTGCGCAAGGTTGTCGGCGCGGTTCTGGGCATTCCGGCAGAAGAAATAATTTATCAGAATCCCGATACCGACCGGGTGCCGGATTCCGGCCCAACGGTGGCCAGCCGCACAATGATGGTGGTGGGCTACCTGCTTCAGGAAGCGGCACTCAAGCTGAAAGCCATCTGGAAGAACGGCGAGGAGCAGGAAACGGAAGCCCGCTACACTCTGCCGCCTGGCATTAAGTGGGATCAGCAAACTTTAACCGGCGATGCTTACGGGGCCTTCGGCTGGGGTGTGAATGTTATAGAGGTGTCGGTGGATCCGGTTTCCTGGGAGGTGCATGTTGAAGGGGCCTGGGGGGTGTACGATGTTGGGGTGCCCATAGATAACAGGGTGGTGGAAGGCCAGATTCAGGGCGGCATGAGCCAGGCACTGGGCTATGCCTATCTGGAGAAGCTGGAAACCGATGAGAAGGGAATGTTCCGTCAGCGCACAATGGCGGATTACATTGTGCCGACTGCGCTGGATTTTCCCCGCACGGCGGCCGCAACGGAGAACAATCCCTACAAATACGGGCCTTTCGGTGCCAAGGGTATGGGCGAAATGGTCCATGACGGCGGCCATGCGGCCTTTGCCTCTGCGGTGGAGCAGGCGGTAGGCCGTGACTGCTTACGGATTCCCCTTACCCCGGAACGGCTGATGGAAATTATGTCGGGGGCGGCTTCGTAATGATATGGCGAAACAATTATTTTTTTGATGTGTTTCTTTAAGTACCGGGCCAATGAAAACAGTAATTGCAGCCTATTGCTTTAAAGGAAAAGGAAAAAATCATAAACTTGCGATAGTTACCAGCAGTTCAGGGCGCTGGCTTATTCCCAAGGGGCATTATGAAGATGATAGCTACAATCAGCTTCTCGCGCTGGAAGAGGCATGGGAAGAAGCGGGGGTAAAGGGAAAAATTGCCGGTGGCCCGTATTCCTTCGTTATAGACCGGGGCGGAAAGGCAAAGTGGAAAATTTATTCTGTTAAAATCCGCTCTCTCGCTCAGGACTGGCCGGAAAAACAGCAGCGCAAGCGGCGGCTTGTAAAGCCATTGGAAGCGGCGGAACTCATTGACTGCCCGGATTTGGTGTCCGCGATTGTCGGGATTGCTGAAACCTACAAGAAAGATTAGGTGCCCTTGGGTGGATTCGCCTTTGGCGAGTGCTGAATCGCTTTTTACTCATCCCTCATAAATCTACCTTCCACCCCTCCCAATAATAGTATACAATCCCCTCATGAACAAAAAAACTCCGAACCCCGCCCCAAAGGCCCAAGCACCCCCAAACCGGGACGCACAAGCCCCCCGCCCCCTTTCCAATGAAGAAATAAGCCTTCTTGAGCAGCAGGGCAACAGAGCGGAGTCCTGGAGGGATATATCCGTCGGGGAGGGCTTTCAGGCCGAACGGATACACGGCTGCCGTTTTTTGGGAAAGAATTATATTGGCGGAACAAGCAGGCAAGAGCTGGACGCAGCGGAACAGCAGCACCCCATCGGCCTTTACAATTCCCTCATCATCGGCTGCCACATCGCCGGAAATGCCGCCATTCACAATGTTAGGCGGCTCGCCAACATCCGCGTGGAAGCCCGCGCCGCACTTTTCAACATTGGAGAAATAAGCACCGAACCCGGCGCGGAATTCGGTGCCGGAACATGGATGAAAATAGCCAACGAAAACGGCGGACGCTCAGTTCAGGCCGTAGACGGAATGCTCCCCGCCGATGCCTGGCTCTGGGCCAAATACCGCGGCGACGAAGAACTCATGCAACGCTTTGCCGAAATAAGCCGCCAAGCCATAAACGCCTCCATAGCAGCCACCCCCGCCGAACAAAACCCTCCAGGCGGTATCATCGGTGCCGGAACTATTATTCAGCACTGCGGCATACTCCGAAACCTTCGCATCGGGCCATCCGCCCGCATCGAAGGAAGCAGCCGACTACAAAACCTTAGCATCAACAGCAGCCCTCAGGCACCCACCATAATAGAAGAAGCCTGCACCCTAAGCGACGGCATAATAAGCCACGGCTGCCGCATAAACTCCGGGGCCTCCGCTCAGCGCTTCGTGTTAGGCGAACACAGCACCCTTGAACTCGGTGCCTGCCTTACAGACTCCGTCCTGGGCCCCAACTCCAGAATAAGCTGCGGCGAAGTGCGCTGCTCCCTGCTCTTTTACACCCACAGCCAGCCCCATAAATCCTCCTTCCTCTGCGCCGCCGTTATAAAAGGCATGAGCAACCTCGCCGCCGCCGCCGCCATTGGCTCCAATCACAACTCACGGGTTGGCGATGGGGAAATAAGCGCCGAACGGGGATTCTGGCCCGGACTCGGCGTAAGCCTGGTTCACAACTCCCGCTTCGCCGCCTTCACCCTCATCGCCAAAGGTGCCTACCCCGCCCAGCTCGACATTCCCCTGCCCTTCTGCCTGCTCTCCAACAGCCCCGATGGCAAGGAACTGCGGGTAATGCCCGGCTACTGGTTTCAGTACAACCTCTACGGACTCGCCCGAGACTGCGCCAAAACCGCCGCCCGCGATGCCCGCACCGGCACCCACCAGCCCCTGGAATACCACTGGCTCGCCCCCGACACCGCCGAACAGATGTTGCACGCCTGCAAACTTTTAGAACAGTGGGAAAGCGAATACGAAGCCCCCTCCCTCGCCACCGCCAACCCCACCATAATGCTGCCCCCCGGCATACTCGAAGCCTCCAGCCGCCCCATCCGCATCCTCCATGCCGGCCATGCCTACCGGAACTACCTGCGCCTGCTACGCTTTTATGCCGTTCAAGTTTTGCTGACCTCTGGCGCCGCCGAGGATTTAACCCTTTCCCAGCCCCAGCCCCCGGCCTCCAGCAGCCCCCGCCCGCTCCCGCCCCCCGAGTGGGACAACATTGGAGGTCAGCTTATAAAAAAAACCACACTGGAAACACTGAAAACCGCCCTCAAAACCGGCCGCATAAATGACTGGCCTGGCGTACACCGCTTTTACGCCGAAGCCGCTGCCGCCTATCCCGCTCACCGCCGGGCCCAGGCCCTCCAACTTCTGCGCCAATGCGCCCCCGGCGAATCCCCCCAGTCCCTGATACGCGAAGCCCTCGCCACCGCCGAATTCATCCACAACGGCATCTCCGCCAGCCGCCGCAAAGACTACGAGAGCCAATTCCGCAACCACCTCTACAGCAGCGAACACGAACGGGATGCCGTACTCGGCCATTTCGATGCGGATGAACTCATTGCCGCCTCCAAACAGCAACTGGACGAATTCCGCCGACTCGCCGGGTTTTTAGAGGTGCCCAACATGTCAACAGCTTAGAGGTGCCCTTTAAAAATAAGTAGGGGCAGCGAGTATCGCCATAATCCGCAATACATGATAGTTTATCTTAACGAGATGAAGGTGTACCAAAAAAACGAATCGGCTGCGGCGATAAAACTTTGCACAGGGAAACCGAAGGCCGTTGCCCAGCCAGGCGGGAGGGGAGCTCAATGGCTTGTATTTTCCTGCTGCTTCTATTCTTAATCGGCTGCGGGAATGCCGAAGTTGGGGAGCTTAAAGAGCAATATTCCCTGCATCTGAAAGATTTGGCCAATATTGGCACTTACGGGTATCGGAGTTATTTTAGCGAGATAGGTACTCAGGGAACTTTGATTGTTACTGGGCGCCCCCTGGATTTGGGTGTTGCCATGCCGGGTTTTTTCAAGTTCAGCACTCCGGAGGGGCGCATTCTGTTCAGCCGTGATGGGAAAATGTTCCTTAATCCTCAGGGAGAGCTGATAAATCGGGATGGGTATCGTCTGGAGCCGCGTGTTCATATTGCGGCTAATATGGAAGCGGGTTCAATCGCTGTGGAAAAAGATGGAACCTTGAGCTATCGGCTTCAACCCTCGGGGCAGCTTGTAACGAATCAGCTTATGCTATTTCTTCCGGGAGAGGCAGGATACCTCCGGGAGGGCAATTATTTTTCCTTTGAGCCTGTTCAAGCCGAAGCGCGGATTATGTCCGGGGTGCTGGAAGAAAGCAATGTTCCTCCTTTGCCCACCTTTAACCGATTGTTGGAGTTATTGTCGTATCTGCGAATGAAGGATGCCCGCAGAGAGTCCGTGTATGCTCTGAAAAGCCAGTTAATTGGCGAACTGAAGAATCAGTATCGGGCTATTGCCGGGAGGAGAGCATTGAAACTGTATGAGGATTCAGGCGGGTACGAGAAGGAATATCAATATTTTTTATTTGAACTGGAACAGTACGAACCAGCTCTGGTTCTGAGATAGTTTATGCATTACCTGATAAAATTTACAATTACCGTTGTTATTGCCGCATTTACTCCTGGCCCTAACAACAGCATGCTGATGCAGTCTGGAATGATTTTTGGCTTCAGAAGAAGCATCCAACACATACTGGGAGTTATTATTGGCTTTGGCTTTTTGTTTCTGTGTATAAACTTTGGTATTTACGCCCTGCTAATCCGCTATCCGCTGCTGCATACTATCGTTAAAGCCGTGGGGACTGGCTATTTCGCTTATCTGGCATACAGAATGCTTGTACTCAAGGCAGATAAAGGAGAAAAGGGCACTGGGGGGGGATTGTCCAAAAACAAAAAACCTCTGGGGTTCTGGGGAGCATTCGCATTTCAGTGGGTGAATGTTAAGGCGTGGTTCTTTGCCCTTAGTGCTATTGGCATTCTTCCGCCTTCCCGGGGGGCTGGCCAGATTGTCATTCCCGTACTGATTGTTACTGTGTTCACAGCGGGTGCCACCTGTACCTGGGCCTATAGCGGTGTGCTTATCAGCAAAGTGTTCAGGAATCCCATTTATTTAAGAATTATAAGCAGTATTCTTGCTGCATTTTTAATTTTTATTGCCGTGGATACGTGGCTATAAGGCTGATCCATTATTCCTGACAGCAAAATTTCGGCGGGGCCTTGCGGCATCTTTTCCTGTTTCTTTTATTCATGCCATAATGCCTGCCATGGAAGCAAGGCAGTACATTATTCAGGGACGGGTGCAGGGCGTTGGATTCCGCTGGTATGTTCAGCGACAGGCTTCGGCGTTAAAAATAGATGGTTGGGTTCGGAACCGGCCTGATGGCTCCGTGGAAGTTTGGGCAGAAGCCCCATTAGCCGTGCTGGACAACTTTCAAAGCCTGTTGCAAAAGGGGCCTCCCGGTTCCTTTGTGCGAAATATTGAAATTGAAAATTTAGGGCGAAGCGGTCTGTATCATGGCTTCGACATTAAATTTTAGGGGTGCCCTTTAGGCAAAACAGCATCGTTACAGCATTCCGCCCTTAGTGAAATTTCAGCCGCTTCTCCGGATCTGCTGCCGTGAGGCCAGCAAAGCCGTGCTGCCTGAGCACTTCACAGGCTGCAATGCCCACGGTTACCGCAAGATTAAGCGATCTGGCTTCCGGCAACATGGGTATGCGGAGACAGCGCTCAGGAACTTTTTCCAGTAGAGTATCCGGCAGCCCGCCGGTTTCCCTGCCGAACACCATACCAAGCCGCTTTGAAAATTCCGCCTCATTGTAGCATTTTCTCGCTTTCGTTGTGAAATACCAAAGCGGCAATTCGGGCTGAGCGGCGAGAAACGTTGGCCAATCGGAATAGCATTCCACGTTCAGCCGCCGCCAATAATCCATCCCCGCCCGCTTGAGATACTTATCCTCCAGAGAAAACCCCAGCGGCTGTATCAGATGCAGTTTAGCACCCAGGGCCATACAGGTCCGCCCGATGCTACCGGTGTTCTGCGGTATTTCCGGTTCATGCAAAATAATATTCAGTTCCATATTTTCAGAGGCCATGAATTATTTTATGCGGTAGCGCGCTACCATATCCAGCAGTTCTTCAGTTTCCTCCCAGCCTATGCAGGCATCGGTAATAGACTGGCCGTATACAAGCTGAGTTTTGTCTTCAGGAATATCCTGGCGTCCGGCGACTAAATTGCTTTCCAGCATAATGCCACGAATTGAAGTTCTCCCCTGCTCCCTTAATCTCAGCGCGGCTTTGAGAACACGAGCCTGCTTGTAATATTGTTTGCCGGAGTTGGCGTGAGAGCAGTCAATAATTATCGAAGGAAGAATGCCTACATGAGCAAGAAGATTTTCCGCCCTCTCAATGTCTTCTTCATGGTAGTTTGGCCCCGACTTCCCTCCCCGAATAATAATATGCCCCGTTCGGTTGCCCCGCGTATTAAAAACACAAACCTTGCCGCTCTGCTCTATCCCTATAAAACTATGGCTGTGCCGGGCAGACTGCACTGCGTTTATGGCTTTGGTTAAATCCCCATCGGTACCGTTTTTGAAGCCCACCGGCATCGACAGCCCGCTGGCAATCTCCCGGTGAGTCTGGGATTCCGTGGTTCGCGCACCTATTGATGCCCAGGAAATCAGATCGGAGATATACTGCGGTATAATGGGATCCAGCACTTCGGTTCCGGCCGGAATCTCCATGCGGGCAATATCAATCAAAAGACGACGGGCCTGTGTTAAGCCCTCGTTTATCTTGTAGGAGTCATCCAAACCTGGATCTATAACAAAGCCCCGCCAGCCCAGAGTGGTTCTCGGTTTCTCGAAATAAACCCGCATAACAATATTCAGTGTTTCCTTGTAGCGCTCCCTCAAAACCTTCAGCCGACGGGCATAATCCAGTGCCGCTTCCCGGTCGTGAATTGAACAAGGGCCAACAATTATCAGCATCCTGGGATCGCGGTGAGCAAGAATGGCCTCTACCTCATTTCTAAACTGCATAATGGTATCGTGAATCTCATCTATGGGCAGGGATAATTTTAATTCCTCCGGGCTAACAAGAGGCTCCCTGCTGATAATATTCACATTGTAAACATTTTCTTTCATTTAATTCCTCGTTAATATTTTCCAGATGGATAAGTGAATATTTATATACCCCAGAACTTTTGTCAATCCTTTTGCCAATTCCGCCGTATTATTGCAGGATAGCATATAGGCATTATTCGCATAATCATATAATATCAGAGCCATGGAAACCCGCAATGTCCAGACTCTATGTCTTTCCATCCTTACCGTTCTCGCTTTAGGGGCAACCCTGCATTTTCTGCGGATAGTCTTTCTGCCCCTTTTCATTGCGGGCCTTCTTGCCCTTATGCTCACGCCGCTGGTACAGCGGATGGAAAAGCTCCGTATACCGCGCATATTCGGTATTTTTCTTGTAATGGGAGCGCTGCTCATTTTGTTTTTTGTGGTTGGCAGGATGTTTTATACCAGCTTGCAGACATTCACCGAGGAATTTGGGGATTATCAGAAACGTCTTGTCAGTATACTCAATGGCTTGTGGGAACAGTTTAACATTCCCAGGGAGTTTTTCCCAAAATTCACCTGGACACGGGATATTATAAATCGTATCATTCAGGTAACTGGCAGCTTTGTAGTTTATTGGAGAACGGATGCATTTTCACGGACAGGGTTGAGGCTGAGGAGGCAGGCAATATGGAATGGGGATCACAGTAAGGGGTGGGCAGGATCGATACTGTCAGAAATGTTTTTGTTT
>MUIB01000002.1 GCA_002084135.1 Spirochaeta sp. LUC14_002_19_P3 | reverse complement strand
GTGGATGATAACGATAATAGCGAAACGGCCAGGAATGATAACCAGGCACAATTCAGCGTGAATGTTGGCATAGGCTGGAGTCGTTGATATTTATGTGTAGCGGTATTGTGCCTCTGGATAATCTTTTAGGGTACCTCTAAAAAACCGCTTTAGGAAATTGACGAAGAAATTTTTTGTCGGGCGGCAAAAGCTTAAGCCAGCCTAAGCTATGTGCATTTTGGCAACTTAAGAGCGGCGGAAAAGATCGAGTCAAGAACTAAATGGGTTTTTAGAGGTGCCCTTTGCATATTTTTCAATACAAAAATTATATATTCGCTATATTATGTCTTTTTTCAACAACTGGAATTCTCAGTGCAAAAACTGAACATGTCCGCATACGTCTGCTCATCGGCATGGAGCCCATCGCATACTTAACCGGCCTTGATAGCCAGCCTGACAGCACCGGCTACGGCGTTTCTCCCGGGCTTGAGCTTTGGTGGAAGTTTAATTCCCTGTTTGAAGCAGGTGCGGGATTCCAATGGCAGATTCCCCGCAGGCTGTACCGCGATGGCGGCACAACCGAAGAAAAATTTAATTTTATCCCCCTGTATGCCGCGGCGCGTTTTAATTTCATTCCCCGAAAAGCATTCAATCTTTATCTGGCCCTGAAAATCGGCTATGCCCTGTTTCAGGATAGTCCGGAGTTCAGAAATATTACAGCCGGATCCGGCAGCAGCCAAATAAGTTCCGCTCAGGGAGGATTCTTTGTGGCTGGGAGCCTGGGAGGGGTTTACAATCTTGTTAGCCGGGATAATTGGGGACTTGATATATCCATGAGCGCGGGTTATGGTTTTTATGGTGCCGAGGCAAGTTCCGCAGATAAAAAATATACACTGAATATGCAGGCTATGACGGTCGATTTTGCGCTGGATTTACATTTGTAGGCTTCCTCTGATATTTTGTCATGGCCAAAATCCCGAATAAGGCCGATAAAGAAGTGATGAAATCTATCCATATTACTGCATTACTGCTTTTAATTCCGTTATGGCTTCATGCCGCGGATATTGTTTTCTCTCCAAACGATCTGTCCACCGATAACCAGCTTCTTTTTACCTGTACGGCGGAGCAGCCGGGGTGGAGCCGTTTCAAAACTGCTATGATAGCTGATTTGGACGATCTTAATGACAAGGATAATGAGGCCATATCCGCACTCTCTTATTTTCCCGAGCTGGTAAATTATTATCCGGACACTAAGGAACTGGAAATACTCAATCGTTTTGGGCTGTTCCGCAGCAGTTTCGATAAGAATTACCGGTTCCGCCAACTGGGACTATACACCTCTTACAAACAGGGCTTCAGCATTCCAAACGGACGTACACTGCCAGCAATTGGATCTCCAGACGGACAATGGCTGCTGCTTCAGGAAACCAATTCATCCATACGGGGGAATTTATACCTGATTAACAGTAAAACCGGCAAAAAACACCTGATTACCAGCAATCATGTTACCAGCTTCAACCCAGATTACGCCCTCTGGTCTGAAGATTCCCGCTATGTGATATATGCCCACAGCGGCAAGCTCTTCTACCTGTCTGTCCAGCTCATTGAAAACAACAATTTACCCAATGAAAATTACCGCGAATTCGGAACCGGCAAAATTTCCAATATAAAATGGGTTGATAAAAACACCCTCTACTACCTTTCCGGTTCTTCGGTAATTTTGATTAGCCCCGCTGAACTGCCCACCCGATCGTTCTACCTGCCCCCCCTATCCGCAGGGAACATTGTTGGCCGTATACCGCTGGATTTCGATCCGAATCTGGATGATTTTCGGCATACTCCCGGCTTTCAA